>NZ_JBFAIC010000010.1:2029-206495 GCF_040654515.1 Dactylosporangium sp. NPDC050688
GAAGCGGCGACCGGCGTCGTGACCAAAGCGGCGACCGAAGCGGCGACCGGCGTCGTGACCAAAGCGGCGACCGAAGCGGCGACCGGCGTCGTGACCAAAGCGGCGACCGAAGCGGCGACCGGCGTCGTGACCGCAGCGGCGACCGGCGTCCTGACCGGCCTGGTGACCCGTTTGGCGACGCACGGCGGCAGGCCGGCCGTCGCGTCCGCCGCGCGGGCCCGGTACGCGCTGGGCGGCATCCCGACGAGCTCGGTGAAGCGGGTGCTGAAGGTGCCCAGCGACGAGCAGCCGACGGCGAAGCACACCTCGGTGACGGTGAGGTCGCCGCGGCGCAGCAACGTCATGGCCCGCTCGATGCGGCGGGTCATCAGGTACTGGTACGGCGACTCCCCGTACGCGGCCCGGAACGCCCGGCTGAAGTGCCCGGCGGACATGTGCACGCCCCGGGCGAGCTCCTCGACGTCGAGCGGCTGCGCGTGGTCCCGGTCGATGCGGTCCCGGACGCGGCGCAGCCGGGCCAGGTCACGCAGGTGCTGCGCGGTGGCGGGCTGGCTGGTCATACGGCCGATCGTGCCACATCCCGGTACCGTGTCACCGTGCCCGACGCGATCTTCGACCATCCGCGGCTCGCGGCGGTCTACGACGCGTTCGACGGTGAGCGCGGCGACCTGGACCTGTACGCCGGCATCGCCGAGGAGTTCCGTGCCGGGCACGTGCTCGACGTCGGCTGCGGCACCGGGTGCCTCGCCGTCCGGCTGGCCGGGTCGGGCCTGCGGGTGACCGGCGTCGACCCCGCCGCCGCGTCGCTGGACGTGGCCCGCGCCAAGCCCGGCGCCGACCGCGTCACCTGGATCCACGGCGACGCCACGACCCTGCCGGACCTGGCGATCCTGCCCGGCCCGCCGATCCTGCCCGGCCCGCCGATCCTGCCCGGCCCGCCGATCCTGCCCGGCCCGCCGATCCTGCCCGGCCCGCCCGCCAAGCCCGGCTCGCCGGACCTGGCGACCATGACCGGCAACGTCGCGCAGGTGTTCCTCACCGGCGAGGACTGGGCCGCCACGCTGCGCGGCATCCACGGCGCGCTGCGCGACGGCGGCGTCTTCGTGTTCGAGACCCGCCGCCCGCACCGCCGCGCCTGGGAGGAGTGGGCCGCCGACACCGGCCCGGTGGTGCGCGACGTGCCCGGTGCCGGGGTCGTCGAGCGGCGCCGGGAGGTGACCGAGGTGGCGCTGCCGTTCGTGTCGTTCCGGTACACGTACACCTTCGACGACGGAACCCGGCTGCGCTCGGACTCGACGCTGCGCTTCCGGGACCGCCCGGAGCTCGAACGGTCCTTCGCCGCCGCCGGCTTCGCCGTCGAGGAGGTCCGCGACGCTCCGGACCGGCCGGGCCTGGAGTACGTGTTCCTCGCCCGGAAGGTCAGTCCAGGCGGACCGTGACTGTCTTCGGGCGCTGGTACTCGGTGAGCGCCAGGACGCTGAGGTCGGTGCCGTGCCCGGAGCCGCGGCGGCCACCGTGCGGCAGCTCGGCGGTCTGCTCCAGGTGGCAGTTGACCCAGACCTCGCCGCAGTCGAGCTGCCCGGCGACGCGCAGCGACGTGCCGACGGCGGTGCCCCACACGCTCGCGGCGAGCGCCTGCGGCACCGAGTTGGCCAGGGCGACCACCCCGTCGAGGTCGTCGGCGGCCTGGACGGTGAGCGCCGGGCCGAACATCTCCCGGGTCACCGCCGGGTCGTCCGGCGGCAGGTCGGCGAGGATCAGCCCGGCCCGCCAGAACCCGCCGGCCTCGCCGTCGCCGACGGCCACGTCGCCGCTGCGGCGGACTCCGGCGCGGGAGCCGGCCACGATCGCGTCGAACCGGGCGACCTGGTCGGCGTTGTTCAGCGGGCCGAAGTCGGGGCCGGCGCGGCGGGCCGCCATCGCCGCGGCGAGCCGCTCGACGGTCTCGTCCACGTGGGAGCGCAGGGTGATGACCCGGGCCGGCGCCGCGCAGGACTGCCCGGCGTTGTACGTGCACGCCCCGACGAGCGCGTCGTAGGTGTCCTCGGGCGCGTCGGGCAGCACGACCGCGGCGCAGTTGCCGCCGAGCTCCAGGCTGACCCGGCGCAGCCCGGCCCGGGCGGCGACGTCGAGGCCGCCGGCCTGGCTGCCGGTGAACGCGACCGCGTCGACCTCGGCGCCGACGAGCAGCCGCCCGGTGTCGCGGTCGCCGGGCAGCGCCACCAGCACGCCGGGGCCGAGCGTGTCCGCGGCGTGCCCGGCGAGCAGCTGCGCGGTGTCCGGGGTGGTTTCGGCGGGCTTGAGCACGACCGTGTTGCCGGCGGCGAGCGCCGGTCCGAGCCGCCACGCCGCCATGAGCAGCGGATAGTTCCACGGTACGATCGCCGCCACCACCCCGAGCGGCTCCCACCGCACCCAGCTCTCCCGGCCCGGCAGCCGGTGCCCGGCGGCGGGGGTGAGGTCGGCGCGGACTGCCCCGGCGTAGAAGCGCAGCACGTCGGCGGAGTTCAGCACCTCCGCCCGGGCGTCCACTGTGGACTTTCCGGTGCCGGCGACCTCGCGCTGGACGTACACCTCCAGCTGCTGCTCGATGAGTGCGACGAGCGCGAGCAGGCGGTGCGACCGCTCCTTGGCGGTCAGGCCGGCCCAGCCGGGCAGCGCCGAACGGGCGGCGCCGACCGCGGCCGCCACCTCGGCGGGGCCGCCGGGCCGCAGCCGGGTGCGGACCAGGCCGGTGCGCGGGTCGGTCAGCTCAAGATAGGTACTCACGCCGTCTCCTCCGCTGCGCTCCGGCGCCGGCTCCAGCTGAGCCCCTGGTTCGCGGCCCGAGCCGCTCCGCTGGCCGCTCACGCCACATCGTAGGCACGCAGCCACAGCTCGAGCGTCAGCACCAGCCACACCTTGCCGCCCTGCCGGGGCAGCAGCGCGCCCTCGCCGCGCAGCCAG
The DNA here is from genome assembly GCF_040654515.1 of Dactylosporangium sp. NPDC050688. Taxonomy (NCBI): domain Bacteria; kingdom Bacillati; phylum Actinomycetota; class Actinomycetes; order Micromonosporales; family Micromonosporaceae; genus Dactylosporangium; species Dactylosporangium sp. NPDC050688. Next base: position 4,976 of record NZ_JBFAIC010000010.1, read on the forward strand.
GCCCGGATCGTCGCCGGGTCGAACAGGCCGCTGGTGCGGCTGCCGAGCAGCACGTCGTCGGCGAGCTCCCGCAGCGGCCCGCTCAGCCACTGCTGCACCGGCACCCGCATGCCGCTCTTCGGCCGGTCGATGATGGTCGCCGGCAGCAGGTCGCGCACCGCCTCCTTGAGGATCCATTTCTCGTCGGTGCCGGCCAGCTTCAGCCGCGGCGGGACGGTGAACGCGTGGTCGATGACCTGCCGGTCGAACAGCGGGGCCCGGCCCTGCAGCCCGCGCGCCGCGGTGAGCCGCTCCACCTTCGTCAGGATGTGGTGCGCGCCCTTGGTGCGCAGGTTGCAGTGCAGCAGCCGGTTCAGGTGCGACCGCATCGTGCCGGGCGACAGGTACGGCGCGACGAACCGCTCCGGGCCCGGCGCGTCGTGCAGGGCGCGCAGGGTGTCCGCGGTCAGCAGCGCCGGCAGGTCCGCGTAGCACTTGCGGTAGGAGCGCAGGTACGCCAGCGCCCGGGCGTCCGGGGACGGGTCGTCGCGGTGCAGCTCGTACAGCAGCATCGGCAGGTTCTTCGGCCCGCCGAACACGGGGTCGCCGCCCTCGCCGTTGAGCACGACCCGCATCCCGTCGCCGGCGACGGCCTCGGCGAGCATGAGGTTCGGCACCGTGAGCGGGTCGCCGACAGGGCTGTCCAGCAGCGCGACGGTGTCCGCGAGCCGCGCCGCGACCTGCTCGCCGGAGACGTTGAGCACCTGGTGACGGGTGTTGCAGTGGGTCGCGACCAGCCCCGAGTACGCCAGCTCGTTGGGCAGGTCGTGGCCGAAGCTGATGGAGTACGTGCGGACCTCCTGGTCGTGCAGCTTCGCCGCGAGCGCGGTGACCAGGCTGCTGTCGACGCCGCCGGACAGCAGCACCGCGGCAGGCTCGGCGGCCGGCAGCCGCAGGCTCGTCGCCCGCTCCAGCAGCGCCCGCAGGGCCGCGGCGTGCGACGCGGCGTCGGCGGTGTCGTCGACGGCCTCGGTCGCCTCCCAGAACACCTGCTCCTCGACGGTGCCGTCGGCGCGCAGCCGCACGATCCTGCCGGGCAGCACCTCGTGCACGCCGCGCAGCAGCGTCTCGTCGCCGGGCAGGTACGCGAACGTGAGGAAGGAACGGACCGCGGCGAGGTTCAGCCCGGTGTCCAGCGCCGGCCAGTGCCGCAGCGCCCGCAGCGACGTCGACGCCGCCCAGCCGCCGCCGGTGCCCGACCGGGCGTGGAAGACGGTGCGGGCGCCGACGTGGTCACGGATCAGGACCAGGTCCGCGCCGTCGGCGACGGCCAGCACGAACATCCCGTCGGCGGCGCGGATCCCGTCGGCGCCGAGGCGGGCGTACAGCCGCAGCAGCAGCGCACCGTCGGGGACGTCAGGTGGCGCCGGGTCGCCGGCCCGGGCGAGGGCGGCGAGCAGCTCGGCCCGGTTGTGCAGCACGACCTCACCGGCGGCGCGCAGGTCACCGGCGGTGAACGGGCCTTCGGCGAAGCCGGGCTCGCCGTCGACGACGCCGAGGGCGGCGGCGCCGACCTGCGCCACGGGCCGGGCGCCGAGGCCGGTCAGGGCCTGCGGGCCGCCGCCCAGCGTCGCTGCGATGCGTGGCACGACTCCTCCTCCTGATCTCATGATCCCGAACGGTTGCGGTCGCCCTGGCTACCGGAACCATTCGGGATCATGAGAGGGCTCCGGTGGGCAGAGGGCTCAGCCGAAGTCGTCGTCGGAGCCGCCGTCGCCGTCGCTGTCGTCGGACCAGCTGCCGTCGTCGTCGCCACCGCCGTCGTCGCCACCGCCGTCGCTGCTGGACTGCTGTTGCTGCTGGGCCTGCCGGCGCAGCTCCTCCTCCTCGAACTCCGACAGCATCAGCGGCGGCGCGACGATCGCGCCGAGCAGCGCCCCGGCGCCGACCGCGGCGAGGATCGCGCCGGTGCGGCCGCCGAACGACGTCCGGTTCACCGTCAGCGTCCCGTCGCCCCACGCGGTGCGGCCGTAGCCCTGGTCGCGGCCGTACACGACCTGCCCGGTGGTGTACGTGCGCTTGATGATGCGGTTGCCGAGGACCTCGTCGACGCCGCTGCGCCCCGAGTTGTCCTGCCACTGCACGTGCCGGTCACCGGAGCGGCGCCGCCACTCCTCACGGCCGTCGGCGAAGCGGCGGTGGACGCTGCGGTCGCTGAGCAGCTGATCGGTGTACTGGACTTCGCGGTACTGGCTCACAGCACTCCTGTCATGCGGCCGGCCAAGTCATGAACCCGGTGGCCTGCAGCTGGCGCAGGCGGGCGGTCCTGCGGCGGTGCCGGGTCTGGCCGCGGACCAGGCGGTGCACGGTGCGCAGCAGCCGGGCCGGGTTGACCGCGGCGACCTCGACGCCGCGACCGGCCCGCAGCCACCGCAGCTCCCACGGTTCCAGCCCGGCCGGCGCCGTCCCGGCGGCGGTGGACCGGTCGCGGGGACCGGTGGTCAGGTGCAGCGCGGCGGCGTGCACCGGGCGCAGCCCCAGCGGGTGCACGCGCAGGTCGCCGGCCCACGCGCGGACGTCCTCGACGGCCGCGTACCCGGACCGGGAGGCGTCGTGCAGCACGTACACGACGGCGTCGCCGGTGCGCCGCAGCGCCTCGGTCAGCCGCGGGTCGAGCGGCAGGTCACGCAGCGCGAACACCGGGCACGCCGACTCCATGTGCAGCTCGTTGGCCAGCAGCATCCCGGTGATCGCCGGGTCCTGGCAGACGAGCAGCCGGGGCAGCCCGTAGTCGTACAGGTCGGGCACGTCGTCCCGGGGCGCGGTGCGCCGCTCGGCGGGGCCCTCAGCAGGCTCCGCCAGCAGGCCGGGCACCGGGCCGTGCCGCTCCAGGGCGGCGAGGAACCGTGCGTGGCCGACCGGTGCCGGCAGCGTGAACCTGAGATTGCGCGGCAGCCGGTGTACCGGCAGCAGCCCGCGGCACACCTCGTAGTACAGCTGCCGCCGGGTGAACCGGATCCGCCCCGGCGCCCCGGCCCGTACGACCGCCGCCGCCACCGCCCGGTCCAGAATGGTCATGCCGCCGCCTCCGCTGCGCTCCAGCGTCGGCCTGAGCTCCACCCTGAGCTGCTGATTCGCAGCCCTCCGCTGCGCTGCGGGCCGCTCATGCCGCGGGCCAGGTCATGAAGCCGATCGCGGCCGCGGCGCGGCGGGCGGGGTCGCCGGCGCCGCCGAAGTGGGTGGCGACCTTCTGCACGCGGGTGAGCAGTTGCGCGGGGCGCAGCGCCGCGACGGGGGAGGACCAGCCGTCCCCGAGCCACTCCAGCTCCCGCGGGCTGAGGTCGGTGTGGCTCTTGAGCCAGGCGACCCGCTGCGGGTCGCGGGCCTTGGTGCGCAGCTTGAACGGGTCCTTCGCGGCGAGCACCGTGCGGGGGCGCAGGCCCAGGTCCACGACCCGCCGGCCGGACAGCTCGTGCCGGGCGGTGGCCAGGAAGATCTCGCCGTCGACGCTGGCGTCGCGCAGCACCGCGACCGGGGTCGCGGGCGGCAGCCCGGCGACGTTCGCGGCGAGGGCCGCGTTGAACCGGCGCTCGACCTCGTTGATCCGCAGGCACGCGAGCACCGCCGGGTCGGGGCAGAGGATCGCGAACGCCGGCTGGGCCGGCGGCGGGCCGGGCCGCACGTTGGGCTCGTCGACGATGCCGCCGGGCGGTTGGCCGTAGACCCTGCTCCAGCCGCCGAGGATCTCCTTGCGGAACTGCTGCAGCGGCATCTTCACGGCGACCTCGCGCTTGATGACGCCGGCCAGCCGCAGCGCGATGACGGTCGCACTGATGAGCAGCAGCACGACGCCGACCACGGCGAGCGCTGTGACGTCGCCGAACAGGCCGACGGCGAGCAGCACCCCGCCGATGAGGATCGGCACCACGATCCCGCACCCGGCGGTGCCGTTGCTGGCGGCCTTGTTCGTCTTGCGGGCGGCCGCGTACCACAGCTGCGTCGTGGTGTACCAGTGCCCGCCCTCGGACAGCTTCGCGGTGAGGCGGCGGACCTTGACGTCGTGCAGGGCGAGCGGGTTGTCCTTCGGCTCGAACACGAACGGCTTCTTGCACGTGCCGCACCGCGAGCCGGTGCGCTCCTTGCGTTTGAGGTTCGCGGTGCAGTGCGGGCAGATCATGCCGGTCCCTCCAGGCTCACGGCGAGCCGGCGGGCGGCCTGCGCCACCCGCTCCCGCCAGGTCATCCCGCCCGGTGACGGCGCCGAGCCGACCGCGTGCAACGCCTTGGCCAGCGCCGGGTAGTCCAGCTCGGCGCCTGCGGGCTCGCCCGCCGCCCGCCGCTCGGCCTCCTCGGCGGTGATCGCGTAGTCCTCGTGGTCGATGCCGAAGCCGGTGTTGGCGGCGAGGATCAGCAGCCGGCCCGCGCCCCGGTTGGCGAACGAGTGCGGCAGCAGCGCCGGGATGCGGATCATGACGCCGGGGGTGAGGCGGACCGTCACCGCCTCCTGCCGCTGCTCGTCGTACAGGCCGCACGCCGCGTAGCCGAGGCTCAGCACGAAGTGCTCGCCGCCGTGCGCGTGCGGGGTGAACGCGCTGTGCCCGCGCATCAGCCCGAGCTTGTACGTGGCGTTGCTCGGCCGCTCCGGCGACGTCAGCGCGTCACCGACGAGGTACCGGGCGTGCTGCCCGCTGTCGATGAACGGCAGCAGCGCCGCGGGGTCGAGCAGGTCGCCGCGGCCGGTCCGGGACGTCAGCAGCGCCGTGCCGTCCGCCGTCAGCGAGTACAGCTCGACGCCGTCCGGCAGTGCCGCGGATGCCTCGGTACCCCTCACACTGGGCACTGTACGAAACGCGCACACCCTTGCGCACCAACTCATCGGCCGGTTGCCTGTCGCGGCTGAACAGCCGGTGAACACGGGGTGTCGCGGAGCTGCCCACCCCTCGCCGGGCCGCCAGCCGCGAGGACGTGGCCGCGCTGCTGGCCACACCCCGCCCGTCCGGCGCCGGCCGGGCGACCATGGTGCGGCGGCGCAGGGCCGGGCGGCCGATGGCTCGCCGGCCGCTGCTGCCGTCGGCGGTGTTCGCGGCCGAGGACGGCACGTTCGCCGTCGGGCGGGACGCGCTGCACCTCGCCAAGACCGCGCCCGACCGCTTCGAGCCCTCGCCGAAGCGGTGCATCGACGACCAGACCGTGCTGCTGGGCGGCGTCGAGCACCCCGTCGTCGACCTCATCGCCGCGGTGCTGACCCGGGTGGTGGCCGAGAGCCGCCGCATCCTGGACGGGGCGACCCCGGCCGCCACCCTCACCCACCCGGCCTCATGGGGGGCCGCGCCGGCGCGAACTGCTCGTCGCCGCCGCCGTCCGGGCCGGTCTGACGTCGCTGACGGTGGTCGCCGAGCTCGTCGCAGCCGCCGGGTTCCTCACCGGGGTGCACCCGGTCGACGTGCCCGCCGGCGGCACCGTCCCTCGTGTACGACTTCGGCGGCGGCACCTTCGATGCGACCGTGCTGACCCGAGCATCGAACGGGACGTCCGCCGGGTTCACCGTCACCTCGACGGAAGGGCTGCCCGACGCCGGCGGGCTGGACGTCGACGCGGCGCTCGTCGCGCACGTCGGCGCCGCGTACGCCGTGCTGGACCCGCAGCGGTGGCAGCGGCTGCAGCATCCGGTCGACGCCACCGACCGCCGGGCGCGGTGGACGCTGTGGGAGGACATCCGCACGGCGAAGGAGATGCTGTCGCGGTCGAGCTCGACGAGCATCCACGTGCCGCTGTACGACCGGGACACGGTGCTCACCCGGGACCAGTTCGAGGTGCTGGCCCGCCCGGTCATCGACCGCACGGTGGCCGCGGCCCGGGCGGCGCAGGCGGCGGCCGGCGGGGCGGCGCCGTCCGCGATCCTGCTCGTCGGCGGCTCCAGCCGCATCCCGCTCGCCGCCACCGTCCTGCACCGGGTGACCGGCGTCGCCCCCACGACGCTGGAGCAGCCCGAGACCGCGGTCGCTGAGGGCGCGGCACTGCACGCCGGTTGAGGTGCGGTTCAGCAGCCGCCCTTGCCGAAGTCGAGCACGACCCGGGCGGTGCCGCCCGGCCAGGTGACGTCGACGGCGAGGCAGGCGGCCTCGCGCAGGGCGAAACCGCCGGCGAACTCGGCCGCCGGGGGCGGGTCCGCGGTGTCGCCGCAGGCGGCGAAGGTGACCGTGTCGTCGAGGCCGTTGCGGTACGTGAGCGCGGCGACCCCACGCTGCGCCGCGGGGACCGTGACGGTGGCGGGGGTACCGGGGCGCAGCCGCATCGCGACCTTGAACCGGCGCCAGCCCTGCGCGTCGGCGGCCCTGGCCGTGAAGCCGGCCCGGTCGCCCCACGCGTAGTCGAGCGGGGCGAACACGGCCGGCCCGGCCGACGGCGCCGCGCGCCACGCGTCGTCGCCGAGCCCGACGCTGACCAGGCCGGCGCAGTCACGATCGGCCACCCGCCCCGCCCGGGACGTGGCGGGTGCGGTGGCGGGGCCGGTGGCGCCGGGCGCCGGCGCGGTGGCGGTGCACGCGGCGAGCAGCAGCGCGCCGGCCAGCGGCGCCGTGCGTGGCAGTACGGGCATCGACCGTGACCTCCCTGCGGTGTGCGTACCGTGGAGAATCACACCAGCGCCGGCCGGTTCCCCGCCGGCCGGACGGGACGAGGAAAGGACGGCGGCATGTTCGACCTGACGGGCCGGCGGGCGCTGGTCACCGGCGCCGGGCACGGCATCGGCGCGGCGATCGCGGTGGCACTGGCCGAGCACGGCGCGGACGTCGTCGTCCACTACGGGCGCTCGGCGGACCGGGCCGCCGCCGTGGTGGACCGTATCGCCGCGCTGGGCCGCCGGGCGGTCGCCGTGCGGGCCGACGTGACCGACACCGCGCAGGTCGACCGGCTCCTCGCCGAGACGGCCGGGCACCTCGGCGGCCTGGACATCCTGGTCTGCAACGCCGGGCACCTGGTCGGCCGGGTCGCCGTGGGGGAGATGAGCGACGAGCACTTCGCGCGGGTCACCGACGTGAACCTCACGGCCACGTTCCGCACCGTCCGCGCGGCGCTGCCCGCCCTGCGCGCCGCCGGCTCGGGGCGGATCATCACGATGGCGTCGCTGGCCGCGCACACCGGCGGCAGTACCGGCGCGGTCGCGTACGCCGCCGCGAAGGCCGGCATCATCGGCCTCACCAAGGGCCTGGCGAAGGAGCTGGCCGCGGACCGGATCACCGTCAACGCGCTCGCCCCGGGGTTCATCGGCGACACCGACTTCCACGCGACCTTCAGCACCCCGGCCCGCCGGGAGGCGACCGTGGCGGCGCTGCCGGCCGGCCGGGGCGGCACCTCCGCCGAGGTCGCCGCCGCCGCCGTGTACCTGGCCTCGGCGGAGGCGGCGTTCGTCACCGGCACCACCCTGGACATCGACGGCGGCGCCGCTCCGCGCTGAGCCGGGGGCGCCGCTCCGCGCTGAGCCGGGGGCGCCGCTCCGCGCTGAGCCGGGGGCGCCGCTCCGCGCTGAGCCGGCGGCGCCGCTCCGCGCTGAGCCGGGGGCGCCGCTCCGCGCTGAGCCGGCGGCGGCCGCGGGCCGGTGCGGAGCGTCAGCGGCGGCGTGCGTGGCACAGGATGATGCCGCCGTAGCCGTGCGCCGCCTGCTGTGGCACCTGCCGGACCTCGATCGCCGGCGGCGTGAAGTCCGGCCGCAGGACCGCCCGCAGGTCGTGCTCGTCGATGTCGGCGCTCGGGAACGACCGGCCGGCGACGGTGTAGCCGCGGCAGCGGCGCAGCGCCGCCGTCACGAACAGCCCGCCGGGCTCGACCAGCCCGCCGATGTGCCGCATGAACCGCGCCCAGGTCGCGCGGTCGGCGGTCGCGGAGTCGGCGCAGTAGGCGCTGACCACGGTCGCGTACCGGTCCGGCAGCGGACGGGGCCGTCCCGCGTCGACCTCGACCAGGTCGGTGATCTTCTTGCGGGTGAGCTCCTCCCGCGCGGCGACCTCGTCGTCGGTGGGCTCGGCGTTGCCCTCGCAGCGCAGGGTGTACCGGACGAACGGCCGCCAGTCGTGGGCCCGCGGGTCCCGGTCCAGCCACCGCCGGATCTGCGCCAGGTTGTCCGGCAGGTAGTCGCCGAGGTGCAGCTCGGAGGCGGTCTCGGCGGCCGCGAACACGTGGTGCAGGGTCGGCCCGACCCCGAAGAACAGCACCGGCCGGTCGGGTTCGGCGCCGCGCAGCGCCTCGACCAGGAACGCGATGGTCGCGACCTCGTCCGGCTCGACCGTGCGGTAGTAGCCGTCCAGGTACGCCGCCGGGTCCCAGTCCGTGTCGAACGACGCGTACCGGCGCCGCCGCAGGAACGTCCGGGTGAGGCGGGCGAGGCCGTACTCGTAGCCGGCGGCGCCGAGGTTCGCCCCGGCCAGGAACAGCACGGCCCCGGTCGCGGTGACCGGGTCGGTGAGCACGGCCGCGCCGAAGGCACCCGCGTAGTAGGGCACCTCCTTGGCGACCTCGGTCGCGGTGTACCCGGCGGCGGCCGCGACCCGCGCCGCCCGCGGGCCGGTGCCGTAGCGGCGCGCGAGGTCGTGCGCCGCCTTCGACAGCACGTTCGTGCTGGTCCCGGTCGCCGCCAGCAGCGCCTGGTTGGCGCGCAGGTTCGCCCGCAGGCCCCAGGCCCAGACCGCGTAGCTGGCCACGAGCACCGCCACCGCCCACCGGTGGCCGAGGTCGCCGAGGACGCCGGAGGCGACCAGCGCCACCCCGGCGGTCGTCGCGGTGGCGTCCAGCGCGTACGCCGACACCGCCGTCGCGGCGAGGCTGACCACCCAGGCGCGTGCCCCGGCGCCGGTCACCGGGGGGCCCGTTCGGCCGCGGCGAGCAGCCGGCGCAGCGGCTTGCCCGTCGGCGAGCGGGGGACCGCCGGGATGAAGGCGACCGCGGCGAGGCGCTTGAACGGGGCGACCCGCTCCGCCACGTACCGCAGCAGCTCCTCGGCGCTCACCGGCGAGCGCAGCACCACGTGGGCGACCGGCACCTGCCCGGCGTCCGGGTCGGGCCGGGGCACCACGACGGCGTCGGCGACCGCCGGGTGCGTGCACAGCAGCTGCTCCAGCTCGACCGGCGGCACCTGGTGGCCCCGGTACTTGATCAGCTCCTTGAGCCGGTCGACGACGTAGACGTTGCCGTCGTCGTCGACGTGGCACAGGTCGCCGGTGTGCAGCCAGCCGTCGGCGTCGAGGGTCGCCGCGGTCTCCTGCGGCCGGCCGCGGTAGCCGCGCATCAGCTGCGGACCGCGGACCCACAGCTCACCGGCCCGCCCGGCGCCGAGGTCGGCGCCGTTGCCCGGGTCGACGACGCGGATCTCGGTGCCGGGCAGCGGCCGGCCGACCGATCCGCGCCGCGGTGCCCGCGGGTCGCCGACGGCGATGAGGGCGGCGGTCTCCGTCATGCCCAGCCCCTGGCTGACGCCGCACCCGAGCCGTTGCGCGCAGCGCTGCTCGGTGGCCGCGTCCAGCGGTGCGGCGCCGACCCCGACGTTGCGCAGCGACGACAGGTTGAAACGGTCGACGAGGGGGTGCCCGGCCAGCGCCCGGACCACCGGCGGCACCACGATCGTCAGCGTCACCCGCCGGTCCTGGATCGCGCGCAGGAACGCCTCGAGGTCGAAGCGGGGCAGGGTCACCACGGTCGCCCCGGCCGCCAGACCACCCGTCATCAGCAGGGTGAGGCCGATGACGTGGCAGAACGGCGCGACCGCGAGCACGACGTCGTCCTCGGTGAAGTCGAGCACCGCCAAGGCCTGCCGCACGTTGGTGACCACGGCGGCGTGGGTGAGCTCGACCCCCTTCGGCAGGCCGCTGGTGCCGCTGGAGTACGGCAGCGCGGCGACGGCGCGGTCGAGGTCGGCGTCCGGGTCGGCGACGGCGGTCGCCGGCGGGTGGTCGTGCTCGACCAGGGCGCCGAACGTGCCGCCGAACACCAGGACCTCCTCGACGCCCGCGCGCCGCGCCGCCTCGGCGGCCCGCTCCAGCAGCGGCGCCTCGGTGACCAGCAGCCGCGCGCCGGCGTCGGCGAGCTGCGCGGCCAGTTCCGCGGCGGTCAGCGACGGGTCGGCGCCGGTGACGGTGCCGCCGGCGGCCATCGCGCCGTACACGGCCAGCGCGTAGTCGGGCCGGTTCGTGCTGTGCACGGCCAGGACGTCACCCGGGCCGAAGCCGCGCGCGGCCAGCGCGGCGGCGACCCGCCCGACCCCGCGGGCGAGCGCGGCGTAGGTGATGACGTCGCCGGTCGCGGCGTCCAGCAGCGCCGGCTTGCCGCCGAGACGGGCCGCGTGCCGCAGGACGAGCTGGTGCACGGCGGCGCCGCCGACCTCCACCTCGGGCAGTCCGGCGGGTACGGCAGGGATGGCTGGCATGGTGGCTCCTTCGACTCGGGTCCCCGGTACGTGCCGGGACCGTAGGCGCGGGAGCGTGTGCGGAGCGTTTTCCGGTCGTGTGCGGGGCGTCGCGCGCGATATGGTGCTGTCCGACGACGGCGGGTGGCGATGACGGACCAGCGGCTCACGCTGCATGTGCTCGGCCGCGCCGACCTTGCCCTGGGCGGGCACCCATTGACGGACCTCGCCTCGGTCAAGGCGGCGGCGCTGCTGATCTACCTGTCCGTGACCGGCACCGCCCACCCCCGCTCGGCCCTCGCCGGGCTGCTGTGGAGCGACCTGCCGGAGGCGACCGCCCGGGCCAACCTGCGCCTGGTGCTGACCAAACTGCGCCGGGTCGTGCCCGACCACCTCCAGGTGACCAGGCAGCACGTCGCGGTCACCGCCGTGTGGGTCGACGCGGTCGAGGTCGCCCGCGCGGTCACCGCCCCCGATGTCGACGCCGCCGCCGTGCGGCTGTGCCGGGGCGAGTTCCTGCACGGCTTCGACGTGCCGGGCGCCGCGCTGTTCGACGACTGGGTGGCCGCGCGGCGGGCCGCGGCCCGCACCGACATGCTCGCGCTGCTGGACCGCGCCGTCCAGTGGGCCCGCGACCGGGCCGACCCGGCCGCCGGCGTCGACGCCGCCCGCCGCATGCTCGACGTCGACCGGCTGCACGAGGAGGCGCACCGCACCCTCATGTGGTTCCTCGCCGCCGGTGGGCAGCGCGCCGCCGCCCTCGCCCAGTACGAGACCTGCCGGTACCTGCTCGGTGAGGAGCTCGGGGTCGAGCCGTCGGCGGCGACGACCGCCCTGCGCGACGAGATCGCCGGTGCCGCCGAGGCCCCGCCGCCGGTGCCCCCGCAACCGCCGGCTCCCGCGCCGCCGCGGCCGCTGACCGCCCTCATCGGCCGGGCCGCCGAGCTGACCCGGCTGCACCGGCTCCTCGACGACCCCGCGTGCCGCCTGGCGACGCTGATCGGGCCGGGCGGTGTCGGCAAGACCCGCCTCGCCGTCGAGCTCGCCGACGCCCGGCGGGACCGCCGCCGGCACGGCGTGGTGTTCGTGTCGTTCGCCGGCACCGGTCCCGGCACCGACGCCGACGTCGTGGTCGCCGGCCTCGCCGCCGCGTTCGGCGTCGGCCTCACCGTGCCGCGCGACCCCCTGGACCTGCTCGTCGAGCACGTCCGCGGGCGGGAGCTGCTGCTCGTGCTGGACAACCTGGAGCACCTGCCCGGCGCCGCCGCCCCGATCGCGGCGCTGCTGCGCGGGGCGCCGGGCGTGCAGCTGCTGGCGACCTCGCGCCGCCCGCTCGGCCTCGGCGTGGAGTGGCTCGTCGAGGTACCCGGCCTGCCGTACCCGCCGGCCGGCGCGGGCGACGCGGCGGCCGGCTACGCGGCCGTGCAGCTGTTCCAGGAGCGGGCGCGGCTGCTGCGCCCGGGCGTCGAGGCCGACGTCGAGGGCATCGCCCGGATCTGCCGCCTGGTCGCCGGCCTGCCCCTGGCGATCGAGCTGGCCGCCCGCTGGGTCCGCTCCGCCGCCCCGGGCGTCATCGCCGACCGGCTCGCCCAGGGCCTCGAACTGCTGGAGACCGGCGCACCCGACGTGGAGCCCCGGCACCGCAGCATCCGCTCGGTGATCGACGCGTCCATGCGGCTGCTCACCGACGAGGAGCGCCGCGCCCTGCGCCGGCTGTCGGTGCAGCACGGCTTCGACCTGGCCGCCGCCGAGGCCGTGGCGGACGCCGGCCTGCCGCTGCTCGCCGGCCTCATCGACCAGTCACTGATCACCGCCGGGCCCGACGGGCGGTACGCGATGCATGAGCTGCTGCGCCAGTACGCCGCCGGACGGCTCGCCGAGGACCCCGCCGAGGAGGCGGAGACCCGCCGCCGCCACGCCGTGCACTACGACGCGCTGCTCACCGCCGAGCCGGCCGGCGTGCCCGCGCTGGACGCGGCGAACCTGCGCGCCGCCGGCGAGTGGTTCACCGCCACCGCCGACCCCGCCGCGCTCGACGCCCACCTTCGGCGGGTGTGGACCGTGTACCGGCGGGCCGGCTGGTTCCGCGAGGCCCAGGCGGTCATCGGGGCCGCGCTGCGCCGGTCCGGCGTGCCCGGCCTGTACCGCGGCCGCTGGCACCGGCTGCTCGGCGAGGCCCACCAGCAGCTCGGTGCGGCCGCCGCGGCCCGGCAGGAGCTCGAACGGGCGCTGGCCGTGCTCGGCGCCCCGGTCCCCGGCTCGGGCGCGGGCCTGCTCGCGATGCTCGCGGTGCAGCTCGCCCGCCGCCTGCGCCCCGGCATCCCCGCCCCGGCCGGCGGGCGCCGCCGCGAGGTCCACCAGGAGCGCGCCGCCACGTGTTTCGCGATCAACGAGGTGTACTGGGTCCTCGACGAGCACCGGCTGATGCTGCCCGTCTCGCTGCTGGGGCTCAACGACGTGGAACGGTCCGGCGACGCGGACCTGACCGCGCTGACCCGCGCCGGCTTCGGCATGATCGCCGGCAGCCTCGGGCTGCGCCGCCTCGCCCGCCGCCACCTCGCCCTGGCCGTCGCGGCCGTCGAGCGGCACGGCGAACCCCTCGTCGCCTGCTGGGTCGGCATCGTCGGCGGCCTGCACTGGACCGGGGTCGCCGACTGGGCCGCGGTCGACGCCGCCGCCGCCCGGGCCCTGGCGCGGCCCGCCGCGCCGCTGCACCGCTGGGCCGACGACGTCCGCCTGGTCGCCGGCGTGGCCCAGCACCTCACCGGCCGGCACGCCGAGGCGGTCGCCGCCGCGGCCGAGTGCGTGGCGTCCGGGCGCGAGCGCCGCGACCCGGTCGTGCACCTGTGGGGCCTGCTGCTGCTCATCGAGGCGACCCTGCGCGCCGACCCGGCCGACCCCGCGCTCGACGGGTGGCTGCTGGAGGCGTCCGAGCTGCTGCCGCACGCGGCCACGGTCGACGCCGCCCGTTTCCACACGGCCGCCGCCCGGGCGCACCTGGCCGCCGGCCGCAGGGCGCAGGCGTGGCAGGCGGTGCGCACCGCCGACCGGCTCCTCGGCCCGCGACCGGCGCGGGCGCAGTACGGCCTGGACGCCCACGCCGGGGTCGCCGAGGTGTGCCAGGCCCTGCTCGGCGGCGGTGGTGACGTGCCCGCCGGCCTGCGCGCGGTCGAGGCCACCGCGGTGCGGCGGTTGCGCCGGTACGCCCGCACGTATCCGATGGCCCGCCCGCGGGCGCTGCTCGTGCTGGGCCGGCACCTCGCGCTGCGCGGCCGGACCGGGGCCGCCCGGCGGGCCTGGGCCCGCGCCGCGCGGGACGCCGACCGGCTGCGGATGCCACCGGAGGCGGCCAGGGCCGCCGCCGAGCTGCACGGACCGGCGCGGCCCTGACGCCTACCCGAAGCGCCGTGACGCCCACCCGAAGCGGCCCTGACGCCCGCCCGAAGCGGCCGTGCCGCCCGCATAAAGTGGACGAATGCCCGACATCGTGCAGAACCCGGAAGTGCTGGCCCTGCTCGCCGAGCTGACCCGGATGCCGGGGCGTGCCGACCCGTACCCGCGCTACGCCCGCCTGCGGGAGATCTCGCCGGTCGTGCGCGCCGAGGACGGCGCCCTGGTGGTGACCGGCTACGGCGACTGCGCGACGGTCGTGCGCGACCCGCGCCTGCAGCACCTGCCCGCCGACATGCTGGCCTTCGTCGGCTTCCCCGACTGGCGCGAGCACCCGGCGCTGCACCAGCTGTTCACCAGCATGCTGACGCTCAACCCGCCGGACCACACGCGGCTGCGGCGGCTGGTGAGCTCCGCGTTCACCCCGCGGCGGGTCGAGGCGCTGCGCCCGGCGATCGAGCGGATGGTGCAGGACCTGCTCGACGCCATGGAGGGCGCCGGCGAGGCGGACTTCGTCGAGGCGTTCGCGTTCCCGCTGCCGGTCAACGTGATCGGTGAGCTGCTCGGCGTGCCGGAGCCGGAGCGCGCCGGCTTCCAGACCCTCGTGCGCGACTGGACCCAGGTCCTCGAGGTGATCACCCCCGACGTGCTCACCCGGGCCGACCCGGCCGCCGCCGCCATCCGCGACCACCTCGCCGGGCTCGTCGAGCAGCGCCGCCGGCGGCCCGCCGACGACCTGCTCAGCGCGCTGGTGCAGGCGCAGGCGGCCGACGACCGGCTCACCGACGAGGAGGTCCTCAGCAACGCCGCGCTGCTGTTCGCGGCCGGCTTCGAGACGACCACCAACCTGCTCGCCAACGGCGTCGCCGCCCTGCTCGGCCACCCCGAGCAGTACGCGCTGCTCGGCCGGGACCCCGCGCTCGCCCAGCCGGCGGTGGAGGAGCTGCTGCGCTTCGACAGCCCGGTGCAGCTCAGCAGCCGGGTGGTCACCGCGCCGCTGGAGCTCGGCGGGGTGACCGTGCAGGAGGGGGAACGGGTCGTGGCGTACCTCGGCGCCGGCAACCACGACCCGGCCCGCTTCGCCGACCCGGGCGTGCTGCGCCTGGACCGCGCCGACAACGCGCCGCTGTCCTTCGGCGGCGGCATCCACTACTGCCTGGGCGCGCCGCTCGCCCGGCTGGAGGCGCAGATCGCGCTGCCCGCCCTGGCCCGGCGCTTCCCGTCGCTGGCGCTCACCGGCGACGCGCAGCGGCGCGACAGCCTGAGCCTGAAGGGGTACACCAGCCTGCGGGTACGCACCGGCCGCTGACTCGGCGATGGACAGTGCCGGGCAACGGGTCCGCGCTGGTGGTGCTCATCTCACCCCGCGCGGGACCTGGTGCCCGTTTCGCCCGAAAGGCTGCTTGGCTAGCCTCCTAGGATGCCGTACCGGGTGTGGCGGGGACTACGAGCCGCGCGAACAGCCCGGCGCCGACCCTCGTGAGCCAGGTCCGCAGGTCCATCAGGCCCGGGTGTAGCCGCCGCAGCGCGTGGATGTCGGCCTGCCACCCGCCGAAGGAGCCGGCGCGCTGGACGTTGTCGATGTCGATGCCCTGGCCGGCGAGCACCTCCGCCGGCACGGGCGCGGCGGGGATCTCGATCCCGGTGGCCCGGGTGATGGACGAAGCGAGCTCCTCGCGGGTCACCTCGTCACCGGCGAGCTCCAGGGCGAGGCTGAGGTAGGTCGCCGGGTCGGCGAAGGCGAGGGCGGCGAACGCGCCGATGTCGTCGACGGCGATGAGCTGCACCCGGGCGCCGGGGGCGATCATCCGGATCAGGGCGGTCGGGCTGGTCACCCCGTACTTGGCGGAGGCGTGGTTCTCCATGAACATCACGGGCCGCAGGAACGTGGCGGGCACGCCGAGGGCCCTGATGTGCTGCTCGATCTGCCACTTGGTGTCCCAGTGGGTGATGCCGCTGCCGCGTTCGACGCCGCCGACGGAGGTGTAGACCAGGTGCCGGACCCCGGCGGCGTGCGCGGCGTCTGCGACGTTCACCCCGAGCCGGACTTCGTCGATTTCGAAGTGCGGCGCGTCGTACGCGGGCTGGACGCTGAACACGCCGTGGGCGCCGGCGAAGGCGGCGTCGAGCGAGGCGCGGTCGCCCATGTCGCCGGTGACCAGCTCGGCGCCGGCCTCGACCAGGGCGCGGGCGGCGGGCGTGCCCTGGTCGCGGACCAGCGCCCGCACGTGCCAGCCCTCGCCGGAGGCGAGCAGTTGGCGGGCGGTGGCGCCGCCCTGCAGTCCGGTCGCGCCGGTCACGACGATGGTGCGTTCGGGCATGGTTCCCCCTTGGTATGCTCGCCCCGGACGTTCCGGAGCGCTGCTCCGAAAATACGGAGCGGTGCTCCGAATTGTCAATGCCGAGGGGAGCCACATGGCTGAGACGGTCCGTGCCGACGCGCGCCGCAACCACGACTTGCTCCTCACCGCCGCCCGTGAGGCGTTCGCGGCGCGCGGCACCGACGCCTCGCTGCGCGACATCGCCCGGCAGGCGGGGGTGGGGATCGGCACGCTGTACCGGCACTTCCCGACCCGGGAGGCGCTGCTGGAGGCGCTGCTGGCGAGCCGGTTCGACGCGCTGCGGCAGCGGGCCGAGCAGCTGTCGGCGGCCGCCGCGCCGGGGGACGCGCTGCTGGAGTGGCTTGGCGAGCTGGCCGCCGGGTCGGTGACCTACCGGGGGTTGCCGGAGTCGGTGATGGCCGCCCTGCGCGACGAACAGTCGCGGCTGCACGCGTCGTGCGCCGGCATGCGGGCCGCGGGCGGCCTGCTGCTGCGGCGGGCACAGGAGGCCGGGGAGGTGAGGGCCGACGTGACCGCGGCGCAGCTGCTGGCGCTGGCGGCGGGACTGGCGTGGGCGGGGGAGCAGTCGGCGGACCCGGCGGACATGGTGCGCCACCTGCTGTCGATCGCCGCCGGCGGGCTCAGGAGCTGACGGCGGGCTCGTGAGCTGGCGGCGGGGTCAGGGGCTCACGGCGGGCTCGTGAGCTGGCGGCGGCCGTCACCGCGGGGCGTGCGGTGACGGCCGCCGGTGGGTCAGCCGTACGCCTCGAACTCGTAGATGCGCGCGGCGGTGTTCGTGTTCTGCGTCGGGGTGATGACGTTGAGCCGGATGTAGCGGGCGTTGACGTTCGTCGTGGTGGTGGTGACGCTGGCGGTGTTGGCGCGGACCTGGGCGGCCGTGGTCCACGTGCTGCCGTCGGGGGAGGTCAGCAGGTCGTAGTCGCGGGTGTTCCAGGCCGCGTCCTCGCCGCCGGCACCGGCGTGGCGGACCACCAGGGATCCGATGTGGACGGTGCTGCCGAGGTCGACCTGCAGGAACTTGGTCGCGCCGAGCGAGCACCACTTGTCGGCGTTGCCGCCGGTGACGCTGCCGTTGACCGCCTTGTCGGGGCCTTCGGTCGCGGCGCAGGAGGAGTCGGCGGTGGCGGGGCGGCCGAGGGCGAGGTTGCCCGTCGGGGCGCCGCCACCGTACACCTCGAACTCGTAGATGCGCGCGGCCGTGTTGCCGTCGTTGGCGGGGGTACCGATGTCCACCTTGACGTAGCGGGCGGTGCGCGGCGAGACCTGGTGCAGGGTGCGGCTGGCGCGGTTGCCGGTGACGGACACGGCCTGGGTCCAGGTGGTGCCGTCGGTGGAGGTGGAGATGGTGAAGGCGCCCGTGTTCCAGCCGGTCGACTCGCCGCCGAGGCCCGCGTGCTTGAGCACGAACGAGCTGACGGTCTGGCTGGAGCCGAGGTCGACCTGCAGGAAGCGCGGGGCGCTGCCGGTGCAGAACTTGCTGTTGCCGGCGAGGCTGCCGTCGACGGCCTTGGCCGCGGACTCGGCGCTCGCGCAGGCGGCGGAGCCGGTCGCGGTCTTGTTCAGCGCCAGGTTGGGGCCGAGGTTCGGCGCGGC
The DNA here is from genome assembly GCF_040654515.1 of Dactylosporangium sp. NPDC050688. Taxonomy (NCBI): domain Bacteria; kingdom Bacillati; phylum Actinomycetota; class Actinomycetes; order Micromonosporales; family Micromonosporaceae; genus Dactylosporangium; species Dactylosporangium sp. NPDC050688. Next base: position 22,672 of record NZ_JBFAIC010000010.1, read on the forward strand.
CGGGGGCTGGGTGGCGCCGTCGGTGAAGGACGGTGGGACGTTGCCCGCGCCGGTGCCCCAGCTCGATTCGCTGCCGCCCATCGTGTACTGCAGGGTGCCGCCGGCGGCGAGGTCCGGGTAGCGCAGGTAGTTGTTCGCCACGGCGGAGCCGTTGAGGGTGAGGCTCTGCACGTACTGGCTGGACGGGCTGCCGCCGTTGATCTGGATGTTGCCGGCGGCGCGCTGGATGAGCACCGACGGGAACGTCGGGCCGTGGACGGCGAGGGTGTCGGCGCCGGGGGTGACCGGGTACATGCCCATCGCGGACCAGACGTACCAGGCGGAGGTGGCGCCGAGGTCGTCGTTGCCGGGCAGGCCGCCGGCGCCGGTGGTGAACGACTCGTTCATGACGCGCCGCACGGCGGCGGAGGTCTTGCCGGGGCGCTGCGCGAAGTGGTACGCCCACGGCACGTTGTGCTCGGGTTCGTTGCCGATGTAGAAGTACGGCCGCGACAGCCCGCCGTTGAGCTCGGTGAAGTGGTGGTCGAGGCGCTGCACCGCGGTCTGCGGCCCGCCCATGAGGTTGATGAGCCCGCCCAGGTTGTAGGGGACCATCCAGGTGTACTGGGAGGCGTTGCCCTCGGTGTAAGGGCTCTCCTGCGCGGGGTTGAGCGGCCATGGCCAGCTGCCGTCGCTGTTGCGCGGGTGGATGTAGCCGGACTCGCTGTTGAAGGTGTTGCGCCAGTACTGGGCGCGGGTCATCGCCGAGGTGTAGGTGGCGGTGTCGCCGGTGGCCCGGGCGAACTGGGCGACGGCGAAGTCCGAGGCCGAGTACTCCATCGAGTCCGAGGGTGCGCCGGGGATGTACGTCTTGGACGCGTACTCCGACTGCCGGCCGCGGATCGGTGAGCCCTGCATGGTGCCGCCGGCGATGGCGTTCTTCATCAGTTGCAGCGCGGCGGCGGTGTCGAAGTTGCGGGCGCCGAACGCGTAGGCGCTGGACACGATGATCGGGCCGGGGTCGCCGGTCATGACGAAGTCCTCGTTGATCTGCTGCGACCACTTGGGTAGCAGGCCGCCCTGCTGGCCGTCGAGGACCATCGACTTCATGATGTCGCTGGCGACGTCGGGGGCGATGAACGCGATGAGCGCGGCCCACGAGCGGTAGATGTCCCAGCCGGAGTAGTTCTGGTACACGGGGTGGGCGGCGGTGTGCACGGCGTTGTCGAAGCCGCGGTACTGGCCGTTGACGTCGCTGGCGACGTTCGGGTTCTGCATCACGTGGTAGAGCGCGGTGTAGAACTTCTGCAGCTCGGTGGCGCTGCCGCCGGTCGCCTGGACCCGGTTGAGGGCGGTGTTCCAGGCGCTGTCGGCGTTGGCGCGCACGGTGTCGAAGGCGGCGGTTTCCGCGTTGAGGTTGGCGGTGGCGTTGGCGACGCTGACGAAGGACAGCGCGACGGTCGCGTTGACGGTGCGGTTGCTGCTCGTGTCCCAGGTGATGATCGCGCCGGTGTTGACGCCGCTGGTACTGGTGGAGCCGTTGCTGATCGTGCCGCCGTTCCAGGTGCCGACGGACGAGGGTGCCCGGTCGAAGCGGATCGAGTAGTAGATCTGGTAGGTCTTGGACGAGCCGCAGAACCCGCCGGCGGTGACGCTGCCGGTGACGTTGCTGCCGGAGATGCTCACCGAGCCGCTGCGGTTGCCGGTGGCGGACCGGCTGGTGTTGATGAGCAACCGGGCGGTGGTGGTGCTGGGGTAGGTGAGGCGCAGCGCGCCGGTGCGGGTGGTCGCGGACAGTTCGGTGTCGACGCCGTACTTGTCGAGGCGGTTCTTGTAATAGCCGGCGGACGCGGCCTCGTTGGTCTTGGTGTACGCCGAGGCGTAGCTGGTCCAGGCGGTGCCGGGGGAGGAGCCGAGCGCACCGGTGACGGGCAGCAGGCCGAGGTCCTCGTTGTTGGGGCAGCCGGCGCCGTTGAAGTGGGTGAGGCTGAACTCCTCGATGGTGCGGTCGCGGTCGCGGTACCCGGACGGCGACGCGGTCGGGGTGTCGGGGCTGAACTGGGTCATGCCGAACGGCACGGTGGCGCCGGGGAACGTGCTGCCACCGGCGCCGCCGCCGACGGGGTTGGGGGAGTTGCTGTCGTCGGTGCCGATCAGCGGGTTGACGTATTGGGTCAGGTTGAGATCGGCGGCGTGGGCCGGTGGTGCCTGTGCGAGCGCGACGAAGGCGCTGCCCAGCAGGGCTGCGCCCGCGCCGGCCAGCAGTCGGACCGTGCGTGATCGGGACATGGGTGGTCTCCCGTTCGTGGCGGTGAGGACGGGAGAGCGCTCTCGATGCATTCATACTGGCTGATGCACGTTCGGTCAAGATTTAGCAGAACTAGGTTTTCCTTCGGGCAGTTTCTGGCTTCGGGCGGCTGCCGCCGCGGCCGGCCGGGGGGTTCCCACCCCGGAGCCCCCATGCTCGCTGCGCTCGCACTGCCTGCGCTGCGCGCGGCAGCTTCCTGCGCATGCGCGCGCCATCACCGTGGTTGCTGTCCGCGCGTGCTCGCGCCCCGCCGCTCCGGCTCATGTCTCGCCGTCTCTGGCCCCGCCACTGCCCGTCGCGCTGGTCGCCGTGGCGGGGCTGGTCGTTTCCGGGGGGCGGCTGGGGGTAGGCGGAAGGAGCGACGCAGGACAGAGGAGGAACTTGTGAAGGCAGTGGTGTGGCACGGGAAGCGTGATGTCCGGGTCGACACGGTCCCCGACCCGGTCGTCCAGGAGCCCAACGACATCGTCATCCGGGTCACGTCCAGCGGCATCTGCGGCTCCGACCTGCACCTGTACGAGGTGCTCGGGCCGTTCATGAGCGAAGGTGACATCCTCGGGCACGAGCCGATGGGCGTCGTGGAGGAGGTCGGCGCGGACATCACGCACCTGCGCAGCGGGGACCGGGTGGTGATCCCGTTCAACATCTCGTGCGGGCACTGCCTGATGTGCGCGCAGGGGCTCATGACGCAGTGCGAGACGACGCAGGTGCGCGCGGAGGGCAAGGGCGCGGCGCTGTTCGGCTACACGAAGCTGTACGGGCAGATCCCCGGCGGGCAGGCGGAGTACCTGCGGGTGCCGCAGGCCCAGTTCGGGCCGATCAAGGTGCCGGACGGGCCGTCCGACGACCGGTTCGTGTACCTGTCGGACGTGCTGCCGACGGCGTGGCAGGCCCTCGAGTACGCGGCCGTGCCCGACGGCGGGACCCTCGCCGTGCTCGGGCTCGGGCCGATCGGTGACATGGCCACCAGGATCGCCCGGCACCGCGGGATGCGGGTGATCGGGGTCGACCTGGTGCCGGAGCGCCTGGAGCGGGCCCGCGCCAACGGGGTCGAGGTGATCGACCTGACGCAGGTCGACGACGTCGCCGACGCGATCCGGGACCTGACCGACGGCCGCGGCGCCGACTCGGTGATCGACGCGGTGGGCATGGAGGCGCACGGCTCGCCGGTGGGGAAGCTGGCGCAGACGGTCACCGGGTTCCTGCCGGACGTGGTCGCGACGAAGCTCATCGAGAAGGCGGGCGTGGACCGGCTCGCGGCGCTGCACCTGGCGATCGACGCGGTCCGGCGTGGCGGCACCATCTCGCTGTCGGGCGTCTACGGCGGCACCGCGGATCCGCTGCCGATGATGGTGCTGTTCGACAAGCAGATCCAACTGCGGATGGGGCAGGCGAACGTGAAGCGGTGGGTGCCGCAGATCCTGCCGCTGCTCACCGGTGACGCGGACCCGCTCGGGGTCGAGTCGTTCGCCACGCACCGCCTGCCGCTGGAGGCGGCGCCCGGGGCGTACCAGCGCTTCCAGGAGAAGAAGGAGGGCGTGGTGAAGGTCCTGCTGCAGCCGTAGCGGGCGCCCGGCCGGTCAGGCGACGTCCATGATTCTGGTCGCGGCGCCGGCGAGCCCTTCCGGGTTGAGGATCTCGACCCGGTCGGCGAGGAACACCTCGACGCGGCCGGATTTGTCGCGGACCTCGACGAGCGGCACGCCCCGCTCGATGCCCATGGCGAAGCGTTCGGTGGTGGTGGGCATGCGGCAGGTGAGCTTGCTGCCGCGGCCCATCACCACGGTGGACCGGGCGGGGCGTTCCCGCACCGTCGAGGGTGCGCCGCGGCGGGTGGTGACGATGCCCTCCTCGCGCAGGATCCCGACGGCCCGCCGGACGGTGGTGAGGCTGACGGTGTACCGCTCGCAGAGCTCACGCTCGCTGGGCAGGGGCTGCCCGGCCGGGTAGGTGCCGCGGACGATCTCCGCGCGCAGGAAGTCCGCGATCTGGTGGTACACGGCCGGTACGTGTCGCTGCACATTCACGCCGGACACTGTACCTGATTATGGCCATATGGCGACAGGTGGCAGCGGTCCATGCTGCGCGCGCGGCCCGTGCCGCATCATGGTGGGATGCGAGTCGAGGACGTGACCCCGGAGACGCTGCGCCCGGTGCGCCGCTCCGTGCTCGTGCAGCGCTGGCACGATCTCGCGTTCCTGCACTGGGCGGTGCCCCCGGACACGGTCGCGCCGTTCCTGCCCGCCGGCACCGTCCCCGACACCCTCGACGGGGTCACCTACGTCGGCCTGATCGGCTTCCGGATGGTGCGCCTCGGTTTGTTCAGCGGCCCCGGCCTGCCGTACCTCGGCACCTTCTGCGAGACGAACGTGCGGCTGTACAGCGTCGACGGCGAGGGCCGCCGCGCCGTGGTGTTCCTGTCACTGGAGGCCGAGCGGCTGCTGCCGGTCATCACCGCGCACGTGTCGCTGAGCCTGCCGTACAAGTGGGCGCGGATGCGGCTGTCCCGCGACGGCGACGTGCTGTGGTACACCAGCCGCCGCCGCTGGCCGGGCCCCCGCCCCGCCACGAACGCCATGTCGGTCCGGGTCGGCGCCGCGATCGCCGAGCCGACACCCCTGGAGCACTTCGTCACCGCCCGCTGGGGGCTGCACACCCGCGCCTGGGGCCGCACCCTGCACCTGCCCAACGAGCACCCCCGCTGGCCGCTGCACCGCGCCGAACTGCTCTCCCTCGACGACACCCTGGTCACCGCCGCCGGCCTGCCCGCACCCACCGGCCCCCCGGCCAGCGTCCTGTACTCACCCGGCGTCCCGGTCCGCTTCGGCCCGCCGAACAGCGTGGCTGGTCCAGGCCGATGAGGACTCCGTCCGGCAGGTCATCCACCGGTTCACCGAGATGGGCATGGCCTGCTGGTGCGTTGGTTCGCGGCGTTGCGCATCGTTCATGACGGCCCGCGGCTTTTCGCAGGTCGGCCGTGGTATGCATCGTATAGCCTCAATGCATGACTTCGGGGGAACAGTTCGTCACCGATGCGGTGCCCCGGCCGGCGCTGGGCCGCCGGATCGGGCGCGGGTTCGCCGCGGTGGCGCTCGCCGTCGCGGTCACCGCCGCGGTGACCGGGGACCAGGCAGCGCGTCCGGCCGTCGATCCGCTCGCCATCGCGGCCACGACCTCCTTCTACCCGAGGCAGCCGCCGGCCGGCGACGTCATCCTCCTCGCCGACCCGTCGACCCAGCACCACGTGCCGCAACGGCTACGGGTCACGTTCGTGGTCTGGTACTCCACGACCGGCCGGCTCTGCGGGGCGTACGACGACGTCACCCAACGCTCAAGCTTCTGCACGAAGGACAACTTCGTCGACCTGACCCCTCCCGGGCAACTGGACCATGTGATGTCCGCCGGCATCGGGAACTTCTTCTGGTGCTTCGGCATTGTCCCGCCGGAGGTCACCTCGGTCACCGCCGTCAGCGGGACCGGCCGCCCGGTGACCACGAGGGTGAGGACAGCCGACCTCGGCGCCGCCGCCCCGTTCCACTTCTACGCCGTGACGCTGTACACCGGCGACCAGAACCTGGGCATGCTCCGCTTTGAAGGCACCGACGCCGCAGGCCGGGTGGTCGTCACCGGCAGCATCGACAAGTACGCCTAGTGCTGTGACCCCCCGGAGACGTTGGCCCCCATGACGGAGAACCTGTCACGGCGGCCGTTGACCGGACTGTTGGTTGCCCAACTCGTCTCGGTGCTCGGCACGTCGATGTCGGCCCTGGCAATCCCTTGGTTGGTGCTCACCTCGACCGGCAGCGCCACCCGCACGGGCCTGATCGCCTTCGCTGAGCTGGCACCGTATGTCGCGATGCAGGCGCTCGGTGGACCGCTGGTCGACCGAATCGGCGCCCGGCGGATCTCTGTGCTGGGCAACGCCGCAGCAGCGGTCGCGGTGTGCGCCATTCCCGCCCTCTACGCCATCGACCTTCTACCGTTGGGGGCTCTTGCCGGCTTGGTGGCCGCCGCCGGCGCGGTTCGGGGCATGGCCGACTGCGCAGGTCAAGTCCTGGTGCCAGGAGCGGCAGATCTGGGAGCAGTGCCACTGGAACGCGCCGCTGGTCTGCACGGCAGCGCAAACCAGACCGGCCTGTTCGTGGGCGCCGCAGCGGCCGGCGTCATGGTCTCGGCGCTCGGAGCTCCAGCGGTCGTGCTCGTTGACGGCATCACCTTCGCGCTCGCCGCCGCGCTCGTCGCCATGCTCGTCCCGACAGCCGCTCAGCCGCAGCGTTCGGAGCGGCGACTGAGCACACGGCAGTACGCGGCGGACCTTGCCGAGGGCGTGCGGTTCATCCGCACCGACCGGTTGCTGCTCCTGCTGGTCGCCATGATCGCCGTGACCAACCTGCTCGACCAGGGCATCAACGCCGTGCTCGTGCCCGTCTGGATCCGCGAGCACCTGCACCAGCCATGGGCCCTCGGCCTCGTCGCCGGCGTACTCGGGGCTGGAGCCCTCATCGGGGCACTCACCGCCGCCTGGCTGGGTCCGAAGCTGCCAAGACGGGTCGTCTTCACGATCGGGACGCTCATCTCCGGTGCCCCGTTGTCACTCGTCCTCGCCTTGACCGGCACACTGCCACCCGCGCTCACCGCCGCGTTCGTCGCCGGGCTCGCCACCGGAGGGCTCAACCCGATCCTCAACGCCGTGCTCTATGAACGCATCCCGCCACAACTGCGCGCCCGCACGCTCGGCGCCCTCAAAGCCAGCGCCTGGATCGGCACCCCGATCGGCCCGCTCCTGGCCGGCAGCCTCATCGAAGCCACCAGCCTACGCACCACCCTTTGCACATTCGCGATGATCTTCCTGGTCGCCACCGCCGCACCGCTCATGCTGCCCGCCATGCGACACATGAACCGCGCACCGCGACCGCAACCCGACGGAACTCGAACAGCAGACAACGAGGTCCTGCCGGAGTCTGCCTAACTCCAGCCCAGCGCCACCGGGAGTTCGCAAATACCGGTTATACCCACCCTGCGAGCTTCCCGGGTGAGTACTTCTACTCACCCGGGATGGGTAGTTCGCGGGGTCCATTGCCGTTCGCCGATGGGCAGGATCGTCGGCATGCGGAAACTCTTGATGGTGATGGCCGTCGCGGTGCTCGGGGGCGCGATGGTGAGCGGTACGGCGGCTGCGGCGGACGCGCGGGTGCGGGGCATCCCGGACCGGGTGATGCTGCAGCCGGAGGATCTCGGCGGGGCGGTGACCGGGCCGGTGGAGCCGGGGCTGCCCCACTCGCTGCTGCCGCAGCCGTGTGCGGACACGCCCGTCCCGCAGCCGGTGGCGGGGCGCAGTCTCGCCGCCGACTACGGCACCTCGGGGCGGCACCGGGTGTACGAGCACGTGGCCCGGTACCGGCCGGGCGGCGCGCAGGCGTACCTGGCGGCGTTGAAGGAGCAACTGGTGCGGTGCCGGGCCGGCGGTGACGAGGAGGGCTACGTCGGGCTCGCCGAGGACCACATCGGGCCGGACACGGTGCTGTTCCTCGGCACGTACGACGAGGGTGACCGGTGGGTGGCGTACGTCGCCGCGGCCGTCGGACGGTACGTGGTCGTCGTCATGGTCACCGACCCTGTGACCGGCGGCGGCGATCCCACGACCGCGAACACGATCGCGGCGGCGGCGATCCGGCGCGCGGCGGTCATCAAGGGCTAGCGCCCCGGCCGGTCGTGAATGCCCCGCGGTCCCAGCCGGCCGCGGGGCGGTCACGACGGTGGCGTGCCGAGGCGGAACGCGCCGGCGGCGACCACGGCCAGGGACACCGCGAACAGCGCCAGGTCCCACCGCGAGTGCGGGATGTCCTCGTGCAGCAGCAGCGCCCCGAGCACGACGGCGGTGATCGGGTTGGCGGTCAGGTCCGCGGGGTACCCGGCGCCGATCGTGTCGTGCTGGAACGCGACCTGCACCAGCGCGACCCCGGCCACGGCGGCCGGCACCATGACGGCGACGGCGACCAGGGCGTCCGGGTGCAGCAGCGCCCGGGCGCCCAGCGCCTGCCAGGCGGCGCCGATTGCGTCGAACAGGACCGCGGCCAGCCCGGCGCAGGCGCCGGCGACGAGCCCGTACACGGTCGCGGTCGTCCTCGGGCCGCGCCCGGTGGTGGCGGCGAGCGCGCCCGCTCCGGCGGCGGCGACGGCGGTGCCGGCGGCGAGCACGTGCCCGGCGCTGAGGCGGTCGGCGTCGCCGGGGTCGCCGACGACGGCGAAGAAGACCGCGAGGCCGGCGATGATCCAGGCGCAGGAGCGCAGCTGCCGGCCGCCCGGCCGGGGGCCGCCGAGCCGCCACGCGACGAGCAGCGCGACCGGCAGCGCCAGCACCAGGCACGGCTGGACGAGCACGACGGGGCCGGTCGCGAGGGCCGTCACGTGCAGGGCGACCGCGGTCGTGTCCAGGGCGAGCCCGGCCAGCCAGCGCCGGTCGCGGGCCAGCCGCAGCACCCGCCGGGGGCCGCGCTCGGCGGCGCCGGCGCTGGCGGCCCGGTGCTCCACGGCGGTGGCGGCCCCGTACGCGCAGGCGGCCAGCACCGCGCACGGCAGCGCCACCATCAGCAATCCGCCCACCCCCGCACCACGGTGCCACGGGTGGCGCGCCGGTGCGGGACGTTCGGGTCAAAGGGTGACGGCGATGCCGATGCCGTCGCTGGTACTGCGGAGCAGCCGGCCCGCGGGCCACCCGATGCGCGCCGGCACGTACCCGCGGGCGGTGCCCTCGGACGCCGGCGTCCGCCCGCGGATCCGCGGCGTGCTCACCGCTGCGTGGTCGGGCGCAGCCACGGTTCCGGGCGCAGCAGGTCGAAGCCGATGACGCGCAGCTGGTCGTACAGCTTCGGGGTGAGCATCATCAGCCCGACGGTGAACTCGTCGTCGCCGCCGACGGACCAGATGCCGTTGACCGGGTCGGACATCAGCGGGTCGAGGCCGGCGGTGACCTGCTCGCGCAGCTGCTCCTGCCGGGCGATGCTGGGGCGGCCCGGCGCCGCGACCACGCACAGGTTGCCGTCGAAGAGCTTGCGCAGCTGCTGCTCCTCCTTCGCCGGGTCACCCGTGACGACCTCGACGACCGTCACCTCCGTCGGCTGCGGGCCGGTCGTGACCCCGGTCGGCGGGCCGTCGGGGTGCGCGACCCGCAGCGGCCGGAACCGGTCGGGGTGCTGCTCGTAGATGTACTGGTGCATGGCGTTGTGGTCGGCGCCGCCGCCGGGCTTCCAGCCGCCCTTCGGCGTGGGGCACGGCACGGTGTCGTCGAACTCGGCCGCCGTGGGCGACACCGGCGGGCCCTGGTCGGTCACCTGCAGCACGCCGGCCCGCCAGGTGCCGCGCAGCCTCGCCTGGCCGACGGTGACGCCCTTGACGACCGTGGCACCGGTGAGTTTCGCCGGGTCGACGCCGGTGACGTCGATGCCGGGCGAGCACGCCGGCGGCGCGTCGTCGATCCGGCCGATCGCCGGGACCGGCGCCGGCGCGCAGAACCTGGCCGGTTTCCCTGGCGCGGCGATCACCTGCCCGCTCGCCTCGACCGTGTCGCCGTCGTCGACGACCATTGCCACCGGGTCCGCCGCGCCGGACGCGACCGGTGGCGCGGCCTCCTCCTGCGGGGTGTCCGGCGGGCGGTTCACCACCAGTACCACCGCGACCAATGCGACAAGGGTGCCGGCCCCCGCCGCGACGACCACCGGCCAGCGCGCGCGTCCATCGTTCGTCATGATGGTCGGACGTCGCGGCCGGCGGGGTGGTTCCCGGTGTGCCGCAGCAGTTCGGCGGTGAAGAGGTCCCACAGCTGCGGCGGCAGGTCGTGCCCCGCGCCGGGCAGCACGACCAGGCGGGCCCCGGGGACCGCGTCACGCACCGCGGCGCCGTGCGGCAGCGGCAGCAGCGGGTCCAAGTCCCCGTGTACGACCAGCGCCGGCACCCTCAGCTCGCCGAACCCGCCGCCGGCGGGCGGGTCGAACCGCATCGCGTAGTGGTTGGCCGCGGTGGCGATGTCCCTGGCCCGGGCGGCGTCGCGGCGGGCGAGGTCACGGGTGGCGGCCTCATCGAAGTACGGGGAGCCGCCGGCGTACGCGCGCACCACGGCCACCGTGTCGGCGACCGGGTCACCGGTCGGCTCCGGGTGCCGCACCGTCGACGGCGGCAACCCGCCCTCGCCGGTCGAGGTGCTCACGAACGTCAGCGTCGCCACCCGCTCCGGGTGGTCCACGCCGAGGATGAGCCCGATCCCGCCGGACATCGACCGGCACACGACGTGAGCGCGGTCCACGCCGAACGCGTCGAGGACGCCGAGCGCGTCACGGGCCAGGTCGGTGCTGCTGTAGTCGGGTTCGCCGGGCGGGCAGGCGGTGGAGCGGCCGGTGTCGCGCTGGTCGTAGCGGATCACGAACCGGCCGCCGGCCGCGATCCGCTCGCACAGCCCGGCGTCCCACCACAGCATCGACGCGGCCGCGCCGTCGATGAGCAGGACCGCCGGGTCGGCCGGGTCGCCGAACGTCTCCGCACCCAGCTCGACCCCGTTGACGTGCAGCATCGTCTCGGTCATACGGTCAACGTATGCGGTCTGCTCCGGCGGCGCGCGGCAGGCTGACCTGAACCTCGTCCGGCCCGGCGGTGGTGTGCGGGGCGGTGGTGGCGCGGACGATGGCGAATGCCTGGGCGGCGTTGGGGTAGCGGCCGGCGTACGTGGCCGGGTGCAGCTTCTCCCCGGCGGCGACCCAGGCCCGGCGGTGCCGGAGCATGTCGTCGACGAGCCCTTCGACCGGCAGCCGGTCCAGCACCGACAGCAGGGTACGGCGCAACGGCCGGGGGACCGTCGCCAGCCGCGGCCGGTGGGCGAGGGACCCGGTGCCGCCGGACCGCACGACGAGGATCCGCAGCACGTCGGTCGCGGTGTCCACGCCGGCCGCCACCCGCGCCACGGCCGTCTCGTCGGGCTGCTCGAGCAGCCAGGCGAGCACCAGCGCCTTGGTCTCCCGGGCGGGGATGCGCTCCGGCAGCCACGACAGGTCGTGCCGGGGATGCGCGGCCAGCAGTACGAGCAGGTCGGCGGCGTCGCCTGGGGGCAGGAGACCGGGCCGGCCGAGCAGCGCACGCAGCTCCGCGGTCAGCTCGGCGGCGGGATCGCTGGACAGCCGCAGCACCCGCAACCGACCGGGAACCTCACCGCGGCCGGGGCGCGGGTGCGACCCGGTCACGGCGGGGTCGTTGTGGCCCGCGGGTGGCCGTGGCCCGGTGGTGGCGGCCTCGTCATGGCCGGTGGGCGGGCGTGGCCCGGTGGCGGCGAGCTGGTCGCAGTCGGCGAGCAGACGCGCTGCTGTGGCCGCGAGGTCCGCGGTGCCCAGGCACAGCAGTGCCGCCCGCAGCGCCGGCGACAGCTGCCAGCCGCGCTCCGCGAGGCGGCCCTCCAGCACCTCGACTCCGGCCACACCGCCCGGCCCGTCGGACATTTCCGAAATATCCGGTGCGGTGCACCCGTCCAGCCGCGGTGTTGCGTCCGATGTGGACAGCACGACCGTGGAGCGGCGCCGCAGCAGCAGCTGCGCGGGCGTGGCGCGCGCCCGCGCCGGAACGGTCGTGGACAAGCTCCGGGCCCCCTCGTGATGTGTGCGGGGCCGGGAAGCGGGCGCGCTGCAAAGGCACCGTGCCGGCGGACCGGCTACGACAGGAGAAGGAAGCACGCCCGGAGCCGGCCCCGCACGGTGCACGATACCGGTGCCCGGGTGCCCGCCGGCCACCCGGAGGAACGCGCCGGCGCCGGCGTCGCGCAGACGCACGACACCCCGGGCCGCCCGTCAGGACGTGGGGCTGTGCCGGGCATCGCCGAGGATGCATGGGGACGGCCGCGGGACGACTTGGATCATGTGGGCGTTGATCGAAGGAGTGGAGTGGTCGCTGGGGTGGCCAGGGTGGTCCTTGGATCATGGGGTGGGGGGACGGGTGGCGGGGTGATCGTGGTTTGGGTGCTGGTGAGGTCCGGTTCCGGGGTGCCGGGCTGTGCCGGGCATCGACGAGCGGGTATGGGGGCGGCCGCGGAGCGACTTGGATCATGTGGGCGTTGATCGAAGGAGCGGGGTGGTCGCTGGGGTGGCCAGGGTGGTCCTTGGATCATGGGGTGGGCCGGCGGCTGGCATGGGAGGGCGGCGTGTGGCTGGCCGCGACACCTCGGCGTGCGGCTGGATCGCCGTGTTCGAGGGCGGCAGGCTGCCTCAGGAGTCGGCCGGGGCGGCGGGCTTCGCCGCGCGGCGGTGCCGGACGGTGACGACGACGGCGGCTGCGACCAGCAGGCAGGCGGCCGCCGCCAGGGTGAGGCGCAGCGGCTCGTGCACCAGCCACTGCGGGATGTCGCGCGACGGCACGGCCACGGCGCCGGCGAACGCGCCGAGCAGGCCGAAGTACGACCCGGTCATGAACCGGCGGTGCGTCTCGACGCGGTGGGTCACCGCGGCCCACAGGCCGATCGACAGCGTGACGAACGTGAACGCGGACAGCCCGTGGATCCAGCTGAAGTGCCCCGGGGTCAGCTCCTTGATGAAGAACGAGCTGAGGATCGTCCAGTACATGGCGACGACCCAGACCCGGCCGGCCAGGCGGTGCGGGCGGTCGCCTTTCGGGTTGCGGCGCAGGTTCCAGGCGCCCAGGAGCATGGCGACGGTGGCGCCGCTCGCGTGCAGTGGGATCAGCACGTCGATAACGTTGTTATCGCTCATAACATTGTTATAGTCGGCGGTATGGCATCCGTCAACGAGGTCCGGCTGGTGGACGAGGCGGCCCGGCTGCTGGGCGAGCACGGGCCCGCCGGGCTGTCGCTGCGCAAGGTGGCGGCCGCCGCGGGAGTCTCCACGATGCCGGTCTACACGCTGTTCGGTGACAAGGAGGGCCTGCTCGCGGCCATGCACAGGGAGGGGTTCCGCCGCCTCGGCGCCGCACTCGGCGCGGTGCCGCGGACCGCCGACGCCCTCGCGGACCTGGTCGCGCTGGGGCTGGCGTACCGGCAGGCGGCGCTGTCCAGCCCGCACCTGTACGGGCTGATGTTCGGCCGGACCGTCCCGCAGTTCCAGCCGTCGGTGGCGGACCGGGAGGCGGCGGACGCCACGTACCAGCCGCTGGTGGACGGCGTGGCCCGCTGCCAGGAGGCCGGGGTCTTCCGCCCCGGTGACCCGCGGCGCGTCGCGCTGCACCTGTGGGCGGTCGCGCACGGGATGGTGAACCTGGAGCTCAACGGGCAGCTGCCGGAGCTCGGGCCGGTCGAGGAGCTGTACCTCGAGGCGCTCGCCCACGCGGGCCTGCCGTTCGCCGCCACGAAGTAGGGCAGACGGCGCGACACGGGGGGCGGACGGCCCAACACAGGGGCAGACGGCCGTGTCGCGGCACCCGGGGGTCCGGCGCCGCGACACGGGTCCTCAGCCGGATATCCCGGCGGTCACCCTCGTGGGTGGTGGTGCGGCCGGCTGCGCGGCGTGCCGGCTCGGCCACCACAGCCGCGGCCCGACGTCGATCGCGAGGGCCGGCACCAGCAGCGTGCGCACCACGAACGTGTCCAGCAGCACGCCGAGTGCGACGATCAGCCCCATCTGCACCGCCGCGACGAACGGCAGCAGCACGAGCACCCCGAACGTCCCCGCCAGGACCAGCCCGGCGCTGGTGATGACGCCGCCGGTGGCGGTGAGCGCGGTGAGCATCCCGTCGCGGTTGCCGCGGGTCGCCACCTCCTCGCGCGCCCTGGTCATGAGGAAGATCGTGTAGTCCACGCCGAGCGTGACCAGGAACAGCCAGGCGTACAGGGGCATGCCGTGCACGATGTTCGGGTACCCGAGCGCCTGGAAGACCAGCCCGCACAGGCCCATCGCGGCCACGTACGACACCGCCACGCTCGCGGCCAGCAGCAGCGGCGCGACCAGGGCCCGCAGCAGCAGGATCAGCACCCCGAGGACCACGGCGAGGATCAGCGGCACCACGACCAGGTTGTCGCGCTCCGAGGCCCGCCCGACGTCGACGGCGGTCGCGGTCTCGCCGCCGACCAGCGCGCCGGCGCCCGGCACCGCGTGCACCGCGGCCCGCAGCCGGTCGATCGTGGCTCTGGCCGCGGGGGAGTCCGGCGGGTCGGCGAGGGTCGCGGCGACGCTCACCCAGCGGCCGTCGGTGGAGCGGCCCGTCGCCGTCGCGTCCGCCACGCCGCCGGTGCCCTTGGCCGCGGCCACCACACCGTCCACAGTGGACGCCGCGGCGACGATCAGCGCCGGGGACGACACGCCGGCGGCGGAGTGCCGGTCGATGAGGTGCTGGCCGGCGACGGAGCCGACCTCGGTGGTGTACATCTGTGACGTGCTCTGCCCGAGCCGCAGCCCGGACACGCCGAGCCCGAGCCCGACCAGCACCAGCGCGGTGAGCGTCCACAGCAGCCTCGGGCGGCGCCCGACCAGGTCCGCGACCCGGTGCCAGAGCGTCCGGCGGACGACCGGCGCGTCGCCGAAGCGCGGCACGAACGGCCAGAACAGCCAGCGGCCGAGCAGCACCAGCAGCGCCGGCAGCAGCGTCGTCATCACCGCGAAGGACACCAGAATGCCGGTCGCGGCGACCGGGGCGAAGCTGCGCATGTCGTTCATCCGCGCCGCCAGCAGGCACAGCACCCCGACGCTGACGGTCGCCGCGGAGGCGAGGATCGCCGGGAACGAGCGGCGCACCGCGACCGCCATCGCCGTCGTGCGGTCCGGGTGCAGGTGCAGCTCCTCGCGGTACCGCGCGATGAGCAGCAGCGCGTAGTCGGTGCCGGCGCCGAACACCAGCACGGTCATCATCGTGGTGAGGTCGGCGGTCACCGTCACGTCCAGGTGCCGGCCCATGAGGTAGACCAGCGCGGAGGACAGCTGGCTCGCCACGACCGCCGCGAGCAGCGGCACCACCCACAGCACCGGGCTGCGGTACGTGAGCAGCAACAGCACCGCGACGATCCCGGCGGCGGCGATGAACAGGGTGGCGTCGGCGCCCTGGCCGGCGTCGTCGAAGTCGGACAGGGCCCCGGCCGACCCGGTGACCTCGGCGCGCAGCCCGGCGGGCGAGTCGGTCAGGGCGGCCTTGACCTGCTTGACGACGGCCTTGTCCGCGACCGGGAACGACAGCAGCAGCGCCTGCCCGTCCCGGCTCGCCGTGGCCGGCCCGACCGCGTGGCCGGTGGCGAGCCCTTCGAACACCGCCCGGTCGGCGTCCACTGTGGAGCGGTCGGCGTCGGTGAGCCCGCCGTCGCGTACGTACACGACGACCGCCACCGGCGTGTCGACGCCCGGGAACGCCTCCCTGGCCCGCAGCAGCGCCCGGGTCGCCTCCGCGTCCTGCGGCAGGACCAGCGCCGGATCGCTGGACGTGACGTCATCGATCTTGCCGGCCAGGGGCAGTAGCAGGAAGCCGGCGACGAGCCACAGCCCGAGGACCGCGACCGCCCGTCTCATTCGACGGTCCGCAGGATCGTCTCGATCGACGCGGTACGGGTGCGCAGGTCCGCGACGTCGGTGGCGATGCGCTGCTGGGCGTCCATCGAGTTCTCCGCCAGCTGCTCGTAGCGGCGCACCAGCTGCCGCAGATCCTCCTGCTGCTGCCCGGCGACCTTCAGCTTGCGGTACTCCAGCCAGCTCGCGACGGTGAATCCGAACAGGAACAGCACGGCCACCAGCAGGCCCAGGAAGGCCGTGATCTCCGGCCAGGTGATCTCTTCCGCGCTCAGATACATCAGGATCGCTCCTTGCTTCGAGGACCCTGGTCAGGGTCGGAGAGGGTTTCGGCCGCCGCGGCGAGGGTCGCGGCGGTCAGGTGCAGGTCGAAGTCCGCGACCTCGTAGTACTTCATCGCCTTGCCGTCCTCGGAGAGCTCCAGGCTGCCGACGATCAGGCCGGCGGCCTCCAGGCGCTGGAGGTGCATGTGCAGCAGGGGCCGGCTGACGCCGATCTCCCGGGCGAGTCGGCTCACGTAGTCACGGCCGCCGGCAAGCTTCGCGACGATGCGCAGTCGCAGCGGGTTGGACAGGGCCGCCAGCATCTCGACCAGGTCGTCGCCGGTGGGCGGACTCGCCGTCATGATGCTCCTTCATGTGTAAGAACTTTCTTACACGTGTAACGCTAGCACTCGGCATCGACGCGTCGCGTCAGGGATTTCCCTGAGCCGGCCCCGAGGGGTGCCGGGGTCGCGGCGGCGGTTCCGTCAGCGGTCGCGGGAGGCGGGCGCCGGGGTGAGCAGCTGCTCGGTGAGGACGAGGGCCATCGCGCTCTCCGCGGCACCGATCGCAGGTCCGGTCGAGCCGAGCGCCGCCGGCAGGACCGGGGGCAGGTCGTCGCGGCGCCACGCCATCGCGCCGCGGCGGACGCCGTCGTGCAGCGCCGGGCCCGCCACGGCCAGGAGGTCCGCGCCGAGCCCGCCGAGCGTGACCACGGCCGGGTCGACCGCGTTGAGCAGCGCCCCGATCCCGCGGCCGAGCGCCGCCGCGGTCGCCCCGCAGGCCCGCGCCGCGGCAGGGTCGCCGACCCGGGCGGCGGTGAGGGTGCGTTCGGCGTACGCCCGCGGGTCCCTCGGGGCGCGCCGCCCCGCGTGCCGGGCCATCGCCCGCCCGTCGACCTCGAGGTCCCAGCAGCCCCAGGCCCCGCACGGGCAGTGCCGCGCCGGGTCACCGAACGGCAGGTGGCCGAACTCGCCGCCGGCGCCCGCCGCGCCGAGCACCGGCCGGCCCTCGACGATCAGCACGCCGCCGACGCCCACCTCGACCGTCAGGTGCAGCGCCACGCTCGCGTCGCGGGCCGCGCCCCGCAGCGCCTCGGCGACCCCGGCCAGGGACGCGTCGTTGCCCACCGCGAGCGGCAGGTCCGTCAGGCCGCGCAGGTCGACGCCGCGCCAGCGCAGGTTGGTCGCCTCCACGACGGTGTGCCCGTGCACCGTGCCGGGGATCGCCACCCCGACCGCCCGTAACCGCGGCCCGTGCAGGTCCCGCAGCGCATCGCGTACCGCCGGAAGCACCGCCTCCGCGGGCAACCCCAGGTGCCGGTGGACCGGCGCGGGGTCCAGCGTCCCCCCGACCGCCGCCGTCGTCACCGTCCAGGTCGCGTGGCTGATGTCGACGACGGCGACCAGCGGCCCCGCCCAGCGCAACCTGGAGCTGCAGTACGACGACCTCACCGACATCGCCGCCCTCCCCGGCGCGGCGCGGCTGCTGCGCACCCTGGACGAGCTCGGTCTGCCGTGGGCGGTCGTGACCAGCGCCGACCGCCGTCTCGCCACCGTCCGCCTGCACGCCGCCGGGCTCCCCGCCCGCCATCTGGTCACCGTCGAGGACACGCTGCACGGCAAGCCCGACCCCGCGCCGTACCTGGCGGGGGCCGCGCTGCTCGGGGTCGACCCGAAGGACTGCCTGGTGGTCGAGGACGCGCAGCCAGGGGTGGACGCGGCCCGGGCCGCGGGCATGCGCGTCGCCGCGCTGCGGGGGCTGACGGGAGACGTGCCGATCCGCGACCTGGACGACCTCGCCGACCAGTTCGCCGGCTGATTCCCGGGTCCTGGAGCTGTCCGGCCGGCGACGCGCGGGGAGCGGGCACCCGGACCGGCCGGCGAATCCCGCTGCACGGCATCGCGTCAGCCGGGTTCGTGGGGCGGGGCGGCGCGCAGGAACCGTGCCGCAGGCACCGCGCTCGCCGTCACCGCGAGCAGCAGGCACAGCCCGACCACCCCGGCCGCGACCGGCCACGGCACGACCAGCTCGACCGGCGCGCCGACCTGCTCGCTGAGCCCGGCCCGGATGCTGAGCAGCGCCGCCAGCGCGACCACGCCACCGAGGACCGCACCGATCAGCACGACCAGCGCCGACTCCGCCGTGACGAGCCGCAGCACCTGCCGCCGCGTCGCACCGGCCAGCCGCACCGCCCGCAGGTCCACCACCCGCCCACCGGCCGCCATCAGCAGGGTGTTGGCGACGGCGATGGCCCCGTACCCGGCCGACACCGCGATCAGCAGCACCGTGAACAGCCACACCAGCCTGTCCTCGGCGCTGTCCTGCTCGGCGGCCCACGTGGCGACGTCGACGACCCGCGCGCCCGCCCCCGCCGGCACGTCGACCCGGTCCCGGACGAACACCGCCGACGTCAACGCCGACGGGTCGTGGGCGCGCACCACGCCCCTGGGCAGGACGAGGTCACCGGGGACAGAGGCGTCAGCGACGACGGCCACGACCCGCAACGCCGCCACCGTCCCGTCGGCGAACACCACGGGGAACACGGCGGGGGACACCGCAGGGGACACACCGGGGGACACGTTGGGGGACGCAGGGGACACGACGGGCGCCGCCGCCCGGGCCGCGGCCGCCGTGGACTCGGTCAGCACCACCGTGTCGTCGCCGCGCAGCCCGGTCACCGCGCCGCTGCGCACCTCGAGGCGCCGGCTCACGGCGACGAACGCGTCCACCTCCACACCGAGCCCGACCCACGCCCGCGGCGCACCCCCGCCGCCCACCGCGTTGCCGGGCACAGCGCCGCCCGCCGCGGTGAACACCGTCGTCGGCAGGACCGCCGCGCCCGGCAGCGCCACCGTCGCCGCGTCCGACAGGCCGGGCGCCCGGTCCGGCGCGACGACCCAGCCCGCGTCGACCCGAGCGGACCGGCCCACCGCGTAAGCGCCCGTCGACGTGCGGACCGTGCCGGACACCAGCACCGCGAACGTGACCGTCAACAGCACCGGCGCCGCCGTCGACGCGGTGCGCCGGGCCGCGGTCAGCGCGCTGCCCCGCACCAGCATGCCGATCGCGCCGCCCCGGGACCGCAGCGGCGACCGCAGCAGCCAGACCAGCGGGCGCACGACCACCGGCGCCAGCGCCGTGACCCCCGTGACGAGGGCCATGGCGCCGTACAGCGCGAACGACGCCGAGTCCTGGGCACTGCCGGACGTCGCCGTCCCGACGGCCAGCGCGACCCCGGCGGCGACCAGCGCCAGGCCGGCGATCCAGCGGGCCCGGCCCATCGGCCGCTGCTCCACCGCCGCCTCCCGCAACGCCTCGACGGGACGCACCCGGGCCGCGCGGCGCGCCGCCGACCAGGCCCCGGCCAGGGCGACGAGCGGCCCGGCGGTGAGCGCCGCGACGACCGGCCACAGCACGAACCGCACCCTGAACGTCGACGGCTCGAACCCGGCGTCGACCAGCGCCCACCCCAGCGGCGGCGCGCACGCGGCGCCGGCGAGCAGGCCGGCGACCGAGCCGGCGGCGCCGACCGCCAGCGCCTCGCCCTGCACCATCCGCCGGACCTGGCGCGGGGTGGCGCCGACGGCGCGCAGCAGCCCGAACTCCCGCCGCCGCTGCGCGACCGCGAACGCGAACGTCGACGCGACCACGAACACCGTCACAAACCCCGCGAGCGCCGCGACCGCGGTCAGCACCTGCATGCCGATCCAGCGGGTGCGGGCGTCGTCGCGCGGCTCCAGCGCGGACCGCGCGTCGCCGGTCAGGACCCGCCCGCCGCCGGCGACCGCCTGCACCGCGGCGGCGACGGCCCCGCGGTCCGCGCCCGGGTCGAGCAGCACGCCGATGGTGTCGACCCCCGGCGCGAGCGCCTCGGCCGCCTCGTCGGTGACGTGGAAGCCGGGCGCGTCGACGGTGCCGCTCACCGTGTACGACGCGGGCCCCGCACCGGTCAGCAACGTGACCGGGTCTCCGGGCGACAGGCCCAGCGCACGGTCGACGACGACCTCACCCGGACCGCGCGGCGCGGCACCCGCGGCCAGGCGCAGCCCGCCGAGGCGGGCGCTGGACCAGCCGTGGCCCTCGCGGGCGTCCTGCCGCTCGCCGCCGGCCGGGAACGGGCGGCCGTCGATGACCGCCTGGACGTAGAAGGTGCGGTCGGGCACGGCGGCCGTCACCCCGGGCAGCGCCGCGATGCGGGCGGCGAGGTCCGCCGCCGCCCGCGACGACCACGGCACCGGTGGCGTGAACGGGTCCGCCGGTGACGTCGCCGCCGGGCTGCGGACGATGACGGCGGCGCCGGCCAGCCGGTCCGGCACGAGCGCCCGCCCCGACGCGAACAGCAGCGTGGCCGCCGTGAGCAGCGCGATCCCGACCGCGACGGCGACGAACGCGCCCCCGAACCGCCGCGCCGTGCGCAGCGGCGCGCTCCGCCGGCCCTGCCCCACCCTCAGCATGACGCGGCCGCCGTCCCGGCGCTGCCCGCCTCGACGGCGGCGGTCCGGGCGGCCACCAGCTCGGCCGTCACCGGCTGCCCGCCGCCGAGCTCGTCGACGATCCGCCCGTCGGCGAGGATGACGACGCGGTCCGCCCACGCCGCCGCGACCGGGTCGTGGGTCACCATCACCACCGTCTGTGCGTGCTCGTCGACCAGCGCCCGCAGCAACGACAGCACCTGCCGGGACGTGGCGCTGTCCAGCGCGCCGGTCGGCTCGTCGGCGAACACGACCGCCGGCCGGCTGATCAGCGCGCGGGCCAGCGCGACCCGCTGCTGCTCGCCGCCGGACAGCTCGCTCGGCCGGTGCGCGGCCCGGCCCGCCAGGCCGACCGCGGCCAGTGCCGCCGTCACGTCGTCGTCGGCCGGTCGCCGCCCGGCGAGCCGCTGCGGCAGCGCCACGTTCTGCGCGGCGGTGAGCGTCGAGACCAGGTTGAACGCCTGGAACACGAAGCCGATCCGATCGCGGCGCAGCCGGGTCAGCGCGTCCTCGTCCAGGTCGTCGAGGCGGATGCCGTCGACCGTGACCGCGCCGGAGGCGGGCCGGTCCAGGCCCGCCGCGCAGTGCAGCAGCGTCGACTTGCCCGACCCGGAAGGCCCCATCACCGCCGTGAACGTGCCGCGGTCGAACCCCACCGTCACACCCGCGAGGGCCGTCACCTGTCGTGGGCCGGAGCCGTACACGGCCCGTACGTCGTCGAGAAGCACCGTCGGTGTCGTCATGGCCACAGACATTGCCGCCTGCCGTGGGCCGCCCGCGTCGGACCCGGGTCGCTCGATCCGGTCCTCCTTGAGGTGTACGCCCAGCGCCCCGGACCCGATCCGTCCTCCTCGAGGATGACCCGGCCGGGCCGACCTACGAATGACGCGACCCGGCCCGGCCTGCGGCTAAGTTCGACGGCGTGAACGTGCTCGTGCTGACCAGACGGCTGCGGCCGATGGACCTCTACGCGATCGACACCGTCCTCGCGCTCGTGTTCGGGGTCGCGTTGTGCGGCTTCGCGGCGCAGGAGTCACCGCTGGACGGCAGCACGGTCGAGCCGGGGTGGGTGACGGGGCTGACCGCCGCCGTGATCGGGCTGCCGGTCGCGGTGCGGCGCCGGTTCCCCGTCGGGGCAGCGGTCACGGTCAGCATCGCCGCGACGGCCGCGCTGGCGACCAAGGTGATCCCCAACTACGCGGCGGCCGGGCCGTCGGTGTCGCTCGCCCTGACCTTCTACATGCTGGCGGTCGCGACCCCGCTGCGGCGGTCACTGCCCATCGCGGCCGCCTGCCTCGCCGCCGTCGTCGCGGCGCTCGCGGCGACCGGTGGGGATCTGTGGTCCGCTTCCGGCGCCGTGGTGTACGGGACGGTGATGACCGCCCCGGGCTGGCTGATCGGATGGACGGTGCGGGAGCGGCGCGCCCTCGCCGCGCGGCAGAGCGAGCAGGCGACCCGGCAGGCGGTCGCCGACGAGCGGCTGCGCATCGCCCGCGAGCTGCACGACATCGTCGCCCACACGATGAGCCTGATCGTGGTGAAGGCGGCCGTCGGCAACCACGTCGCCGAGGCGAGCCCGCAGGAGGCCAGAGAGGCGCTGCGGGTGATCGAGGCGACCGGCCGCGGCGCGCTGCTGGAGATGCGCCGGGCGCTGGGCATACTGCGCGACGAGACGCCGTATGCGCCCGCGCCGGGCCTCGCCGACCTGGAGACCCTCGCCGGGCAGGCGAGCTACGGGGACGTGCAGGTGCGGCTGGAGGTGACCGGCCCGGCGCCGCCGGAGGCGGTGCCCGAGTCGGTGGGGCTGGCGGCGTACCGCATTGTGCAGGAGGCACTGACCAACGTGGTGAAGCACGCCGCGCCCGCCACATGCCGGGTCGCCGTCACCGTCGGCCCCGCCGACGTGCGCGTCGACGTCACCGACGACGGCCGCCGGCCGGTCCGCGGGCAGGGCGCCGGGCACGGGCTGATCGGGATGCGCGAGCGGGCCGCCTTGCACGGCGGCGAGTTCAGCGCAGGCCCGCGCGCCGGCGGCGGGTTCGCGGTGTCGGCCCGCCTGCCCTACGCACCGGTGGAGGTCGCCGCGTGAGCCGGGTGCTGGGGTGCGATGGTGGAGGTGGTGGCGTGATCCGGGTGCTCGTCGCCGACGACCAGGCGCTGCTGCGGGGCAGCTTCCGGGTGCTGATCGACCTGAGCGAGGACTGCACCACGGTCGCCGAGGCCGGCGACGGTGCCGAGGCGGTCGCGCTCGTCAAGCAGCACATGCCCGACGTGGTGCTGATGGACGTACGGATGCCGCTGCTCGACGGGATCGAGGCCACCCGGCGCATCTGCGCGGACCCGGCGACGGCCGCGACGCGGGTGCTGATCCTCACCACGTTCGACCTCGACGAGTACGTCTACGGGGCGCTGCGGGCCGGGGCGAGCGGGTTCCTGCTCAAGGACACGCCGCCGGCGCAGCTGCTGGCGGCGATCCGGGTCGTCGCCGCCGGCGACGGGCTGCTGGCGCCGTCGGTGACGCGGCGGCTGATCGGGGAGTTCGCGCGGCGGCCGGTGACCGTGGCGCCGCCGCACCGGCGGCTGGACGGGATCACCGGCCGGGAGCGGGAGGTGCTGACGCTGATCGCACGTGGACAGTCCAATGTGGAGATCGCCGGGCAGTTGAACCTGAGCCTGGCCACCGTCAAGACGCACGTCAGCCGGCTGCTGGCCAAGCTCGACGTACGGGACCGGGCCCAGCTGGTGATCGTGGCGTACGAGACGGGACTCGTCACGGTCGCCTGACGCCCGTACCACGGAGCCTGTCGGCAATGCGACCCGATGCGGCGCGGCGTGGCGGGTGCCGACAATGCTCGGGGCCGACGACATCCGGGAGGCCACCGTGACGCCCAGACCTTCGACGGTCACCGCCGCTCGCTCGCTGCTCGGGCTCGCGGCGGTGCTGCCGTTGCTCAGCGCGCTGCTCGGGCTGCTGGTGCTCGACGAGCTGCGCAGGGCGTCCATCGCCGCGTACGGCGGGATGCGCGGCGGCGACGAGGCGACCGGGGCGGTGATCGCCGGTGTCCTCGCCGGCACGGTGGTCCTGGTGGTGTGCGCGGTGCCGGCGCTGCTGCTCGGCGGGCCGCGCAACTGGGTGCGGATCGTGGTCTGGGTGTTGGCGCCGGCCGGCGTGTGCTGCCTGACCCCGGGGGTGCTCGGCGGCAGCTCGGTGAGCTCGCCCAGGGGCCTCAGCACCGGCGTCTCGTCGAGCGAGCTCACGGCCAGGATCAGCGAGCTGACGCCCGGCTGGTACGTCCCGGTCACCGTCCTCCTGGCGGGCGTGTCGATGCTCGGCATCGTGCTGGCCGCGGTGCTGCTCGCCCTGCCGGCGTCCAACGCGTACTTCCGCAGCCCTCACCCGACGGCGCAGGCACCCCAGAGCTGACGCCCGCGACGGGGGCTACGGCCCAGCAGCAGCCGCGCCGCGGACCCGGTCGCCGACCGGCACGATGGTGTGGTTGAGCACGATCGTCATGTCGCATCTCCCTGGTGGGTGCCGGCGGCGGCCAGCCGCACGAGGTAGGCGGCGAACCGGCGGGCGTCGCGGGCGGGCCAGTCCGCGACCATGCGGGCGAACGTCTCCTCCTGCCACGCCCGCGCGGCGGCGAGGCGCTCCTCGCCGGCCGGGGTAAGGTCGAGCTCGGTGCGCCGCGCGTCCTGCGCCGACACCGTCTTCGTCACCAGGCCCGCGGCGACCGTGGCGGCGATCATCCGGCTGGCGTTGGACCGGTCCAGGCCCAGCTCCACCGCGACCGCCCCGGCCGCCAAGCTGCGCCTCGGGCTCGGCTGGCTCCGGGACCGGCTGCGGGTGGAAGTTTCACCGGGCGCGCCAGGTGGGGCGGTGCCGCGGCGCCCGTGACGGTGACATCCCGGCCCGTCACTCTACGCTGCCGTCCATGTTCTCCCGGGTACTGGTGATGCTGGCCCTCGTGCCGGCGGCGGTCCTCATCGCGGCACCGGCGCAGGCCGCAGGGCACGGTGCGCGGCCGACCAACGGATTCGCCAAACACGGCCCGTGGAACACGAAGCTGCCCCGGCACGTGCCGCTCGCGGCCAACTCCGCCGCCGTCGTGGAGAACATCCGCCTCGACAAGGTGAACAACTACGGCTCGTGGGCGGTGAACACCGACGAGTACTCCACGCCGATCTTCACCGTCGGCCGGGACACCCCGACGCAGCGGTGGACGTTCTCCGACTGCCTGAACCTGCCGCACCTCGCCCCGGTCATCGCCGCCAGCCTCGCCGCGGTGCCGACACCCGCGGACCTCATCGTGTCCAAGGGCACCGACGCCGCCGTCACCATCTACCAGCCGTCGACGGACACGTACTGGGACTTCTGGCGTGCCGAGCAGGACGCCGCCGGGCACTGGTCGGCGTGCTGGGGCGGCAAGATCGAGCACTACTCGCGCAACCCCGGCATCTTCGCCAACCCGCTCGGCGCCACCGCGACCGGCCTGCCGATGGGCGCGTTCACCATCCGCATCGACGAGCTGCGCCGCGGCCGCATCGACCACGCCGTCAACATCGCCACCGTACGCACCCGCAAGGACTGCAACTCGTGGCCGGCGACCCGCAACGACGGCAACACCGAGGGCGCCGACATCCCCTGCGAGGGCCAGCGGTTCCGCCTCGACCCGGCGTTCAACATCAGCACGGTGCGCAGCCCCGCCGCCCGCACGATCGCCCGCGCCATGCAGGAGTACGGCCTCATCATGACCGACAAGGCCGGCGCCCTCGTCACCTACGCCGAGGACCCGCGCCCGTACATGGCGGCCAACGGCGGCGTCGACCCGTACTTCGCCCTCATGGACCCCGACGACGTCGTCCCCGACGGCGTCGAGAAGTACCTCATCCTCGGCGACATCCCCGTCGAGCGCCTGCAGGCCCTCCCGTACGACTACGGCCGCCCCTGCTGACGCCCCTGCCGATGCCGCAGTTGCACGCCGGTCGACGATCCAGCATCATGGCCACATGATCAACCGGAAGGGCGGCCTCCGCCCGGCTCGATGAGCCCGCACCGGTGGCAGCTGCCACCGCTCGACGACGACCGGCCCACCATCGCCGCCCACGCGCTCGCGCTCGCGGCCCTGCACGGACCCGGCCCGTGGCCTGACGGCGGCGCCCCGGTACCGGGCACCTCGTCCTCCAGGAGCAGGCCGCACGCGAAGGACCGGCGACCGGACCCCGCGCCGCTGATCTCTGACACGGTCATGGACGGCATCCGCACCCACCACCTGGCCGCCGGTGATGCGCCCGCCCCGACCGTCCTGCCCGATCTCCTCGAGCACGTCCTGCGGGTCCCTCCGTCGGCGGAGGAGTTCCGCCGGCTGCGCGACGCCGCCGCGCAGCCCCGGCATCCCGCCGACACCCTCGCGCGGCGGCTGCGGGGCCGGGACCTGCCCGCCGACCGGCTGCGCGAGGTCGCCGTCCGCCTCGCCGGGCACGGCACCCGCAGGCAGGAGGTTGCCACCGGCATCGCCCTGCTCGGCATCGGCGGCGACCGGCGCGACCGCGAGCTGTTGCTGCTGCTGGGCACCCTTGAGGACCTGACGCTGGTGGCGGCCGGGGCGCTGCACCGCAGCCAGCCAGACCCGGACCGGGCCGTGTACGACCTCGCGCGGCGCGTCGAGGGCTGGGGCCGCATCGACGCCGTGCACCACCTCCGCGGCACCACCGACCCCGAGATCCGCGGCTGGCTGCTGCGCGAGGGGTACCGCAACACGGTCATGGACGAGTACCTCGCGCACCTCGCGGCCACCACCGGCGACCTGCGCGCCGCGCTGGCACCCGGCTCGATCGACGAGCCG
Organism: Dactylosporangium sp. NPDC050688; assembly: GCF_040654515.1. NCBI lineage: Bacteria > Bacillati > Actinomycetota > Actinomycetes > Micromonosporales > Micromonosporaceae > Dactylosporangium > Dactylosporangium sp. NPDC050688. Next base: position 49,012 of record NZ_JBFAIC010000010.1, read on the forward strand.
CTGCTGGCCGGTGCCGGCGGCATCCTGCTCGCGTTGTGCACCGGCGGGCCGTCGGCGGACATCACCCACTACGGCGACGGCCCGCACGTCATCGACCGGTACCTCGTCCACGCCGGAAACCACCCGCCGAACCTCGGCCGAGTCGGGGTCGTCGGCACGCTGCGGCGGTTCATCGCCGGCGAGACCGTCTGGTCCGGAGCCGGGCCCCGGGCCGACGCGATGCCCCTGGTCAGCGGCGGAGCGGGCCAGGCTCGGCGCCGTCTGCGACGCCCTGACCGCCAGGACGGACTGGCGCGACCACGTCCACCGTGCGCTGCACAGCGACGATCCCGGCGACTTCCGGCGGGCGGTGTGGGCCGCTGAGGAGCTGCACGTGCCGCTCGACGACCTGCTGCGCGCCCACCTGCGCCGCGACCCGTACGACGCCAACCTCTGGTTCAGCCTCGTCGACGGCACCGCCGACGTCGACGGCATGCTCGCCTTCGCGGCCGAGATCCTGCCGCTGGCCGACCTTGCCACCGGGCCCGCGCTCGACCTCGGGCTCGGCAGCGGCCGGCCCGAGCACGTCCTGGACATCGTCGTCAGCCGCCTCGACCGGTACCCCGGCAAGGGCTGGCCGCTGATCGAGGCGGCGCTGGCGAACGCGACGATCCGCAACCGCAACATGGCCGTGCAGGCCCTGGACGCCTGGCCCGCACCGACCGCCGAGGCCGTGGCGGCGCTCGACGCGGCGGCACGGGTCGAGCCGGACCGCCGCATCCGCGGCCGGATGCGCGCGCTGCTGCGCAGGTGGCGGACCTGACCGGCGGCATCGTCCAGGGACCCGGGCGGGGCCGACCCGGCAACGACTGGGTGGTGATCCGGCGGCAGGGCCGTGAACTCGACCTCGAGCGTGGTTGAGGTCGTACGATCACCTGCATGGCCGTCATGCGGCGGGGCGTCAACTGCTGGCGTTTGCGTGTTCTATGGTGCTTCGGACGCGCTTTGGTGAAGGCTGCTGGTTTCGGGTGTCCGGATGTGTCGTACCCGTCGCTCATACTGGTCGTCGGGGTTGGGCGTGCAGGGGTGGTGGGGGTGTGAAGTCGGTGCAGGCGTACCGTTTCGCCCTCGACCTCAATCCTGGGCAGGAGCGGGTGTTGCTCGCGCATGCGGGTGCGGCGCGGATGGCGTACAACTGGTCGTTGGTGCGGGTGAAGGCGGTGCTGGACCAGCGCACGGCGGAGCGTTCGTACGGTGTGCCCGAGGGACTGCTCACACCGTCGTCGGGTTGGTCGTTGCCGGCGTTGCGCCGGGAGTGGAACGCGGCCAAGCGCGCGGTGGCGCCGTGGTGGCCGGAGGTGTCGAAGGAAGCGTTCAACACCGGCCTGGATGCCCTCGCCCGCGCGTTGAGGAACTGGTCCGCGTCTGGCAAGGGTGAGCGGGCTGGGCGGCGGATGGGGTTCCCGCGGTTCAAGTCGAAGCACCGCACCACCCCGTCGGTGCGGTTCACCACGGGCGCGATCCGGGTCGAGCCGGACCGCATGCATGTGGTGCTGCCGAGGTTGGGCCGGTTGAAGCTGCACGAGTCGGCGCGCAAGCTTGCCCGGCGTCTCGATAATGGCACGGCCCGGATCATGTCCGCGACCGTGCGCCGCGACGGCGGGCGCTGGTTCGTGGCGTTCACCGTCGAAGTCGAACGAACCGTCCATGCTCCTGCCCGGCCGGCGTCGGTGGTCGGTGTGGATGTCGGCATCGCCCATCTTGCTGTGTTGTCCACCGGCGAACTCGTGCCGAACCCGCGGCATCTGGACGTGGCGCGGGTCCGGCTGCGGGCGTTGGGCAGGGCGTTGTCCCGCAAGCAGGGCCCGGACCGGCGCACGGGGCAGCCGCCGTCGGAGCGGTGGCGGCGTGCCGCTGCCCGGCTCGGCGGTGCGCACGCCCGGGTGGCGAACCAGCGCCGGGACGGGTTGCACAAACTCACCACCCGCCTCGCCGCCACGCACGGCACGATCGTGGTCGAGGATCTGCACGTGGCTGGGATGCTGACCAACCGGCGGCTCGCGCGGCACGTCGCCGATGCGGGGTTCGGCGAGATCCGCCGCCAACTGGCGTACAAGACGACGTGGAACGGCGGGCGGCTGGTCGTGGCCGGCCGGTGGTATCCATCGAGCAAGACGTGCTCCGGGTGTGGGGCTGTGAAAGCCAAGCTTCCCCTTCGCGAACGTGTCTACTGTTGCACCATCTGCGGCCTTGTCCTGGATCGGGACGTGAACGCCGCACGCAACCTCGCCGCCGTCGCGGTCGAGGCGATCACCGCCGGGAGTGGACCGGTGGCAGGACGTGGAGCCAGCCAGAAGCCCCACCCCGGTGGGCAGGAGGCGAAGAAGCGTCAACCCGGCACCATGGCAACCGCCGCGGGCAAGACCGGGACCGCCGCCCCGCAAGGAGCGGCAGCCGCATGAGCGCCGACAAGCACTCAACGGCAACGGATCGTAGGACCTTCTACCAGCTGCTGATCAACACGTTGCTGGTGTCGGTCGTCAACTACACGGTCTGGTTCGCGATCACGTTCTACGTGTATCTGGAGACCAGGTCGGTGTTCGCGACCGGGGTCGTGTCCGGGATCTTCCTGGTGCTGACCGCCGTCACCGGCATCTGGTTCGGCAGCCTCGTGGACCACCATGCCAAGACCACGATGATGCAGGTGTCGGCGGTCGCGTCGCTGCTGTTGTACGCCGCCGCGTTCGGGGTCTACCAGACGGCGCCGCGGGAGGAGTTCAAGGACCCGGCGAGCGTGCCGCTGTGGGCGCTGATCGTGCTGCTCATGTTCGGCGTCATCGTCGGCAACATCCGCACGATCGCCCTGCCGACCCTGGTGACCGCCCTCATCGAGGAGGACAGCAGGGACAGGGCCAACGGCCTGGTCGGCACCACCTCCGGGGTGTCGTTCCTGGTCACGTCGGTGATCAGCGGCATCCTCGTGGCGCTCGGCGGCATGTTCTGGGTCCTCGTCATGGCGCTTGCGGTGCTGGCGGCCGCCGTGGTGCACCTGTCCTCCGTCCGCGTGGTCCCGGCCGCTACTGCGGTCTCCGCGGCGGAAGGTGTACCGCAGCGCCGCACCGTCGACCTGCGCGGCACGATCCGGGTCGTGGGCGAGGTGCCGGGGCTGACCGCGCTGATCCTGTTCTCCACGTTCAACAACTTCCTCGGCGGCGTCTACATGGCGCTCATGGACGCCTACGGGCTGTCGCTGGTCGACGTGCGGACGTGGGGGCTGCTGTGGGGCGTGCTGAGCGCCGGGCTCATCGTCGGCGGGCTGTGCGTCGCGCGCACCGGCCTGGGCAGCAACCCGGTGCGGCTGCTGCTGCTCGTCAACGTCGTGCTGTGGACCGTCACCGTGCTGTTCCCGGTCCGCTCCTCGATCGTGTTGCTCGGCGCCGGCATGCTCGTCTACATGCTGCTGGTGCCGTACGCCGAGGCCGCCGAGCAGACCATCCTGCAGAAGGTGGTGCCGTACGAGCGGCAGGGCCGCGTGTTCGGCTTCGCGCAGAGCGTCGAGCAGGCCGCCTCGCCGCTGACCGCGTTCCTGATCGCGCCGGTCGCCCAGTTCGTCTGCATCCCGCTGATGACCGACGGCCTCGGCGCCCGCACGATCGGCGGCTGGTTCGGCACCGGCGCCGACCGCGGGCTCGCGCTCGTGTTCGTCGTCACCGGCCTCGTCGGCCTGGCCGCCAGCCTGATCGCGCTGCGCAGCGGGCCGTACCGCCGGCTGAGCCACCACTTCATGACCGTCCCGGCGCCGGTGGTGACGGCCGGCGAGGAGTCGGTGCCGGTGGCGGTACATGATCCGTCGCAGTCCGAAAGTTGACCATGACGTGGAGCGACTGCGGAGTGAACCTAAGCTTCCCGAGGCATGAGCGTTACTCGCGTAGCCACCCCCCATAGGCTGCAGACGACCGGTTGGGTGGCCGTCGCCGCCCTCGCGGTCGCCGGGCTGGCCCATGTGTTCTTCATCGTCCGCAACCTGCAGGGCCCCGGTGACGTCGCCGGTGACGTGGTCGCGCAACGGGCCAAGTTCAGCTTCGGCTGGTCCGTCGAGGGCGAGCTCGGCCTGCAGGTCGTCACCGCCGGCCGGGTCCTTGCCCTGATCGCGTTCGTCGTCTGGCTCTACCTGGCCCACGACAACTTCCGCCGCCGCAACAACCCACTGGAGTGGCGCAAGATCTGGGTGATCCTCGGGTGGTTCATCCCCGTGGCGAACCTGTTCATCCCCAGCCAGGTGGTCAAGGAGGTCTACACGCGCAGCTTCCCCGAGAAGGCGTGGTCCTCCGTCCAGCTCGTCAGCCTGTGGTGGGTCGCGCTGCTGGTGACCTTCGTCAGCTACACCGAGACCACCGAGTACGCGACCGGCGCCGGCGCGACCGAGACCACCGTGTACACCCCGGCGTTCCTCGCGGTGGTCACCGGCGTGGCCGGCATCGTCGCCGCGGTCCTCGGCATCATCATCGTGCGGCGCGTCTCGGCCTGGCAGGACGGCCAGGCCGACGCCTGATCCCTCGCCGACGGCAGGACCGCCCCCGTGGTCCTGCCGTCGTTCCCGCCGGTCACCCGCCGGTGATGACGCTGTCGGTGGCGAGGTGCTCGGTGCGCTGGACGATGAGGTTGCGCAGCTGTTCGGCGTCGGAGGCGGTCCTGCCGGCGTTGCTGCCCTCGACGGTGGCGAGCACCTTGGTGATGCCGTCGAGGATGTTCAGAGCGCCCGCGCCGGCGTAGATCTTGCGGTACAGCTCCCGGTAGGCATCGTGGTACACCGTCGTGAAGGCGGCGCTGGCCAGGAAGCGTTCCTTGAGCTTGTGGCCGCCGAAGCCGCCCCGGCCACCGGCCCCGCCGGGCTGCATCCCGCCCGGTGGCTGCATCCCGCCGGGCGGTTGCACGCCGGCCGGCGCCTGGAGGTCCTGCGGCATCGCCCCGCCGTTGCCACCGCCGAAGCGGCCGCCGCCCATGGACGTGCTGTCGTGCGGGCCGGTGGTGGCGACGCCGGAGAAGGCCAGGTTGTAGTCCCAGCCGACGACGCTGAACCGTTTGGTCCTCAGGTCGTACCAGAGGTAGTAGTTGCGCCCGGGGCCGGCCATGTCGTCGAAGTTGAGCAGCAGGTTCTGGGCCGCGACGTAGCGGGCGAACGCCTGGACGTCGACGTGGTCGGCGAGGTGCCTGTCGAAGTCGGCGTCGCCGGCGCTGTTGACCCACCGGATGAGGTCGATGACGGGCTGGAGGTCCTGGCTGCCCTTCTTGGTGATCTGCTTGAAGTCGTCGGCGTAGTCGGTCGGGTCGTCGCCCTGGTCGGTGAACTGGCTGCCGGCCAGGCTCTTGTACAGCACGCCGGAGCCGCCGAGGGTGCCGGCGAAGTCCTCGTCGGGGTGCTCGACGAGGAGCCTCGCGGTGGTCGGGCGGTCGTTGACGGTGAAGCTGGTGTACGCGTACCGCTGGGCGTTCTGCCCGGCGGCGGCGAGGACGTCGAGCGAGACGGCCTCGTTGAGCACCGTGGAGCCGCCGCCCATGCCGGCCACGCGCACGGCGATCTCGCGGTGGCCCTGGTACCGGCGGCCGTCGACGAACTCGTCGAAGCGGATCAGCCACGGCAGGGTCTCCGGCTCCTCCGCCTTGAGCGAGGCCCGGCCGAACCCACCGCCCGGGAACCCACCGCCCGGGAACCCACCGCCCGGGAAACCACCACCCTGGAAACCGCCGCCGTCGCGTGGCGGCTGCTGCCCGCGCTGGCCGCCGCCGGCGAACCCGCCCGGCCGGGACTGGCCGTTGCGGGTCAGCCCGGCGAGGGTGGAGTTGCCCTTGAGCCGGATGCCGACGCTGTCGACGCGGGTGCCGTCGACGGTGAGGTCGGCCTCGAGGAACTCCTTCTCGCCCTCCTGCCAGAACTCGTCGAGCAGCCGCTGGTAGTCGGCGTCGCGGAAGGTCAGCGTGATCTGGTGCGCCCTGGTCGCGTCGAACAGGTCGGTGGTGCCGGCGATGTCCTGGGTGACCTGGTCGCCGCCGGCGTCGCTGGCGCTGGTGACCAGCGGCGCGACCCGCACCGTGCTGAACACCACCGCGCACGCCACCAGGAACGCGGCGCACAGCACGAGCAGCTTCCAGTAGTGCCGTATCCGTACCGGGATCCGGTGCAGCAACCGGCGGCGCATCACAGGTCCGTCTGGTCGTAGCCGGTCAGGACCGTGACACGCTGCCCGCTGGTGCGCTCGCTCAGCGCGCTGATGAGCCGGCCCGGCTCGTGGCCCTTCTTGAGCCGGACGGTGTACATCAGCTCGGTCAGCGCGCCACCGCGGATCGACTCCATGCTGACCAGCTCGAACTCGCTGGTGTGGGCGATCAGGACGTCCTGGATGGACTCGGTGTACGCGCCGTCCGGCGGGACCTGGACCTTGACGACCTGCCGCTGGACGCTGGCGGCGAACCAGTTGAAGCGGTACATGACGACGATGATGAGGCTGATCGCGACGGCGGCGACGACGGCCAGGGTGTAGAACCGGGTGCCGGCGGCCATGCCGACGCCCATCACCAGGAAGATGAACCCGACGTCGCGGGTCTCCTTGATCGCGTTGCGGAACCGGACCACCGACAGGGCGCCGACGAGCGCGAACGCCCGGGCGATGTTGGACCCGACGACGAGCATGATGAGCGCGATCAGCATGCCGAGGATGACGAGGGTCTGCACGTAGGACTGGCTGTAGGACACGTTGCGGTGGGTGAACCGGTACACCCAGCCGATCATCGCGCTGAGCACGAACGACAGCGACAGCGCGATGGCGATGTCACCGACACTGAACGTGCCGGACAGGTCCTGGACGTCGAACGGCATGGGGATCAGGCCTCACTTCGGGCGGGAGCGGGGTCGGTGTCGGGGACGTGGAAGATCGAGCGCGGGGCACGGCCGTACGCCTCGACGCTCTGGCAGTACTTCGAGATCCGGGCGACCGACAGGTTGAGCTCGGCGGCGAGGTCGGTCAGCCAGTAGGGCACGCGTTCGTTGGCCTTGAACTCCACGACGGCGAGCCGGGCGGGGATGATGAGCCGGTTCTCGGCGTCGGCGCCGAGGTGGAAGTCCCGGTCCCGGCCGCGCAGCCGCTGGTCCACGGTGACCCGCAGGCCGGCCTCGGCGCCACGGCCGACGAACGCCTCCCGCTGGTAGCCGGTCATCGCCACCGGCCGCAGGTCGAGGCGGCTGACCAGGCCCAGGACCTCCTCCAGGAACGCCGCCTGGCCCGGCTCGTGCTCGACCATCTCCCGGCCGTCGCACAGCCGCAGCGCCTGCCGGTACGGCAGCGCCACCCGCCGCTTCTGCGTGACCCGGTTGACCCGCTGCTTGATCTCGACGAACACCGTCGTGTCGTCGCCGACGGCGAACCGGTCGCCGTAGTGCCGGATGCGCAGCTTGCGGCGGAACTTCAGCCCCTCGATCTTCTCCCAGTAGAAGCGCAGGTCCCGGGTGTCGTAGTAGGTGCTCCACACGCCGTAGCCGCCGTCGGTGCCATGGCTGTCCCGGTCCAGCCGGCGGTCCAGCTCCGCGAGCAGCGCCGGCAGGGCGGTGCCGGGCATCAGGTACTTGATCTCGTACCGGTTGAACGCGTGCAACCTGCTCGGCGCCCGCAGGGCGTGACCGGCGTGGTCGTCGTTGCCCACCTCCGCCGGCGCCCCGGAGGGGTGCTCACCGCCTGCCGAGGGCGCCGGCGGCACGGCTGGTCGTCGTCGGAACGGCCATCGCATAGTCGTCGCCAATCGTGGAGCTGCCGGGGACGAAAGGTGACACAAGCAGCTGAACCTCAAAGCAACCTGTGAACCGCATCCCAACCGCACATGAACGGGGCGTGAACGGGGTTGACGGCCCGTGCCAGGCTGGCGGCATGCCCGATGCGAAGCCCGTGGCCCGCGGGCGCCGGTGGTGGCGGCGGCGCTGGGTGCGCCGGACGGTGCTGTTCGCGGCCGCCGGCGTCCTCGGCGTGGTCCAGCTGGTGACCGGCAGCGTGCTCTGGGTCAGCTCCGGCGCCGGCGGTCACCTGTTCACCGAGCAGACGGTGCCGCAGACGCCGGTCGCGTTGGTCCTCGGCGCGCAGGTGTACGCCGACGGCACGCCCTCACCGTTCCTGGAGGCCCGGCTGGACCTGGCCCGGCGCCTCCTGGAGACGGGCAAGGTGAAGGTGCTGCTGGTCTCCGGCGACAACATGCGCTTCGAGTACGACGAGCCGACCGCGATGCGGGCCTGGCTGCTGGCCCACGGCGTGCCCGACCGGAAGATCGTGCGCGACTATGCGGGCTTCGACACCTACGACTCGTGCACCCGCGCCAAGCGCGTCTTCGGCGTCACCCGGGTGACCGTGGTGACGCAGAGCTTCCACCTGCCGCGCGCCGTCACCATCTGCCGCCGGGTGGGCCTGGACGCGGCCGGCGTCGGCGACGACAGCGTCAGCCGCTACGCGACGGTGTGGCGCAGCAACGCCCGCCGCGAGTACGGCGCCAGCGTCAAGGCCGTCTACGACGTCATGTCCCGCCGCGACCCGGTGTACCTCGGCAACCACGAGACCGGGGTCGAGGACGCGCTGCGCACGGCCTGAGCGCCGGGCCGGGCGTCAGGGGCTGCGGGTCAGGTTGCGGCCGGCCGCGTCCGTGCCGAGCAGCGCGGCGGTCGTCGGGCAGGCCGTGGACGCGCACTCGCGCGGGTGGCCGCGGAACGTCGCGTGAGCGACCGGCACGACCGTGACGGCGAGCGGGCGCAGCGGCCCACGGGACCAGTACTGCTCGGTCTTGACCGCCCGCCGCCTGGCGCGCTGCAGGCTCGGGGTGAACTGGGTGAGGTCGTGGCAGACCAGCACCGGCCCGTAACCGGGCCAGTCGAGCCGCACGGCGAAGCCGTCCCCGCGGGCGGGGCGTCGCAGCAGCGTGCGGACCAGGTCGCGGAGAGCTTCGCGAGGCATCGGCACCACCCTTCCCCGGCTTCAACGATCTACACCCGCCGAAGGTGTTCGTACATATGTTCGAACGCCGGTCGAGACTAGCACAGCGCCCGGCACCGTCGTGAATGTCCGGTCGCACGATGCCGGGCAGTGGCGGGCTGGAGCACCGGCCCGACTTCGTGCGGACCAGCCGGCGGCTCATCCTCATGACCGGGATCCGCGCCGCCCGCCTGTCCGCGGTGTCGCTGCGGCGCGTCCTCCAGGTGCACCACACGCAGACACCGCTGGGGCGGTCGCTGTCGTACGGGACGCTCGTGATCGCGGTGTCCGACCGGGACCTGACCTGGTCACGGATCCGGTTCGTGCCCGACCCGGCGCGGACCGCGCAACGGATCAGCGCCGCGGTGCGGTGAGCGCACCGGCCGCGGCACGCTAGTCTGGCCGGGTGATCTCTCGGCGGCTGACCCTGGTCGCGCACCGCGCCGGCAACGCACTGGCGGACCTGCGGGCCGCCCTGGACGCCGGGGTCGACCTCGTCGAGGCCGACGTCCGGCTGCACCGCGGCACCCTGGAGATGCGCCACGCCCGGGCGATCGGCCGGCGGCTGCTGTGGGAGCCGTGGCGCGACCTCAACCGGCGGCGCGACATCCCGGTGCCGCTGCTGGCCGACGTGCTCACCACCGCGGCCGGTGACTCCCGGCTCATGCTGGACCTCAAGGGACCGTTCCGGGCGGTCGCGCCCCTGACCGCGGCAGTGCTGCGGGAGACGGCGCCGGAGGCGCCGGTCACCGTGTGCACCCGCGACTGGTCGATGTTCGCCGCGTTCGACGACCTGCCGCACGTCCGGCGGGTCTACTCGGCCGGCAGCCGACGCCAGCTCGACCAGGTGCGGCAGCTGGTCCGCCGGCAGCCGGTGCACGGCCTGTCCATCCGCCTGGACCTGCTCACCCCGGACGTCGTCGCCGAGCTGCACGAGCACACCGGCCTCGTCATGGTCTGGTCCGTGGACACCGAGGACGCGCTGGCCCGGGCGCAGGCGCTCGGCGTGTCCGGCATCATCAGCAAGAACCTGCCGCTGCTGCGGGGCCTGGCCCCGGCGCAGTAGCCGCCGCCCGCCTGTCGTGGCCCGCCGGGCGTTCATGAACCAGCCGCTTTGCGGCACGGGTAAATGCGTTGTCCGCCCGGAGTGCCGGTGTTGCACTGGGTGCCGGAGGTGGGCGGCCTGCTGGCGTTCGTCGCGGCGCCGCCGGACCTGCGTGACTACGCGCCGGGCGTGTACAACCTCGGCCGGCACGCCCACCGCGGCATGGACTACGTCGAGCTGCGCTTCCACGCCACCTCCAAGCGGGCGTGGAGCTCCGACGACCTGCGGGCCCGGCTCACCGGGATCGTCCGGTTGCTCATGCGGGACGTGCCGCGCGGGTAGGTCAGCGGTCGTCCAGCGGCAGCTCGGGCAGTTCGGCGTCGCCGGCCAGGCCGCTGGCCCGCACGGCGTCGACGACGGCCGGGTCGAGCAGCAGGGCCTTGCCCTCGTTGCCACCGGTGTAGAGCGTGAAGACCCGCACCGGTGTACCCGCCGCCGCGAGCAGGTCGTTCACGACGGCGAGGGGCCGCACGGTCGCCTCGAACCACGGCGCGTTGTACCGCCAGTCGTCGGCGTCCAGCACCAGGCACCGCCGGCCGTTGATGTCGACGACGTAGCTGTCCTCGTCGGCGGACACCGTCCGCACCCGCAACGTGACACCGAGGCGCCGCAGCGCCGGAGCCATCTCGCGGAGCAGGTCCTCGACGGAGCCCTCCGCGAGTTCCTCCCCGTCGGCGTCGAACATGACGTCGTCCAGGACGGCGCAGGTGAACGGGTACCCTCCGGCCGCCACCTCCCGCTGCTGGTCCCGCGCCGCGGCCGGCGGCAGGTCGCGCCAGAATCCCACGTCGGCCAGCGTGCGCGCCAACGCGGTCCACCGGCGGTCCTGCCCCGCCCGGCGTACGGCACGGACGACTCGACCCACGACTGCCATGCTGACCGCTCAGCCGCCACCCCGCAAGATCCCGAAGTCCGCCGGCCGGATGGGCTCAGGAGCGGATGGCGGCGTCGATGAGGTCGACCCGTTCCGCGACGGTCCCGGCCGGTACGTCGAGCAGCTCGAACCCGCAATCGCGGTACGCCTGCTCGTGGAACCGTTCGAACGCGGCCGACTGCTCGAAACTGATGCGGCGCACCGCCGTCGGCGTGACGAAGCCGAGCAGCCGCACGAAGAACACCTGGCGCTGGTACGCCGTGTCCGTGGTCACCCGGTTCACCTCGCCCGCCAGCGCCGGCGTCACCGGCACGCCGAGGTAGCGGGCCAGCGCGAGCGTGCAGATCGGTGACCGGTCCAGGACCTGGACCGCGGTGCCCGGCGGCACGGGCCGCTCCTCGCGCTCGCGCTGCAGCAGCGTGATCGCGTCGATGAACCCGGGATCGCGCCACGCCTCGTCGCGGCCCAGGGCCTGCAGGCGGAGGTTGACGTCGGTCGCGGCCTCGTCGACCACGGCGTACCCGCGGTCCCGCAGCGCCGCCAGGATCGTCGTCTTGCCGGCACCCGGCGCGCCCGTGATGATGTACCGCCGCATGGCGAAGTCCCTCCCGAGGATGGTGGCGCCGTGACGAACGCCCGGGCCTCCAGGACCAGGTCGAGGCAGTCCTCCGCGGGCACCCGGACCCGTTCGCGCATCGGCCGGGTGCAGGGGCGGGCACCGTGTCGACGATTGTCACAGCAGCGCCCGCAGCTCGGCGAGCCGGGCGGCGCGGTGGCGGCGCTCGGCGTCGGTGGCCGGGCCCACCAGGGACGCGGTGAGCGCCTGGACCGCCTCGGCGTGGCGGCCCGCGCGGGCGAGCAGCTCGGCGCGGACCGCGTGCCAGCGCGGGGTCGGGGGCAGGTCGGCGAGCAGGGTCAGGCCGGCCCCGGCGCCCGCCGCCTCGGCGGCCGCGACCGCCCTGGCCAGGCCCGCGGCGGGGCTCGGCGCGACGGACATGAGCAGGTCGTACAGGCGCAGGATCTCCGGCCAGTCGGTGGTGTCGTAGGAGGCGGCGCGGGCGTGCTCGGCGGCGATGGCGGCCTGCAGCTGGTACGCGTCGGCGCGGCGGGACGAGGCGAGCAGCGACGCGTTGAGCAGGGTGATGCCGCGGGCGATGAGCGCGGCGTCCCAGCGGCCGCGGTCCTGGCGGTCGAGGGTGACCACGGCCCCGGCGGCGTCCAGGCGGGCGGGGCGGCGGGCCTCGGTGAGCAGCAGCAGCGCCAGGACGGCGGCCGGGGCCGGCTGGTCGGGCAGCAGGGTGTGCAGCAGCGTGGCGAGCCGGACCGCCTCGGTGCACGCGTCGACGTCGTAGGCGGCGGCGCCGCCGACGGGGGCATGGCCGGCGGTGTAGAGACTGTGGATGACGCCGCAGACGGCGGGCAGCCGGTCGGGCAGCTCGTGCGGCGGCGGCACGCGGTACGGGATGCGCGCCGCGGCGATCTTCCGCCGGGCCCTGGTGAGCCGCTTCTCGGTGGCGGCCTCGGTGGTGAGCAGGACGCCGGCGATCTGGGCGGGGGACAGGCCGCACAGGGTGCGCAGGGCGAGCGCGACCTGGGTCGGCGGGGACAGCGCCGGGTGGCAGCAGGTGAAGACCAGCCGCAGCAGGTCGTCGTGGACGACCTCGTCGGAGGGCAGGTCGGTGCGGGCGAGGTCGAGCATCCTGGTGCCCTCCTCCTCCTTGCCGGGGCGGACCCGCTCGCGGCGCAGGATGTCGATGGCCTTGCGGCGGGCGGTGACGGTGAGCCAGGCGCGCGGCTGCGGCGGCACCCCGCTGACCGGCCACGTGGCCAGCGCCGCGATGACCGCTTCCTGCACGGCGTCCTGCGCGGTCTGCACGTCGCCGACGGTCCGGATGAGGGTCGCGAGGATCCGCGCGCCCTCGACCCGGACCGTCTCGGCGACCGTGTCGTGTGCGGTGCGCAACGCCCGCTTACCTGGCCGCGATGACCGGGCGGACCTCGACGGCGCCGCCCCACGCCGCCGGGATCTGCGCCGCGATCGCGACCGCCTCGTCCAGGTCGGCGGCCTCGATCAGGTAGTACCCGGTGAGCGCCTCCTTGGTCTCCGCGTACGGCCCGTCGGTGGTGACCACGGTGCCGCCGCGGGCGCCCTCGACCCGGACCACGGTGGCGGTGGCGGTGGGGTGCAGCACGGCGCTGGCCCGCAGGCTGCCGGCGTGCTCCTGCCCGAACCGGCGGTACTCGGCCAGCTCGTCGGCGTGCTCGGGGGCCCACCAGTCGACGTCGGCGGTGTAGGTGAGAGCGAGGTACTGCGGCATCGGACGGCTCCTTCCGGGAACCAGGATGGTCCCTCAATCCTGGAACGAACGGCGGGCCGCCGAAAGGACATCGGCGCAGCACTGGCAGAAAGTTCGAAGGTGATTCCCAGGAATCACGGTTACGTTGAGGTCATGCGCCCGAACGGGAGGCCCCCGGAGGCACCACGCGACCTGCAGGTCGAATTCGAGCCCCAGGGCGACGTGCTCGCCCAGGGTGATCCGCAACGCCCGCCCCGGCAGTGGCCGCGGCTGCCGCAGGGCCCGTCGCAGTGGTCGCCGCCGCGGCGCAACCTGCTGCTCGGCATCGCCGTCGTGCTGGCCCTGGTGCTGACCGCGTTCGTCGCCTTCCGCGCCGGCAGCGGCTCGCGGCCGGCGACCGCGCGCCCGTCGGCGTCGCCGTCGCCGTCCGCGTCCGGTCCGCCGACGATCGCGCAGATCTACGCGGCCGTGGCGCCGTCGGTCGTCACGATCCAGGCCCTCGACGGTGACAAGGTCACCGCGACCGGCACCGGCGTCGTCGCCAACGCGCAAGGGGTGATCCTGACCGCGTTCCACGTGGTGCGCGGCGCCGCCGGCGTCCGGGTCGTGTTCGCCGACGGCACGCAGGCCGCGGCGAAGGTCGCCCAGTCCGACCCTGAGCTGGACATCGCCGCGCTCGCCCCGCAGGGCCTGCCCGACGTGCTGGTGCCCGCCGTCATCGGCAACTCCGACCGGCTCGCCGTCGGCAACACCGTGATCGCCGTCGGCAACCAGCTCGGCCTGACCAGCAGCGCGACCGCCGGGGTCGTGTCGGGGCTGGACCGCACCGCGACGAACCCCGACGGCAGCAAGCTCACCGGCCTCATCCAGTTCGACGCGGCGGTCAACCCGGGCAGCTCCGGCGGGCCGCTGCTCAACGCCAAGGGCGAGACGATCGCGATCGTCGTGGCCCTGGCCAACCCGACCTCCGCCGGCACGTTCGTCGGCGTCGGCTTCGCCGTGCCGATCGGGGCCGCCCTCGGCGGCGGCGACCAGGCACCGCAGCAGTAAGCACCCGCTCGCAGACGTAAGGACGTTACGTGGACACACCATCCGAAAGTGGCATCACCGGCGCCGTCGAGCAGGTCCTGTACGAGGTGAAGAAGACCATCGTCGGGCAGGACGCGCTGCTGGAGCGGCTCATGGTCGCGCTGCTGTCCCGCGGGCACATCCTCGTCGAGGGCGTCCCGGGCCTGGCCAAGACCCTGGCGGTGAAGGCCCTCGCCGCGGCGATCGGCGGGCAGTTCCACCGCGTGCAGTTCACGCCCGACCTGGTGCCGGCCGACATCGTCGGCACCCGCGTCTACCACCAGAGCAGCGGCGAGTTCCAGGTGTCGCTCGGCCCCGTCTTCACCAACCTGCTGCTCGCCGACGAGATCAACCGCGCCCCGGCGAAGGTGCAGAGCGCGCTGCTGGAGGTCATGCAGGAGCAGCAGGTGACGATCGGCCGGGAGACGCACCACATCCCGCGGCCGTTCCTGGTCATGGCGACCCAGAACCCGATCGAGTCCGAGGGCACCTATCCGCTGCCCGAGGCGCAGGTCGACCGGTTCATGATGAAGGTGCTCGTCGGGTACCCGAGCCCGACGGAGGAGTACGTCATCGTGGAGCGGGCGATCACCCCGTTGCCGCTGCTGCAGGCGATCGTCGACCCGGAGCGGCTCATCCAGATGCAGGGCCAGGTGGAGCAGGTCTACGTCGACCCGGCGCTCATCGAGTACTCGGTCCGGCTCGCCAACGCGACCCGCCGGCCGGAGGAGGTCGGGCAGGGCGACCTGGCCCGGTACATCAGCTTCGGCGCCAGCCCCCGCGCGTCGATCAACCTGGTGCTCGCCGCGCGGGCCCTCGCGTTCATCCGCGGCCGCGACTACGTCATCCCGCGGGACCTCACCGAACTGGCCCTCGACGTCTTCCGGCACCGCCTGGTGCTGTCCTACGAGGCGCTGTCCGACGACGTCACCGCCGACACGGTCCTCACCCGGGTCCTGGCGGCGCTGCCGGTGCCGGCGCCGGTGCGCAGCGGAAGCCTCTGACCGTGGCGAGCGCACCCGACCGCCTGCTGCGCCGCCTGGAGTGGCAGGTGCTCCGCCGCCTCGACGGGCAGCTGCAGGGCGCCTACCGCACCGTGTTCCGCGGCGCCGGCATCGACTTCGCCGACCTGCGCGAGTACACGCACGAGGACGACGTGCGGCACATCGACTGGAACGTGACGGCACGCCTGGACGAGCCGTATGTGCGGCAGTACACCGAGGACCGCGAGCTCACCGCGTGGCTGGTGCTGGACCTGTCGGCGTCGATGCGCTTCGGCGCCGGGCAGACCGGCCGGGGCAAGGACGGCCTGCTCACCGAGCTGGCCGTGTGCCTGGCCCGGCTCTTCACGCAGGGCGGCAACCGGATCGGCGCGGTGCTGTACGACAACGGCCTGCAGCGGGTCGTGCCGCCGCGCACCGGCCGCACCCATGTGCTGCGCCTCGCCCACGAGATCGGCAAGGCGACCGAGGCCGCGGCGGCGCTGCGGGGCAAGCCGGGCGGCGCCGCCACCGACGTGGACGGGATGCTGCGGCTGGCCGCCGCCCAGGCCCGCCGGCGCGGCCTGATCTTCGTGATCTCCGACTTCCTCAGCGGCGACACGGTGAACTGGGAGGACTCGCTGCTGCGGCTCACCCACCGGCACGAGGTCGTCGCGATCCGGATCGTCGACCCGATGGAGCTGGACCTGCCGGACCTGGGCCTGGTCCTCGTCGAGGACGCCGAGACCGGCGAGCAGGTGCTCGTGGACACCAGCGACCCGCTGTTCCAGCAGCGGCTGCGCGAGGAGGTCGACGGCCGCGAGGCCGCCGTCGCCGGCGCGATGCGCCGCTCCAGGGTGGCGGCGCACCGCGTCTCCACCGACGAGGACCCGCTGCTCGCCCTGGTCGAGATGGTCCGCTGGTCGAAACGGCGGCGCGCGTGAGCGGCCCGGAGCGCAGCGGAGGGCTGCGAACCATCGGCTCAGGGTGGGGCTCAGGCCGGCGCCGGAGCGCAGCGGAGGTGACGGCATGAGTAGCCCGGAGCGCAGCGGAGGGCTGCGAACCGTCGGCTCAGGGTGGGGCTCAGGCCGGCGCCGGAGCGCAGCGGAGGTGACGGCATGAGCGTTCAGCATCCGTTTTTGCTGGTTGTCGGTGGGCTGGTCGCGGTGGCGGTCGCCGTCGGGTACTGGTGGCTGCAGCGGCAACGCGCGCGGGCCCTGGCCACGGCAGGGTTGGCCACCACCAGCAAGGACCGGCTGCGCCGGCACCTGCCGCCGGTGCTGTTCCTGGCCGCGCTGACCCTGCTGCTGCTGTCCGTCGCCCGGCCGCAGGCCGACCTGCCGGTCGCCAGGGCCGCCGGCACCGTCATCCTCGCCTTCGACGTGTCCAACAGCATGGCCGCCGAGGATGTCGCGCCGTCCAGGCTCGCCGCCGCGCAGGCCGCCGCCGTCGAGTTCGCCGAGGCCCAGCCCGACAGCGTCAGCATCGGCGTGGTCGCCTTCGACGAGGGCGCGCTCACCACCCAGCAGCCGTCCGAGGACCGCGCCGCGACGGTCGCCGCGATCAAACGGCTCCAGATCAACGGCGGCACCTCCATCGGCCAGGCCATCCTCGCCTCGCTCACCGTCATCGCCGGCAAGCCGGCCGTGCTGCCGCAGGACGGCCAGCCCGCCGAGGACCTCGGGTACTGGGGCAACGCCACGATCGTGCTGCTGTCCGACGGTGAGGACACCGGCGGGCCCGACGCCGTCGCCGCCGCCCAGCTCGCCGCGACCGCCGGCGTGCACATCGAGACCGTCGGCGTCGGCACCGTCGACGGCGCCACCGTCGAGGTCGACGGCTTCCAGGTGGCGACGTCGCTGGACGAGGAGCTGCTGACCGAGGTCGCGAAGACCACCACCGGCTCCTACCACCGCGCCGAGAACGCCGAGGCGTTGCACGACGTGTACGAGTCGCTCGACCTGCGGCTCACCACCAAGGTGAAGCCGATCGAGCTGACCGGCGCCGCCGCGCTGACCGCCGTGCTGCTGCTCACCATCGGGGGAGTACTGATGACCACCTGGTTCGGACGGATCCTCTGATGTCGCTGCACTGGCCGTGGGCCCTCGTCGCGCTGCTGGCGTTCCCGTTGCTGCTCGCCGTGCGCTGGTGGACGCGCCGCCGTCGCCGCCGCGCGGCGGTCCAGCTGCCCAGCGTCGCCCTCATCCGCGCGGCGCTGCCCGGCCGTACCTCGTGGAAGCGGCGGGTCCCGCTGTGGCTCTTCGCGGCCGGCCTGCTCGTCACCGGCACCGCCGCGGCCCGGCCCGAGGCGTCGGTCGTCGTGCCCGACAGCGCCGCCACGATCATCCTGGCGATGGACGTGTCCGGCTCGATGTGCTCCACCGACGTGTCGCCGAACCGGCTCACCGCCGCGCAGAAGGCGGCCCGCGAGTTCATCGAGGACCACGACGGCAACCAGAAGATCGGCCTGGTCGCGTTCTCCGGCATCGCCGGGCTGATCGTGCCGCCGACGACCGACACCAAGCAGCTGCTGGACGCGATCGATGGCCTGCGCACGTCCCGCGGCACCGCGATCGGCCTGGCCATCCTCGCGTCCATCGACGCCATCGCGGAGATCAACCCCGACGTCCCGCCGACCGGGGTCGAGGTCCCCGACGACGGCACCGCCACCGGCGAGTACGAGCCCGACACGATCGTCGTGCTCACCGACGGGCGCAACACCGACGGCGTCGACCCGATGACGGCCGCGGCCGCCGCGGAGGCCCGGCGCCTGCGGGTGTACACGATCGGCTTCGGCACCGCCGTCCCGTCGCCGATGGTCTGCTCCAGCGACCAGATCAGCGGCGGCACCCAGTTCCGCGGCGGCCCCGGCGGCCCCAACGGTCAGTTCGGCGGCCAGTTCGGCGGCCGCGGCCGGTTCCAGGACATGGATGAGGGCACCCTGACGAAGGTCGCCGAGACCACCGGCGGCAAGTACTTCAAGGCCGAGGACGCCGAGTCCCTCGGCGACGTGCTGCGCGACCTGCCCAGCCAGGTGACCCTGCAGCGCAAGAAGACCGAGCTGACGTCGTGGTTCGCGCTGGTGGGCGCGGTGCTGGTGCTGCTGGCGGTCGGCCTGTCCCAGTGGTGGAACCGGACCCGCATCCCGGTCGCCCGGCCGCCGGCGCAACGTCCGGGCGCGCCAGGTCCGTAGCGGCAGTCCCCGGGGGTGCCCGGCGACTCAGGGGGCGGGGCGGGCGTAGACCTGCTTCGGGATCGTGTAGGCGAGGTCGACCGCGGTCTCGACCGCCTCGTCGAGGTCCAGGTGGTGGCGGGCGACGAGGTCCGCGAGGTGGCCGGCGTCGATGCGGCGGGCGAGGTCGTGGCGGGCCGGGATGGAGGCGAAGGCGCGGGTGTCGTCGACGAAGCCGGCGGTGTTGTAGAAACCGGCCGTCTCGGTGACCGCGGCCCGGAACCGGCGCAGGCCCTCGGGGCTGTCCAGGAACCACCAGGGCGCGCCGAGGCGCACGGCGGGGTAGACCCCAGCGAGGGGCGCCAGCTCGCGGCTGTAGACGGTCTCGTCGACGGTGAAGAGGATGAGCCGCAGCGCGGGGTGGCGGCCGAACGCCTGCAGCAGCGGGCGCAGCGACCGGGTGAACTCCGCGGCGACCGGGATGTCGAAGCCGCGGTCGGGGCCGTACAGCCGGTGCGCCCCGTCGTGGTGGTCGCGCAGGACGCCGGGGTGCAGCTGCATGACCAGCCCGTCCTCGCAGGACATCGCCGCCATCTGGTACAGCATGTGCCCGGCGAACGCGGCCGCCTCCGGCGGCGTGACCCGGCCGGCGAGCGCGGCGGCGTAGATGCGGCGGGCGTCGGCGTCGCCGAGCGGGGTGGTGTCGGCGGACTCGTGGCCGTGGTCGGTGGCCAGGGCGCCCGCCGCGATGAACGCCCGCCGCCTGGCCCGCAGCGCCTCGAGGTAGCCGTCGTAGTCGTCGGTGGGGACGTCGGCGCGTTTGGCGAGCGCGGCCACGTCGGCGGTCCAGGACGGCCGGGCGACGTGCACGAGCGCGTCGGGGCGGAACGTGGGGATGACCCGCTCGCCCCAGCCGTCGGCGGCGAGGCGGGCGTGCGCGCCGAGGTCGTCCAGGGGCGAGTCGGTGGTGGCGAGGACCTCGATGCCGAACCGCTCGAACAGCGCCCGCGGCCGGAACTCCGGCCGGGCGAGCCGGGCGGACAGCTCGTCGTAGAGCCGGTCGGCGGTCTGCGCGGACGGGACGGTGTCGACGCCGAAGACCTCGACGAGCTCGTGGGTCAGCCAGTACCGCGACGGGGTGCCCCGGAACAGCCGCCAGTTGGCGCAGAACGTCCGCCAGATCGCCCGGGAGGCCGCCGCGCCCGCGCCGATGCCCAGTTCCTCCAGCGGCACGCCCGCCGAGTGCACCAGCCGGGTCACGTAGTGGTCCGGGGTGATCAGCAGGGCGGCCGGGTCGCCGAACGGCGGGTCGTCGGCGAGCAGCGCGGCGTCGACGTGGCCGTGCATGCAGACCAGCGGCAGGTCCCTGGTCGCGGCGTACACGGTGCGGGCGAGCTGCCGGGTGACGGGGTCCGGCGGGAAGGTCCGGTCGGGGTCGAGGTGGAGCTGCGGCACCGTGAAGGCTCCTCTGCGGTCGATCCCACAAACGTTCTCATCACTGTGTGCCGACGATTCCCGCCCGTCAAGAGCGCGATCGAGGAATCTCTTGACATCATCGTGCAAACGATTTCAGACTGGCTCGCATCACCTCGCAGACCCAGGGAGCGTGCTCGATGCCGGTGACGATCAAGGACGTCGCCCGTGCGGCGGGCGTCTCGCCGTCGACGGTGAGCCGCGCCCTGACCACGCCCGCCCTCGTCCAGGCCGAGACCAGGCTCAGGGTCGAGCGGGCGGCCGCCGAGCTGGGCTACCAGCCCAACCGGGCGGCCCGCGGCCTGATCACGGGCCGCACCGGCAACATCGGCCTGATCGTGCCCGACCTGACCAACCCGTTCTTCCCCGGCGTCGTCAAGGGCGTGCAGAGCCGCGCCCGCGAGTCGGACTTCTCCGTCTTCCTCGCCGACACCGACGAGGACCCGACGGCGGAGGCCGGCCTCGTGCGGGCGCTGAGCAAGCAGGTCGACGGGATCGTGCTCTGCTCACCCCGCATGACCGAGGAGGACCTGCGCGCCGTCGCCGGTGAGACCCCGATCGTCATGCTCAACCGCCGGGTCGGCCAGATCCCGGCGATCACCATCGACAACGTCGACGGCATCCGGCAGGCCGTCGCGCACCTCGCCGCCCTCGGTCACCGGCGCATCGCCTACGTCGCCGGCCCCCGGCTGTCGTGGTCCAACCGCGAACGCGCCCGGGCGCTGCGGTCGGTGACCGCCGGCAGCGGGATCGACCTGGTCGAGATCGGCAACTTCGCTCCCCAGTTCGCCGGCGGGGTCGCCGCCGCCGACCAGGTGCTCGCCGCCGGCGTCACCGCGGTCGTCGCCTACAACGACCTCGTCGCGCTCGGCCTGCTCAACTGGTTCGCCACCCGCGGTGTCAAGGTGCCCGAGGCCATCAGCGTCATGGGCTTCGACGACATCGTGCTGTCCCAGATGGTCAGCCCCTCGCTGACCACCGTCGCCCAACCGCAGGAGCCGATCGGCCGGGCCGGCGTCGACATGCTGCTGCAGCTCCTCGAAGACCCCGACCGCGCGGCCGTCGCGCGGCGCGAGCTCCCCTCACAGCTCATGGTCCGCCACTCCACGGGCCACGCCCCCACCACCTGAGCGTGTTTAGAAGGGAACCGCCATGTCCCTCTCCCGCAGACATTTCACCTCATTACTCGTGCTCACCCTCGTCGCCGGCTGCGGCGCGCCGACCAAGTCCACCCCGGCCCCCGCCACCAGCGGCGACCTGCCGCTGAAGCCCGCCTCGGCGGTGACGCTGAACATCCTGGACGTCGCCGGCAACCTGCAGCTCACCCAGGGCATGATCGACGACTTCGTGGCCGCGCACGCTGACACCATCAGCAAGGTCACCTACTCCAAGGCGACCGCGCCGGAGCTCGCGCCGAAGGTCAAGGCGCAGCAGAACGCCGGCCGCGTCGACATCGACCTGGTCCTCACCGGCGTCGACGGGCTCGCCGCCGGCGTCGACCAGGGGCTCTGGCAGCCGCTGCTGCCGGCGTACGCCTCGCGCCTGCCCGGCATGAACAGCTACCTGCCGGGCGCCGCGGCCATGCAGAAGCTCGCCGGGGACTTCGGCGTCACCGTCACCTACTACCCGTCCGGCCCGCTCATCGAGTACCTGCCGGACAAGGTGCCGAACCCGCCGAAGAGCGCCGACGAGCTCCTCGCGTACGCCAAGGCCAACCCCGGCGCGGTGCAGTACGCCCGGCCGGCCAACTCCGGCCCCGGCCGCACGTTCCTCATGGGCCTGCCGTACCTGCTCGGCGACAAGGACCCGAAGGACCCGGTCAACGGCTGGGAGAAGACCTGGGCGTACCTGACCGAGCTCAACAAATACGTGGAGCTGTACCCGTCCTCGACCAGCGAGACGATGAAGTCCCTCGCCAACGGCTCGGCGAAGATCATCGCGACGACGACCGGCTGGGACATCAACCCGCGCGTCCTCGGCCAGGTGCCGAAGGAGGCGAAGATCGGCTCCCTCAACGGCTTCCACTGGGTCACCGACGCCCACTACGCCGTCGTGCCCAAGGGCGTCTCCGCCGACAAGCAGGCCGCGATCCTGTTGCTGCTGCAGCACATGCTCACCCCGCAGCAGCAGGCGAAGGCCTACGACAAGGGGTATTTCTACCCCGGCCCGGCGGTCAAGGACGTGCCGCTGTCGATGGCGCCCGCCGACAGCCAGAAGGCCATCACCGACTACGGCCGGCCCGAGTACGAGCAGCTCATCGCCGGCAACCCGCTGGAGGTACCACTGGACGCGAAGGCTCTCGTCGCCGCGTTCGACAAGTGGGACCGCGAGGTGGGCGGCGCGAAGGTGAAGAAGTGAACCAGGTGACCACCAGGTTCCGGCAGCTGCGGCTGGAGGGCGTCACCCGCCGCTTCGGCGGCCACGACGCCCTCGTGGACCTCGACCTGACGATCGAGCAGGGCGAGTTCATCGCCCTGCTCGGCCCGTCCGGCTGCGGCAAGTCGACCGCGCTCAACTGCCTCGCCGGGCTGCTGCCGCTCACCGCCGGCCGCATCTGGCAGGACGACACCCGCCTGGACACGCTGCTGCCGGAGAAGCGCGGCTTCGGCATGGTGTTCCAGAACTATGCACTGTTCCCGCACCTGACGGTGGCCAAGAACATCGCGTTCGGGCTGCAGATGCGCCGGCTGCCCGGCGCCGAGATCCGCCGCCGCACCGACGAGGCGATCGCCCTGGTGCACCTGGAGGAGCAGGCCCGCAAGCTGCCCGGGCAGCTGTCCGGCGGGCAGCAGCAGCGGGTCGCGATCGCCCGCGCCGTGGTGCTCGAGCCGTCGCTGGTGCTCATGGACGAGCCACTGTCCAATCTGGACGCCAAGCTGCGGCTGGAGATGCGCACCGAGATCCGGCGGCTGCACCAGGCGCTCGGCCTCACCACCGTGTACGTGACGCACGACCAGGAGGAGGCGCTGTCCATGGCCGACCGCCTCGTCGTGCTGCGCAACGGGCGCGTCCAGCAGGTCGGCACCCCCGAGCAGCTGCACACGCAGCCGGCGAACCGGCACGTCGCGGACTTCATGGGCTTCCGCAACCTGCTGCCGATGACGGTCGCCGCCCGGACGGGGGAGTCGGTGCGGGTCGAGGGCGGCGGGCTGGCGCTGACCGGCACCCCCATCGGCGCCGTGCGCGACGGTGACGCCGTGGTCGCCGGGGTACGGCCGGAGTCGCTGCGCCTTGCCGAGGACGGCTTCCCGGCCACCGTCGAGGTCGTGGAGTACCAGGGGCGCGAGGTCGCCGTCGAGGTCGTCACGGAGACCGGTCAGCGGCTGCACCTGCGCACCGCCGACCGGCCGGCCCCCGGCGACCAGGTCCGCCTCGCCGTCGACCCCGCCGCGCTGCTGGTGTTCCCCGCCGGTCAGGACGCGTGATGGCCGCCGTCACGCAGGGCCGGGTCGCGCTGCGGCACCGGCTCGCCGAACGCGGCATCGACCGGCAGCTGCTGCTGCTCGGCCCGGCGCTGCTGTTCGTCGTCACCCTGTTCATCTACCCGTTCTTCTACGGCATCGGGCTGTCGTTCCAACCCGAACAGGGCGGCCCGCTCGCCGCGTACCGGTCGTTCTTCAGCGACGCGTACGAGCGCGGCACCCTCACCACCACGCTCGGCCTGTCGCTGCCGGTGGCGCTGCTCAACGTCGGCGCCTCCGTGCCGATCGCCTACCGGATGCGGGGCCGGTTCCGCGGCAAGCGGCTGCTCACCACGCTGCTGGTCGTGCCGATCACGCTCGGCACCGTGCTCACCGCGCAGGGGCTGCTGAACTTCCTCGGCCCGACCGGCTGGTTCAACCGCACGCTGATGTCCGCCGGCCTGACCGACGAGCCGGTCCGGCTCACCCACAACTACTGGGGCGTGTTCTTCTCCCTCGTCATCACCGGGTTCCCGTTCGCGTTCCTGCTGGTGCTGTCCTACCTGTCGGGGATCGACCCGACCCTGGAGAAGGCCGCCGCGACCCTCGGCGCCGGCTGGGCGCAGCGCTTCCGGCGCATCACCCTGCCGCTGCTCGCGCCCGGGCTCGCCACCACGTTCTGCCTGACGTTCGTGCTCGCGTTCAGCGTGTTCCCGTCCGCGGTCCTCGTCGGCGACCCCGCGGGGGAGACCAGGGTGATCTCGATCGCCGCCTGGCACGCCGGCTACGAGCAGTACGACTACCCGAAGGCGTCCGCGATCGCGGTCGTCATGGGCCTCGTCGAGCTCGCCGTCATCGCCGCGGTCCTCGGCTGGCGGTCGCTGCTGTACACCGGATCCACCGGAGGCAAAGGATGAAGACAGGCGCCCTCGTGGTGTGGGGGGTGGTGGCGTTCTTCTTCGTCAACCTCCTCGGTGTCGTCGGCTCGGTCGTGGTCAGCTCGTTCGGCACCAGCTGGTTCGACACGTGGCTGCCGCAGGGCGCCACCGGCCAGTGGTACGGCGAGGCGTGGCGCGACTTCGGGCTGCTGCCCGTGCTCATCACCACCCTGGAGGTGTCCGCGCTCGTCGTCGGCATCTCCGTGCTCATCGGCGTGCCCGCCTCCTACGTGCTGGCCCGCCGCGCGTTCCCCGGCCGGCGCGCCCTGTACCTGCTGTTCCTGCTGCCGATCCTGATGCCGCCGATCACTTACGGCATCCCCCTGGCGACCGTGCTGTACAAGTACGGGTTCGCCGGGCACCTCACCGGGGTCGTCCTGGCGAACCTGGTGCCGTCGGTGCCGTTCGTCATCCTCACCATGACCCCGTTCATCGAGCAGATCGACCCGGCGATCGAACGCGCCGCCCGCATGTGCGGCGCCGGCACCCGCCAGGTCTTCGTGCGCATCCTCGCGCCGCTGCTCGTCCCCGGCATGCTCGCCGCGTCGATCCTGGTGCTGGTGCGCACCGTCGGCATGTTCGAGCTGACGTTCCTCACCGCCGGGCCGGACTCGCAGACCCTCGTCGTCGCGCTGTACAACTCGATGTCCGCCGCCGGGATCCGCGCGCAGCAGTCGGTGGACGCCATGGCCGTCATCTACACCGGCACCATGCTGGTGCTGCTCGTCGTGGCGCTGCGCCTGGTCAACCCGACCCAGCTCGTCGCGCGGGTCAAGGAGGAGGACGTCACATGAGGATCAGTGAGGCCCGGGTCATCGTCACCTGCCCGGACCGCAACTTCGTCACCCTGAAGGTCGTCACCGACGAGGGGGTCACCGGCGTCGGCGACGCCACCCTCAACGGCCGCGAGCTCGCCGTCGCCAGCTACCTCACCGACCACGTCGTGCCGCAGCTCATCGGCCGCGACCCGACCCGCATCGAGGACACCTGGCAGTACCTGTACAAGGGCGCCTACTGGCGGCGCGGCCCGGTCACGATGACCGCCATCGCCGCCGTCGACACCGCCCTGTGGGACATCCTCGGCAAGCTCGCCGGGCTGCCCGTGTACAAGCTCATCGGCGGCCGCTCCCGCGAGGGCGTCACCGTGTACGGCCACGCCAACGGCGCCGCCGTGGACGAGGCGGTCGCCGAGGTCGCCCGGTACGTGGACCTCGGCTACCGCGCGGTGCGGGTGCAGACCGGCGTGCCCGGCCTCGCCAGCACCTACGGCGTCTCCGGCGACAAGATGTACTACGAGCCCGCCGACGCCGCCCTGCCCACCGAGAACGTGTGGTCCACCGAACGCTACCTGCATCACGTCCCGTCGGTGTTCGCCCGGGTCCGCGACGAGTTCGGGCCCGGGCTGAAGCTGCTGCACGACGTGCACCACCGGCTCACCCCGATCGAGGCCGCCCGGCTCGGCAAGGCCCTCGAACCGTACGCGCTCACCTGGCTGGAGGACCCCGTCCCGGCCGAGCTGCAGGAGGGCTTCCGGCTCATCCGGCAGCACACCACCACCCCCATCGCCGTCGGCGAGGTGTTCAACACGGTCTGGGACTGCGAGCAGCTCATCCGCGAGCAGCTCATCGACTACATCCGCGCCACCGTCGTGCACGCCGGCGGCATCACCCACCTGCGGCGCATCTTCGACCTCGCCGCGCTGCACCACGTGCGGTCCGGCTCGCACGGCGCCACCGACCTGTCCCCGGTGTGCATGGCCGCCGCGCTGCACGTCGACCTGGCCATCCCCAACTTCGGGCTGCAGGAGTACATGCGGCACACCGAGGCCACCGACGCGGTGTTCCCGCACGGGTACCACTTCGACGGCGGCTACCTGCACCCGTCCGAGGCGCCCGGGCTCGGCGTCGACATCGACGAGGAGCTCGCCGCGCAGTACCCGTACCGGCCGGCGTCGCTGCCGGTGAACCGCCTCGAGGACGGGACGATGCACAGTTGGTGACCCGCCTCGGCCTGCCGGCGCTGTCCTCGTTGGACGGCGTCCGCAGGCCCGCCTACGACCCGGCCGGTGTCCAGGTCGGCATCGTGCACCTCGGGGTCGGCGCGTTCCACCGGGCGCACCAGGCGGTCTACACCGACACCGTGCTCGCCGCGGATCCGACCTGGGGCATCAGCGGGTTCACCCAGCGGTCGGCGACCGTCCGGGACCAGCTCGCGCCGCAGGACGGCCTCTACACCGTCCTGGAGCGCGGCGCCGGCGCCGCACCGCCGCGGGTGATCGGGGCGCTGCGGGAGATCCGGACCCCTGATGAGGACGGCGGGCCCGCGGCGCGGATCGCCGATCCGCGCGTGCGCCTGGTCACGCTCACCGTCACGGAGAAGGGCTACCGGCCCGGCGCCCCCACGGTGGGTCACCTCGTCGCCGGCCTGGCGGCACGCCGCCGCGCCGACGCCGGGCCGATCAGTGTCCTGTCCTGCGACAACCTGACCGCCAACGGCCCGACCCTGCGCATGCTCGTCGCCCGCCACTGCGCGGGGTCGCCTGACGCGGACCGCCTCCTCGACTGGATCACCGAGTCGGTGGCGTTCCCGTCGTGCGTCGTGGACCGGATCGTGCCGGCGACGACCGCCGCCGACAGGGACGCCGTCGCCGCCGCGATCGGCGTCCGCGACGAGGGCGCCGTCGTCGCTGAACCCTTCAGCCAGTGGGTCATCGAGGACTCGTTCGCCGCCGGACGACCCGCTTGGGACGCCACGTACACCACCGACGTCGCACCCTACGAGGCGGCGAAGCTGCGGCTGCTCAACGCGACCCACTCGCTGCTGGCCTACACCGGCGCCCTCGCCGGACACGAGACGATCGCCGCCGCGATGACCGACCCCGCGCTCGCCGAGGCGGCGCACCGGCTCATGACCGAGGACGCCGCGCCGACCCTCACCCTGCCGGACGGCTTCGACCTCGCCGGCTACCAGGACGCGATCCTGCGCCGCTTCGCCGACCCGGCGCTGGGCCACCGCACCGCCCAGGTCGCCGCCGACGGCTCCCTCAAACTGCCGATCCGCCTGCTCGGCACCGCCCGCGACCGGCTCGCCGCCGGCGCGACTCCACAGTGGACGGCGCTCGCCGTCGCCGCGTGGATGGTGTACGTCGCCACCCGCCGGCCCGTCGATGACCCCCTCGCCGGCAAGCTCGCCGCCGCCACCGCCGGCTTCACCACCCCCGCCTCGCTCGTCGACCCGCTGCTGGACCTCCTGCCCCCGGTGCCGTACCCGGTCTGGCGCGACCTGCTCGTCGCGCACACCGCGCGCCTGCTGCACGACACCCGAACCTGACACCTGAACCCGACACCTGGACCCGACATCTGAACACGGCACCTCACCGCCGCCCAGGCCGGGCGGCGCGTACCGCCATACGTCCCGAATTAGGGAGTGACAATGCCCAGAACACTCGCGTGGCTCGTCGCGGCCGTCATGGTCGTGGCGGCCAACGTGGTCGCGGCGCCCAGCGCGTCCGCGGCCACGTACACCCCGCCCGCGCTGCGGCAGCGGGTCGACCTCAACAGCGGCTGGCGCTTCGTCAAGGGCGACGTCGCCGGCGCCGAGGCCCCCGCGTTCAACGACAGCGGGTGGCAGCAACTGTCCGTGCCGCACACCTGGAACGCCGCCGACGGCGCCGACGGCGGCAACAACTACTACCGGGGCGTCGGCTGGTACCGCCGGCACTACACGGTCCCGGCGTCCTTCGCCGGCAAGATGCTGTTCCTGCAATTCGCGGGCGCCAACCAGGTCGCCGAGGTGTGGGTCAACGGCACCTACCTCGGCCGGCACGCCGGCGGCTACTCCCGCTTCCGCTTCGGCGCCACGTCGGCGCTCAAGGTCGGGCAGGACAACGTCATCGCGGTCAAGGTGACCAACGCCGGCAACGCCGACATCCCGCCGCTGTCGGCCGACTACACCTTCTACGGCGGCATCTACCGCAACGTCAGCCTGCAGGTCGTCGACCCGCTCGCGGTGCGGATGCTGGACTCCGCCGGGCCCGGCGTCTACCTGCGGCAGCGGTCCGTCACCGCCGCCTCGGCGACCGTCGACGTGACCACGAAACTGTTCAACAACAACACCTCTAGCCGGTCGGTCGTGGTGCGTACGGTCATCACCGACGCCACCGGCACGGTCGTCGCCGACGCGTCCCTGCCGGCCCGGACCGTGGCGGCGAACGCCGGCGTGGACGTCGTGCAGACCGTCACCATCGCCGACCCGCACCGGTGGGACGGGCTCGCCGACCCGTACCTGTACAAGGCGAACGTCGAGATCCGATCCTCGGGCCAGGTCACCGACGTGGTCACCGAACCCCTCGGGCTGCGCACCTTCGGCGTCGACGCGAACAACGGCTTCACCCTCAACGGGCACCCGTACGACCTGCACGGCGTCAACCTGCACCAGGACCGCGCCGGGGTCGGCTGGGCCGTCGACGACGCGCAGCACACGCAGGACTTCGACCTCATCCGGGAGATCGGGGCGAGCACCGTACGGATGGCGCACTACCAGCACGACCAGAAGGACTACAACCTCGCCGACGAGCGCGGCCTCGTCGTCTGGGCGGAGATCCCGCTGGTCAACGACACGACCAGCTCCGCGGCGTTCACCGCCAATGCCCGCCAGCAGCTCACCGAGCTCATCCGGCAGAACTCCAACCACCCGTCGATCGTGTTCTGGGGCATCGGCAACGAGCAGCGCGCCGACAACGCCGCCACCAACGCGCTGCTGGACCAGCTCGCCGGGCTCGTCGACACCGAGGACCCGGACCGGATCTCGGTCTACGCCAGTTGCTGCGTCAGCGACACGGGCGCGGTCAACAACCACGCCGAGGCCAGCGGTTACAACAAGTACTTCGGCTGGTACAACGGCTCCTACAACGACCTGGGCGGAAACCTCGACAGCCTGCACGCGGCGAACCCGTCGCGGCGCATCGCCCTGTCCGAGTACGGCGCCGGCGCGAACACCACCCAGCACGCCCTGAACCCGGGCGCGCCCAGCCCCGGCGGCCAGTACCACCCGGAGGAGTACCAGGCGCTGCTGCACGAGGCGTCGTGGAAGCAGCTCGACGCCCGGCCGTACATCTGGGGCAGCTACGTGTGGAACATGTTCGACTTCGCCGCCGACGGCCGCAACGAGGGCGGCCAGCCGGGCATCAACGACAAGGGCCTGGTCACCCGGGACCGGCTCACCCGCAAGGACGCCTTCTACTTCTACAAGGCGTCCTGGGCGTCCACCCCGACGCTGTACATCACCAGCCGGCGCTGGACGCAGCGCACGGCGGCGGCGACGGAGCTGAAGGTGTACTCCAACGCCGGCACCGTCACCGCCACCCTCAACGGCGCCTCCCTCGGCGCCCGGACCAGCACCGACCACATCTTCAGGTGGACCGGCGTGACGCTGCGCCCGGGCGCCAACACCGTGCAGGTGACGGCGACGATCGGCGGCAGCCAGATCACCGACACGGTGACCTGGACGCTGAGCTGAGCCGCCGCGGTGCCGCGCCCGTCACCGGGCGCGGCACCGCGGCGCGTGGCGCTACTGGGTGTCGCCGGGCTTGTCGACGATGATCAGCTTCGCGTAGATGGCCTGGCGGAAGACGTCGCCACGGCGGCTGACCAGGTCGCCGTGGGTCACGTGGTCCTTGATCGCGACCAGCCGCTCACCGATGAACTGGTAGGTCTCCTTGTCGAACAGCAGCTCCTGCGACAGGTAGCCCTTGAGGGTCCGGCCGAGCCCGACCGCCGGGCGGCCGTCGATGTTCACCGCGTCGGGGTTGAGCGTCATCCCGGGCGATTGCGCGAGGTGCCGGAAGATCGCCGCCTGCACGTTCGGCGGCACCACGTACTGGCCGATGAACGCGTCCAGGTCGACGCCCAGCGAGCCGGGCCCTCGCACCGCGTCCGGGACCTTCTCCGGGCTGGTCATCGCCGTGATCGTCGACCATTCGACGCGGGTCCAGTACTCGCCCTGCCCCACCTTGGCCACCACGAGCCGGCCGTTCTCGTAGCTCGCCCGGGTCTGCCCGTCGACGCTCCACCACTCCTGGACCTTGCGGTTCTCGCTCAGCTCGGGCCGGATCGCGTCGTTCGGGTGCTCCCGCTCGTAGGCCGGCTTGTTGCGCAGCTGCAGCGTCTCGATGTACATGAACTGGTCGGGCCGCGGGTCCTGCCACGGCCGGCGCTCGGCCGTCCAGGCGGCGTTCTCCAGGTACTCCGCGGCGCTGGCCGGGCGCAGGTACGGCAGCACGCCCTTCGCCGGTGTGCTGGGCACGGGCTGCGCCTTCGGCGCCGGCCCCCGGTCCTCACCACGCGTCGCCACGACGGCGACACCGGTGACCACGGCGGCGGCCGCCGCCACGGCGATCCCGGCGGTGAGCACGAACTGGCGCCGGCGGAACATCGGCCTGCTGGTCACGCGCTGCTCCTTCGACGACATCCGCTGCCGCAGGGCCGCGCGGGCCTGGTTCTGGGCTGCCTGGCTGGGCACCTCGTCGGGGCCGAACGCCTCACGCAGCACGTCGATCTCGTCCACGTCCATCACTCGCTCACCTCGATCTCGGCGCCGAGCGCCTGCCGCATCTCCTGCCGTGCCCGGTGCAGCCGGGACCTGGCCGTGCCGGGCGGGATGTCCAGCGCCGCCGCGGCCTCCTGCTGGTTGAGCCCCGCCCACGCCACGAGCAGCAGCACCGCCCGTACGGGCTCGGGCAGCCGCCGCAACGCCTCGGCGAGCCGGCCGCGCACGGCCATCGCGTCGAGCCGTACGGCGACCTCCTCGGCATGGTCGTCCTCGTCGGGCGCGCCGAACGCCCTGGCCAGGGCCTTGTACCGGCGCGTCTCGGCCCGCGCGTGGCGGGCGATGAGGTTCGACGCGATGCCGTACAGCCACGGCCGGACCTCGGCGCGGGCGCTGTTGTAGCTGCCGCGCCGGTCGAACGCGATCAGGAACGTCTCCGACGCGACGTCCTCGGCCAGGTCCGGCCCGAGCCGGCGGGCCGCGTACGCGTAGATCTGCCGGTAGTGCCGGTCGAACACGACAGTGAACCGCTCGGGTGCCCGCTTCGCCTGCTCGATGAGATCGGCGTCGGTGTCCGGTCCCCGGGCCGTGCCTGGTTGCGTCACCACGACCACGTCCGCCGTCCTCCAGTCGTCCACAGTTGCATCACACCTGTTGTTCGCCGGTGGCGCACAAAGTGTTCGCGACGGACTGCGGCGGCGGCGTCACCCCGGCAGCGTCACCCCGGCTGCGTCGTCAGCGCCGTGAAGTACGGGCGCATGGAGGGGTCGTAGTCCTCGAACCTCGGCATGGGGATGCCGTCGCGGGAGGCGACGAGGGCATCGAGGTAGAACTCCCAGCCGGGGCCGAAGTCGGCGACGCCCTCAGGGCCGCTCAGGTGGTGCACCAGGCACAGCTCGGTGCCGGCGGCCACGGGCGTCAGCACCAGCTCCAGGTGGGCCGTCGAGCTGGTCAGGGCCAGCCGGTGGGGCGGCTCGCACGCCTCGATCACCGCGTCGAACCAGGGGGCGCCCTCCTCCTGGACCATCTGGAACTCGATCGTGCCGCCCGGCCGGCCGTCGCCCTTCCACGGGCCGAACCAGCGGGCGGTCCGCTCGGGCTCGGTGACGCTGGCCCACACGTCCTCGGCGGGCGCCTGGAAGGTGCGGATGATGACCAGGTCACCCCCTGTTGCGGTCGGGATCCAGCGGCCGGTGGGTAGGGTGCTCATGCGCTGCGTTCCTCCTGCTCGACGGGGGCGGCCCGGCGGTCGCGGCGGGCCCGGTGGACCTCGGTCTCCAGGGCGTCCATGCGTTGCTGCCAGATCGGGGGCGTGGTGAACCTGGCCAGCCAGCCGGTCAGCTCCCCGAGCCGGGTGGCGTCCAGGTGGTAGTGGCGGTGCCGGCCGTCGAGGGTGTCGCGGACCAGCCCGCACTCGCGCAGCACCCGCAGGTGGCGGCTCACTGCGGGCCGGCTGATGCGGAACCGCTCGCCGATCACCGCCGCGATGTGCCCGGCCGGCTGGGGCCCGGTGCGCAGCAGCTCGAGGATCTGCCGGCGGGCCGCGTCCGCGATCGCCTCGGCCACGTCGTCCACGCCCGGAAGCGTAACCCGCAGGTTACACGTTCGCCAAGCGTAACGGCTCCTGAAGTCTTGCTTAGACGCCTTGACATCGACGTATCCAAATCGCAGCATCTGACAGGCAACTTACCTATCTGTCCCGGAGGCGCTCGTGAAGATTCCCGGCAGGCTGGTCGGCATCGGTGCCGCGGCCCTGCTCGTCGGCGGGGTGACCGTCGCCGCCACCACCTACGGTGCGGACGCGGCCACGGAAAGCCTGCTGTCGCAGGGCAGGCCGGCCACGTCGTCGTCCAACGAGCTGTCCTCGCTCGGCCCCGGCAACGCCGTCGACGGCAACACCGGCACCCGCTGGGCCAGCGCCGAGGGCGTCGACCCGCAGTGGATCCGGGTCGACCTCGGTGCCACCAAGACCATCACGCACGTCAACCTCAACTGGGAGGCGGCGTACGCACGGTCGTACCAGATCCAGACCTCGGCGGACGGCTCCGCCTGGACCAGCATCTACAGCACGACCACCGGCAACGGGGCCACGGACGACCTCACCGGCCTCAACGGCACCGGACGCTACGTGCGGGTCCTGGGCACCGCCCGTGGCACGCCCTACGGCTACTCGCTGTGGGAGCTCAAGGTGTACGGCACCACACCGGGCACCCAACCGAGCGCGACCGCCAGCCCGACGCCGTCGACGACCCCCTCGACCAGCCCGTCGCCGTCCAAGAGCCCGAGCGGCAGCCCGAGCAGCAGCCCCAGCGCCGGCAAGGACCTCACCGACCCGCGCAAGAAGGACATCGCCATGCAGCTGGTGTCCAGCGCGGAGAACTCGTCGCTGGACTGGAAGGCGCAGTACAAGTACATCGAGGACATCGGCGACGGCCGCGGCTACACCGCCGGCATCATCGGCTTCTGTTCCGGCACCGGCGACATGCTCGAGCTCGTCGAGCTCTACGCCCAGCGGGTCCCGGGCAACGTCCTGGCCAAGTACCTGCCGGCGCTGCGTAACGTCAACGGCAGCGCCTCGCACGCCGGGCTCGACCCGAACTTCACCCGCGACTGGAAGACCGCGGCCGCCGACCCGGCGTTCCAGGCCGCGCAGAACGACGAACGCGACCGGGTCTACTTCAACCCGTCCGTGCAGCAGGCGAAGGCCGACGGGCTGCGGGCGCTCGGCCAGTTCATCTACTACGACGCGATCGTCATGCACGGCCCCGGCAACGACGCGGTCAGCTTCGGCGGCATCCGCCGCACGGCGATGGCGAAGGCCCGCACCCCCGCTCAGGGCGGCGACGAGTTCACCTACCTCAACGCCTTCCTCGACGCGCGGGTCGCGGCGATGAAGACCGAGGAGGCGCACAGCGACACCAGCCGGGTCGACACGGCGCAGCGGGTGTTCCTCAACAACCGCAACTTCGACCTCAACCCGCCGCTGAGCTGGAAGGTGTACGGGGACCCGTTCAGCATCCCCGCGTAGTCATGCGGGCTCGGCGCCGCCGAGGATCGACGAGATCGCCTCGGCGGCGCCCGGCTTCGCGAACAGGTACCCCTGCCCGTACTCGCAGCCGAGGTCCTGCAGCGTCGACCACTGCTCCTGGGTCTCGATGCCCTCCGCGACGGTCTGCAGCTGCAGGGCCCGGCCGAGCTGCACCACGGCCTCGGCCAGGGTCGCGTCGCCGTGCTCGGTGTCGATGCCGTCGACGAACGACCGGTCGATCTTGAGGATGTCGACCGGGAACCGCTTCAGGTACGACAGCGATGAGTACCCGGTGCCGAAGTCGTCGATGGCGAGCCGGACGCCCAGCTCCTTGAGCCGGCCGAGGGTCCCGATCGTCGAGTCGGTGTCCTGCATCAGCAGCGACTCGGTGATCTCCAGGACCACCTGGTGCGGGCTGACGCCGGTGTCGGCGAGGATCTGCCCGACCTCCTCGACCAGGCCCTCGTGCTGGAACTGCCGCGCCGACAGGTTCACGCTCATGCGGATCCGCTCGGCGTTGGGGTAGTCGGCGCACCACTGCGCCAGCTGCTGGCACGCCTGCCGCAGCACCCACCGGCCCAGCGGCACGATCAGCCCCGTCGACTCCGCCAGCGGGATGAACGCGTTGGGCCCGACCAGCCCGCGCAGCGGGTGGTCCCAGCGCACCAGCGCCTCCACGCCGATGAGCCGGCTGGTCGGCAGGTCCACGATCGGCTGGTAGTACACCACGAACTCCTCCGCGGCGAGGGCCCGCTCCAGCTCGGCGCGGTCGTCGGCCTCGCGCAGGATGTCGGCGTACATCGCCGGGTCGAACAGCGCGTAGCGGTCCCGCCCGGCGGCCTTCGCCGCGTACATCGCCAGGTCCGCGTTGCGCAGCAGCTCGCCGGGGTCCGGGCCGTCCTCGCCGTCGCCGGCCTTCGCGGTCGCCACGCCGATGCTCGCCGAGCAGACCACCTCGCGGTTGCCCAGGCGCAGCGGGCGGCGGATCGCGGCCAGCAGCCGGTCACCGAGGTCCATCGCCTCGACCTCGCTGACGTCCTCCACCAGGATCGCGAACTCGTCGCCGCCGAGCCGCGCGAGGGTGTCCGCGGCCCGCAGCTGCTGGTGCAGCCGCAGCGCGGTGGTCGCGATGAGCTGGTCGCCGGCGGAGTGGCCGAGGCTGTCGTTGACCAGCTTGAAGTCGTCGAGGTCGACCAGCAGCAGCGTGATCCGCCCGCCGCAGCGGCGGTTGCGGGCGATCGCGTGCTCCAGCCGGTCCCGGAACAGCGCCCGGTTCGGCATCCCCGTCAGCGAGTCCGCGAACGCCTGCCGGGTCAGCTCCTCCTCGAGCACCTTGCGCTCGGTGATGTCCCTGATGCTGATGACGGCCGCGTGCAGCGAGGGGTCGTCGAGCCGGTTGGTGCCGATGACGTCGGCGTAGATCCAGCTGCCGTCGGCGCGGCGGATGCGTGACTCGACCCGCGCCGAGGAGCCGGGCGCGCCGTTGGCGACGCTCAACCACCATTCCATCACCGTCGGCAGGAAGTCGGGGTGGGTGATGTCCATCAGCAGCTCGCTGGTCACGAAGGCCTGGTCGTACCCGAGCACCGTGCGCACCGACGGGCTGCTGTACGTGACGCCGCCGCCGGGCAGCACCGCGATGACCGCGTCGGAGGAGTTCTCCAGCAGCGCCTCGACGCGCCGCTCCGCGCTCAGCCGCGCGGTGTCCAGGCGCCGCCGGTTGCTGGCGGTCTGCGCGCAGAACCACATCACGCCCACCATGAGCGCCAGCGTCAGCGTCGCGAGGGTGCCCGTCACCGGCCGGTCCCGGGTGAGGACCAGCGACACGTACCCGGCCAGCGACGCGACGCCGATGCCGATGACGGCCCGCGCCGAGGAGAGCGCCGCCGTGGAGGCGAGGATCAGGGTCACCCCGGCGGGGTAGATCGCCAGGGCGGCGGCGTCGTACGCGGTGAACGCCAGCAGCACGGCCAGGTTCGCCGCCCACCAGGCGGTCAGCACCCCAGGCAGCCACGGCCGGAACGCCAGCCGGCGCCACGGCAGCAGCGCCAGCCCGGCCTGCACCAGCCCGACCGCCGTGATGCCGGCGACCAGCAGCGGCCCGCCCTGCCAGTCCAGCTGGACCCGGACCGCGCCGATCAGGATGACCGCGACGCCGATCGACGTGCCCAGCCTGATCTGGCGGGCGTGGTAATCGCCCTCATGCTGTTCCAGCGCGTTCACCGACATGGTCCGTTGATCGGTGCCGCCGGTGGCCACCTGAGGCGATCCGCCCCCGGCACGGGTGCGGCTCGGGAGTGAAACAGGTCCTGGGGCCTGACATTTGTCACCGACCGGGGGTGCGACGGCGCACCGCAACCGGTGCGCGACGGCACTACGGCACGGCGCCCGGGCCACGAAGACTGTCCATATGAGACACGTCCTCGTCCTGCTGGTGACGGTGGCCACGGCGCTGGCGCTGCCCGGCGCCGCCGTCGCCCGCCCACCGCGAACGCCGGGCGGCGTGCGGCTCGTGCTGCCCGAGCCGACCGGTCCGCACCGTATCGGTGCACCTCGTCGACCGTTCCCGGCCCGACCCCTGGGTGCCCGCGCAGTCCGCCCGGGAGCTGATGATCCAGCTCTGGTACCCGGCCCGGGACGTGCGCCGGTCCCCGCGCGCGCCCTGGGTGGGGCCGGCGCTCGCGGCGCTGCTCAACCCGCCCGGCTCCGGTTTCGAGCTGCCCGTCACCCATGCGCACACCGGCGCGCCCGCCGCCGGCCGCCGCCCGGTCGTGCTCTACTCGCCCGGTTTCGGGCACCTGTCCTTCACCGACTACCAGGTGCTGCTGCCGCAGACCGGGGCCGCGCCCGCCGACCTCGAACCCGCCCTCGGCACGATCGACGGTGGCCGGTCGGTGCGGGTGCAGCGCGCGTACCTGCTCGCGTTCGCCGACCGGTACCTCGGCGGTCGCGGCGGCACGCTGCTGTCCGGCCCGTCCGCGGGGTACCCCGAGATGCGGTTCCTGCCGTGACGGCCGCGATCGAGGTGTACCGGCTGCGCCGCCGCTACGGCACGTTCGAGGCGGTGCGGGGCGTGTCGTTCGACGTCGCGCGCGGCGAGCTGTTCGCGCTGCTCGGCACGAACGGCGCCGGCAAGACCTCCACCCTCGAGCTCGTCGAGGGCCTGGACCGGCCGACCGCCGGCACCGTGCGGGTCCTCGGCCACGACCCCGTCCGCGACCGGGCGCGGGTGCGGCCCCGCACCGGGGTGATGCTGCAGGAGGGCGGCTTCCCGCCCGACCTGACCCCGGCCGAGGCGCTGCGTATGTGGGCCGGGACGCTGCCCGCCGGCGCGACCCGGACGGTCGCCGAGACCCTCGACCTCGTGGACCTCGCCCACCGCGCCGGGGTGCGGATCCGGCAGCTGTCCGGCGGCGAACGGCGCCGCCTCGACCTCGCCGCCGCCGTCATCGGCCGGCCCGAACTGCTCGTGCTGGACGAGCCGACCACCGGGCTGGACCCGCAGAGCTGGCACGACACCTGGCGGCTGCTGCGCGGCCTGCTCGGCGACGGCGTCACCATCCTGCTCAGCACCCACTACCTGCAGGAGGCGCAGGAGCTCGCGGACCGCGTCGCGATCCTGCACGGCGGCACCGTCGTGGCGACCGGCTCCGTCGCCGAGGTCGTCGCCGCGTTCCCGGCGAGGATCGGCTTCGACCTGCCGCCGGGGCTGAGCCTCGACGCGCTGCCGGACGTCGTCGGCGCCTACGACGAGGCCGGCGGGCGGGTCACCGTGCACACCACGGCGCTGCAGGCGTCGCTGACCACGCTGCTGGGCTGGGCCGCCTCGCACGAGGTCACGCTCGGCGGCCTGGATGCCCGGTCGGCGACCCTGGACGAGGCGTTCCTGTCGATCGCGGCTGCCGCACCGCCGGGCGCGGCGCCGCCCGGGCCCACGCCGCCCGGGGGCGCGCCGGCCGGCGCGGCGCCGCTCGGGGGTGCCTCGTGAGGCGCCTCGCCGCGGTCGGGCGGGCCGAGCTGCTGCTGCTCGCCCGCAACCGCACCGCCATGTTCAACGCCGTGCTGGTGCCGCTGCTGATCGCCGGGTTCCTCGCCGCCGGCGGCGAGGGCGCCGACCCGGCCGGCACCGCCCGCGTCGTCACCGGCGTGCTCGGCTTCGTGCTGCTCAGCGTGCTGTACTACACGCTGGTGAGCACGTACGTCGCCCGCCGCGAGGACCTGGTGCTCAAGCGGCTGCGGGTCGGCACCCTCACCGACCCCGAGATCCTCATCGGCACCGCCGGCCCCGCGGCGGCCGTCGCGCTCGGGCAGATGCTGCTGTTCGTCGGCACCGGTGCGGTGCTCGTCGGGCTGCCCGTACCGGTGAACGCTCCCGTCATGCTCGCCGGCGTCCTCGGCGGGGTGGCCGTGTTCATGCTGCTCGCCGCGGTCAGCGCCGCGTTCACCCGCACCGTGGAGCTGGCGCAGGTCACCACCCTGCCCGTGCTGCTGCTCTGCTTCGCCGGTGCGGGTGTCGCGGTCCCGCTGGACGCCCTGCCGTCCGCGGTCGCCGGGGCGCTACGGTGGCTGCCGCTGGCACCGGTGCTCGACCTGGTCCGGCTCGGCTGGCTCGGCAGTCCCGGCAAGGGCGTCGCCGGCGTCCTGGCCGAGGCGGCCCGGCCGGCGGGACTGCTGCTGGCGTGGACGGTGCTCGGGTGGGTGGCCGTGCGACGCTGGTTCCGCTGGGAGCCACGACGGTGAAGGGGTGCGCACGGTGACCGGCTGGTGGCGGCGGCGCGGGCAGGCGACCCGGGTCGAGTGGTACATCAGGGGCTCGTTCTACAGCCAGATCGCGCTGTCGCCGCTGCTCGTGGCGGCGCTCGTGCAGCTGGAGGTGTCCCGCACCGCGCTCGCCGTGCTCGTCGCCGGGTTCATCGTGCACACCGTCGTGTGCCTGCTGCTCGTGCACGCGGGCATCCAGGCGTACCTCGGCCTGCGACCCCGCCCGACCGCCCTGATCCTCGCCGGCGGCGCGCTCACCGCCGCCGGCGTGGCGGCCGGCTTCGCCGCCTACCCCGGCCCGACGCCGGGGCGGCCGGACGGCCCGGGCACCGCGATACTGATCGTGCTGGCCGTCACCTACGTGTCCGCCCTGTGCGCCGCCGTCCGCCCCCGGGTCACCTTCGCCGTCGCGGTCGCCGGCTGCGCGGTGGGCGCCGTGGCCGGCACCGCCGGGGCCGTGATCGCGCTCGGCGGTCTGCTGGTGACGGTCGTCGCCGCGTACCGGCTGTCGCTGTGGATGCTCGGCGTGGTCCGCGAGCTCGACCGCGCCCGGCACGTCCAGGCCGGTCTCGCCGTCGCCGAGGAGCGCCTCCGCTTCGCCCGCGACCTGCACGACGTCGCCGGCCGCACGCTGTCGGTGGTCGCGCTGAAGGCCGAGCTCGCCGCGCAGCTGGCCCGCCGCGGCCGGGAGGAGGCGGTGGAGGAGATGCTGGAGGTGCGCCGCATCGCCCAGGACTCGCTCACCGAGCTGCGCGCCGTCGCCGGCGGTTACCGCGCGGCGGACCTCGACGTGGAGCTCGCCGGCGCCCGCGCCCTGCTCACCTCCGCCGGCATCCAGTGCCGCGTCATCGGCGACGGCGGCGGGCTGCCCGCCCAGCTGCAGGGCACCCTCGGCTGGGTGGTCCGCGAGGGCGCCACCAACCTGCTGCGCCACAGCGAGGCCCGCAGCTGCGTCGTCACGCTGCGCACGGCGCCGTCGGGCGTGACGCTGACGATGGCGAACAACGGCGTGGCGCCGGCCGCGTCCGGCAAGGTGGCCTTCGGCGGCGGGCTGCTCGGGCTGACCGAACGCGTCGCCGCGCTCGGCGGCACGGTGACCGCGACCCGGACCCCGCCGGACGGCTTCGAGCTGTCCGTGGTGCTGCCGCTGCCGCTGCCGGTGCCGGCGGTGGCCACATGAAGTGCTGTGCCGGGCTCGCGCCGGCGGTGGCGCGGTGATCCGCATCCTGCTCGCCGACGACGAGCACCTCATCCGCGGCGCCATCGCCGCGCTCCTCGGCCTGGAGGAGGACCTCGAGGTCGTCGCCCAGGCCGCCACCGGCGCCGAGGCCCTCAGCCTCGCCCGCGCCCTGCGCCCCGACGTCGCCGTCCTCGACCTGCAACTGCCAGACCTCGACGGCGTCGCGGTCGCCACCACCCTGCACGCCGAGCTGCCCAGCTGCCGCACGATGATCGTCACCAGCCACGGCCTGCCCGGCCACCTCAAACGCGCCCTCACCGGCGGCGTGCGCGGCTTCCTCGCCAAGACGGTCTCCGCCGAGGTCCTCGCCACCGTCGTGCGCACCGTCCACGCCGGCGGCCGCTACGTCGACCCCCAGCTCGCCGCCGAGGCGATCAGCGCCGGCGACAGCCCGCTGACCACCCGCGAGGCCGACGTCCTCGCCCTCGCCGGCGACGGCGCCCCGGTGGAGGAGATCGCCCGCCGCGCCGCCCTGTCCCCGGGCACCGTGCGCAACTACCTCTCCTCGGCCGTCGGCAAGACCGGCGCCGCCAACCGCCACGAGGCCGCCCGCATCGCCCGCTCCCGCGGCTGGATCTGACCTCGCTGCGGTACACGAACCGCGTCTCGTGGCTTTACAGGCCCTGGGCCCGCCGGCGCAATTCGATCGACGGCGGGAGGGACCGTCCCTACCCTCGGTGCATCATGTCGACGACCAAACGGCCCGATCCGCGCCTGATCCGCACCGACGACTCCTGGCTCACCCTGCCCAACCCGCACGGCGTGCCCGTCGAGCTGTGTGCCGGGCCTGATGTGCCGATTGAGTCCGCGGCCGTCGACGAGCTGCTCACCGTGCTGGAGACCGAGCAGACACTGCGGACCCTCGCGGCCGCGACGCCCGGGCTGGACGTCGAGCCGCGCATCGACCGGGTCGTGTGCACTCCCGACTTCCACAAGGGCGCCGGCATCCCGATCGGCACGGTGCTGCGCACCGCCGGGGCGCTGATCCCGCAGGCGGTCGGCAACGACATCAACTGCGGGATGCGGGTCGAGGCCACATCGCTGACCGTCGAGCAGGTCCGCCCGCACCTCGACCGGCTCGAGGGGCACCTGCGGCACCTGTTCTTCGAGGGCGGCCGGCGCATCGGGCTCACCCCGGCGCACCGCGAAGGGCTACTGCGGGAAGGGCTGCCCGGCCTGCTCGACGCGGGCGTGCCCACCGGGTCGCAGGGCGCGTGGGCGCAGGTGACCGCCGCCGACCTCGACGGCGCTGTGCTGCACGCCGCCGGCCACCCCGCCGCGTCAGCCGAGGGATTCCGCGACTGGATCACCAGCGGCGGCGCCGGCGGCGGTGGCACCAGCTACGACAGCATCATCGGCAGCGTCGGCGGTGGCAACCACTTCGCTGAGCTGCAGTACGTGTCGCGGGTGCACGACGGCGCCGCCGCCTACGCCTGGGGGCTCGTCCCGGGACGGGTGGTGACCATGGTGCACACGGGGTCGCTGTCGCTGGGCCACCAGGCCAACGCGACCGGCCAGGACCAGGCGAGGGCGCTGTGGCCGAAGGGGGTGCCGGCGCCGCGCAACCGGATCCTGCCGATGCTGCTCGACGAGGCCGGCGCGGCCCGCCGGGAGAAGTACCTGACGGCGTTCGCCAACGCGGCGAACTTCGCCATCGGCAACCGCTTCTTCCTGGCGCTCATGATGCGGGCGGGGCTGGCCGCCGTGGCCGGTGAGGTCGACGCCCGGCTGGTGTACGAGTCGCCGCACAACCTGCTCTGGCCCGCCGGCGACGGCACCGTCGTGCACCGCAAGGGCGCCACCCCGGCCGGCCCACCGGACGCGGCCACACCGTTCGGCGAGCCGGTCATCGTGCCGGGTTCGATGGGCGCGCCGAGCCACCTGCTGCGCGGCCTCGGCAACGCCCGCGCGCTGCACAGCGCCTGCCACGGCGCCGGCCGCAGCGTCCCGCGGGGGTCGGCGGCGCGCGGCAGCGACGCGGAGCTCGACGCGTTCCTGGAGGAGTTCCGGGTCGTCACCCCGCTCAACCATCGCGACCCGGCGGTCGCCGGGCGCCGCGACATCATCGAGGCCTGGCGGCGCGACCTCAAGCAGGAGGCGCCGTGGGCGTACAAGGAGGTCGGGGCGGTCGTGCAGAGCCTCGAGTCGGCCGGCGTGGCGATGCCGGTCGCCGAGCTCCGCCCGTTGCTCACCGTGAAGGGCTGAGGTCGCCCCGTCGCACATCGGGTGCGACGCGCCGGTTCCCGACGACGCGAGACTGCTGGCTCGTGGCGTCGGCGTCGGAGGCAGTGGTGAACGCATTCGCAGGCACGAGCATGCCCGGGACCGCAGGCGAGCACCTGCTGCAGCAGCGCTTCGGCACGGTCGAGCGGGCCGACCGGTTCTACCGGCAGCAGGTCCTGCCCGAGCTCAACGCCGACATGACCGCGTTCGTCGCCCGGCAGGAGATGATGTTCGTCGCCACGGCAAGCGCGCTCGGCCACTGCGACTGCACGTTCCGGGCCGGGCCGCCGGGCTTCGTGCGGGTGCTGTCGGCGGGCCGGGTCGCGTGGCCGGAGTACCGCGGCAACGGCGTCATGGCGAGCCTCGGCAACATCCTGGAGAACCCGAACGTCGGGCTGATCTTCGTGGACTTCCTCCGCGACGTGATCGGCCTGCACGTCAACGGCCACGCCACGATCGTGCCGGACGCCGAGATGCGCCGCGCGTTCCCGGATCTGCCGGTGGAGACGGTCCCCGGCCGCCGGGCGGAGCGGTGGGTCAACGTGCACGTCGAGGAGGCGTACATCCACTGCGCCAAACACATCCCGCGGCTGCGGAAGGTCACCGCCGAGGAGCGCGCCTGGGGCACCGACGACCTGCAGCGCAAGGGCGGCGACTTCTTCCGCGCCGCCTCAGCGTGACATCGCAGGGTCTCCTTCGTCCCCGGTGCCGGTGTGTCCACTTCGGACGTTGCCGGGGGGTGGCGGCTCGTCCAGCCGTGCGCAGGTCGCGGACGGGCCTGCCGCGACCCTGTCCACGTCTAGGATCGCCTGATGATCAACCGGAGTCTGACCCAGGTCGAAGCCGAGCACCGGGCCGCACTGCTGGCCGTCGAGCACTACGCCATCGACATCGATCTCACCGATCTGCCGACCGGCCCACAGGTGCGGTGCGTGTCGACGGTGACGTTCACGTGCCGCGAGCCCGGCGCGGACAGCTTCGTCGACTGTGCCGCCGAGGTGGTCAGCGCCGTGCTCAACGGTGCCGACCTGCCGCCCGCACGGGACGGCCGGATTCCGCTGCCGGGCCTGCTGGCGAGCAACGAGCTGCGGGTGGTGACCGTCCAGGCGGAGACCCGCGACGGCGAGGGCGTGCACAAGGCCGTCGACCCCGCCGACGGCGAGGTGTACGTGTGGACGTCCTTCGAGCCGGACGAGGCGCACTTCGTGTGGGCCTGCTTCGACCAGCCGGACCTCAAGGGCCCGCACGCGTTCACGGTGCTCGCGCCCGCGCACTGGACGGTCGTGAGCAACAGCGGCGACCCCGTCGTCTCCCCAGTGGACGGGGCGGCCGGCGCGGCCCGGCGCTGGGTGTTCCCGGCGACGCCGCCGCTGTCGGTCTACAACACGGTCGTCAACGCCGGGCCGTTCCACGAGGTCCGCCGCGACGCCGACGGCCACGACCTGGGCCTGCTGACCCGCCGGTCCCTCGCCGCGGTGCTGGACCGCGACGCCGAGGAGCTGTTCACGCTGACCCGGCAGGGGCTCGCCTTCTTCGGCGAGGTGTTCCGGATGCCGTTCCCGCAGCGCCGGTACGACCAGGTCTTCGTCCCCGAGTTCGGCGGCGCGATGGAGAACTACGGCTGCGTCACCTGGTCCGACACCGTGCTGTACCGGGCGACCCCGACCCCGGCCGAGCGGGAGCTGCGCGCGAAGATCCTGCTGCACGAGATGGCGCACATGTGGTTCGGCAACATCGTCACGATGCGCTGGTGGGACGACCTGTGGCTGAACGAGGCGTTCGCCGAGTTCGCCTGCAACTGGGCGGCGGAGCGGGCCACCGTCTTCACCGACGCGTGGGCGGGGCACCTCGCCAGCGGCAAGCTCGCCGCATACCTGGCCGACCAGGGCCCGGCGACGCACCCGATCCGCCAGCCGATCCACGACGTCGCCCAGGCCATGTCGATCTTCGACGCGATCACGTACCCGAAGGGCGCCTCCGTGCTGCATCAGCTGATGCGGTACGTCGGCGAGGCGGAGTTCGCCGCCGGCATGGCCACCTACTTCCAGCGATACGCCTGGGGCAACACCACCCTGCAGGACCTCATCGACGTGCTCGCCGCGGGCAGCGGCCGGGACCTGGACGGCTGGCGGGCCGGGTGGCTGGAGACCGCCGGGACCGACCGGATCACGCTGCGCCGCGACGGCGACGGCCTGGTCCTGGACGCGCGTGGCCCGGACGGCCCGCCGCGGCCGCAGGTCCTCGCCGTCGGCGCCTACGTCCGCGACGGCGACCGGCTGCACCGCCTCGACCTCGTGCAGGTCGAGCTCGCCGGGCCGGTCACCCCCGTCGACCTG
This sequence comes from Dactylosporangium sp. NPDC050688, assembly GCF_040654515.1. Classification (NCBI taxonomy): domain Bacteria; kingdom Bacillati; phylum Actinomycetota; class Actinomycetes; order Micromonosporales; family Micromonosporaceae; genus Dactylosporangium; species Dactylosporangium sp. NPDC050688. Next base: position 93,435 of record NZ_JBFAIC010000010.1, read on the forward strand.
CCCGCGGGCGCCGAGGTGTACCTGGTCAACGACGAGGACCTCACGTTCGCCACGACCCGGCCCGAGGCCCGCGACACCCTGGCCGCGACCGCCGCGGCGCTGCCGACCGCGATCGCGCGGGGCGTCGCCGTGGCCACCGTGTGGGACATGCTGCTGGCCGGCGAGGCCGGCGCGGCGGAGGCGGTGCGCTGCCTCACCGGTGTCCTCGCCGTCGAGACGTCGGGTTCGGTGATCGAGCCGTACCTCACCCTCGCCGCCGACGCCGCCGAGCTGTGGTCACCCGATGCGCAGCGCCCGGAGCTGCTCGCCGCGGTCGCCGCGACCTGCCGCAAGCTCGCCGAGGACACCGACCGCCGGCAGGTGGTGCTGCGGACCCTCGCCCGCACCGCCGCCGACCTCGACGAGGTCGCGTGGCTGCAGGCGCAGGCCGGCGACGACGTCGACCTGCAGTGGCGGGCCCTGGCCCGCAAGGCGGAGCTCGGCGGCGCCGTCGACGCTGAGATCGCCGCGCTGCTCGCCGCCGACCCTGACCCCGACGCGTGGGTCCGCGCCACCTCCGTGCGGGCCGCGTCGCCGGACCCGGCGACCAAGCGGGCCGTGTGGGACACGCTGACCGTCGAGCGGTCCGTGCCGATCGGCGACGTCAAGCACGTCACGGCGCTGTTCTGGCGGCCCGGGCAGGACGCGGTGCTCGCCCCGTACGCCGGGCGCTACCTGGAGCTGGCGCCGCAGCTGCACCGGGGCGGGATGACCCCGGCGATGGTGTTCGCCAACCGGCTGTTCCCCGTCTACGGCGTGGACGAGGCATACCTGGCCCGCGCGGAGACGGTGGCCGCCGGCGCGGCACCCGTCGTCGGCAAGTACATGACCGAACGCATCGACGTGGTCCGCCGCATGCTGCGCGCCAGAGGTTGAGACCGCCGCGGGCCGAGCGCCGGGGGCTGCGACCGCCGCAGGCGCGCCGGGGCGTCAGTCGTCGAGGTCCTTGGCGCGGCGGGCCTTGCGCCGCACGGTGACGCCGCCCCAGAACGCGAGCCCGGTCACGACGATCCGGGGCGCGCCGGGGCGGCCCACCGACGTGGCGCCGTGGTCGAAGCCGCCCATGACGCCGGTGCCGGTGACGTGGACCTCCGCGTCGTCGGGGACGATCACCTCGACGCCGCCCATCACCGCGACCGCCCGGATCTTCAGCTCCCCGTAGCGGAACCGGGCGTCGCGCAGGTCGATCGTGCCGCCGCCCCAGAACGCCAGGCATGAGAACAGCCGCGGCGGCACCCACGCGCCCCGGCGGCTGAACCCGCTCATCACGGCGACCGCGCCGCTCTTCTCGGGGGTCTCGCCCGGCCGGGGCGGGACCCCCTCGAGGCTCACCGCCGTCGACGGCGCCGGCAGGTCCGCCAGCAGCGGCTCCAGGTCCGCGTACGTGCGGGCCGCGTACACCGCGCGCAGCCGCTCGTCGAGCTCGTCGAGCCCCAGCCGCCCCTCGGCGGCGCTGGTGCGCAGGACCTCCGCGACCCGCTCCCGGTCGGCGTCGGAGGCGCGCAGGTGCCGGTGATCCACCCGCTCCGGAAGGTCGGCCATGGCGCCAGCCTAAACGACTTGCCGCCGCCGGTACCGTCGACAATGGACACGAACCGGAAGGGACCGTCATGGCACACGCCGACCTGCTCGAGGACGGGCACCCGTTCCGGCAGTGGAAGTCGTGGACGATCCCCGGTGCCGGGGTGACGATGAGCGGCTACTCCCGGTCCAACGACAAGACGTTCTTCCACCTGCCGCAGCTGCGCGCCGGCATCGACTGCGGGCTCGTCGAGGGCTGGCAGCCCGACCTGGTGTTCCTGACCCACACCCACATGGACCACAGCAAGGACCTCGACTACGTCGCGGTCAAGGAGACCGGCGTCGACATCTACCTGCCCGCCGCGGCGCTGCCCTACGCGCAGGGCTACATCCGGGCGACCAGCGAGCTCAACCACAACGCCGGATACGACCCGGCGCTCGCCCCCGCGGCACGGCTGCACGGGGTGCGCGGCGGCGACGAGTTCCCGATCGGCAGGCGCGGCGCGTACCGGGTCCGGGTGGTCGACTGCGAGCACAAGGTGCCGTGCGTCGGTTTCGCGTTCTCGTCGGTGAAGCGGGCGATCAGACCGGAGTTCGAGGCGCTGAAGGCCGACGGCCGCCAGCTGGCCGCGAAGCGGCGCGAGGGCGTCGAGATCGACCACGAGGTGGTCACGCCGCTGTTCGCGTTCCTCGGCGACACCCGCCCGGACGTCTTCACCCGCTCGCCGTGGCTGCTGGACTACCCGGTCGTCGTCACCGAGTGCACGTTCCTGGACGACGACCAGCTCGAGCGCGCCCGGCGCATCGGCCACACCGTGTGGAGCGAGCTGCGTCCGATCGTCGAGGCCAACCCCGCCACGACGTTCGTACTCACCCACTTCAGCCTGCGCCACGCCGACCCGGAGATCGCCGCGTTCTTCGACCGGCAGGGCCTGCCCAACGTCGTCGCCTGGGCGCACCCGGCGAGCCGGCTGCCGGAGTCGTACCAGTAGGTCACAGGTCCAGCGGCTGCACCACCTGGTTGCGGGCGTGCTGGTAGATGATGGAGCTGCGGAACCCGACGATCTCCCGCCGCTTCGTGAACTTGTCCATGAGCAGCGCGTGCAGGCTGTCGACGCTCGGCACCGCCACGTGCACGAGGAAGTCGTCGCCGCCGACGCCCTCGCCGAGCGCCGCCTGCGCTCGGCGAGGACCAGCGAAGCAACGCGGCGTCAGCCGTCGTAGTCGGCCTGTTTCACCGCGAACACGTTGCGGTGCCCGACCTGCTCCTGCAGCGACCACAGCAGGTCCGCCTCGGTGGCGTCCTCCCAGTAGCTGATGCTCTCGCCGCCGCTGACCCACGCGTACGTGTGCGGGCCCGCCGACGGGGTCCAGTAGTACAGCTGCTTCGAGCCCGACGAGTTGAACCACCAGCGCCCGTTGTGCGACGCCACGCCGTTGAGCTTGTACCAGGGCAGCTGCAGCGCCTGGGACGCCGTGGTGCTCGCGGCGAACGTGGTGGCGCCCGAGGCGAACGGGAAGCGCACCGCGCGCGGCGCCCGGTTCGGGTAGTCGGTGCAGCCGGAGGAGCACGTGTACTCGGTCATCACGATCGACCGGCTGACCCGGTCCAGCGAGATCGTCGACCAGACCAGGTTCGTGCCCGACGTGGTCGCCGCGGTGACCGTGCCGATCTGCGGCAGCACGTACGCGTAGTTGTGCGCGTAGTACGTGGTCGCGTTCTGCCGGCCGATCTGCGCGGCGGTCCCGCCCGTGTTCGTCTTGAGGATCTTGCGCATGTCGAACACCCGCATGCCGCGGCCGGTGTCGGCGACGTACAGGTAGTCGCCGGACCACGACACGCCGCCGGCGTGCACCTTGATGTCCTTGAAGTCCGGCGCCGCCGTGGTGCCGGTCGGCTCGACCAGCAGGATCTTGCGGTACTTGTTCGGGTACGTGGCGTCCCAGTCGACCAGCGTGATCCGGCTGCGCGAGGACGCCCCGTCGCAGCCGTCCTTGGTGTACCAGCTGACCAGGATCAGCTGGTGGCCGTCGTAGTTGCCGCTGTTGGCGGTGCCGACCGCGTCGCGGCTGGTGGTGATGCCCTGCGGGAAGTTGGTGCAGTCGTTGTCGTCGCCGGAGTCGAACGAGAACCCGGTCTCGTAGCTGATCCCGAGCGAGTCGGTGATGGCGGTGCGGTCGTGGTTGGCGTTGTCCATGACGGTGTGCACGGCCGCCGTGCCCAAGGTGGACACCAGCGCCGTGTTGAGCGCGTCGAACTGGTGGTAGTCCGCCGACAGCGTGTACTGGCCGGCCGGCAGCGTGGCCGGCGCCGCCGCGGCGGACGCGCTGGTGGTGGCGGTGAGCAGCGTCGCGGCGGCGGTGACCCCGGCGGCGACGACAGCGATGGCTCTCATGGCAAAACCCCCAATACATATAGATGTCCCACGATAGCTGTATCGGTGCCGGCGGTCCCGCCCGTGTCGCGGTCGCTGGCCCGGGTGTCACCGGGGTCACGGGTGTCACCCGGGTGCGGCGGGTTTCGCCCGGCGAACCCACGGGCATCACTGGACCAGGCCGCAACGTCGAGATCAGGAGGAGCAATGACCGTCACTGGGATCATCACCGCGCTGATCGTCGGTCTGATCGTGGGTGCGCTCGGGCGGCTCGTGGTCCCGGGCCGGCAGGGCATGTCGATCTGGGTCACCATGGCCATCGGTGTCGTCGCCGCGCTGCTGGGCACCGTCCTGGCCAACGCCATCGGCATCGCCACCGACACGCCGGGCGTCGACTGGGGCGAGCTGCTCGTCCAGGTGCTGCTTGCCGCCGCCGGTGTGGCGCTGGTCGCCGGCGTCTCCGGCCGTCGCCGCGCGCTGTAACCACCATAAAACGGACGAACGGCGCCCGACCGTTGCAGGTCGGGCGCCGTTGTCGTGCGCGGGCCGGTATGGTCCGGGGCTGTGCCGGGTCTGCGCATCACCACCCCTGAGGACGACGCCACGCTCGAGGACTGGCGCTTCGTGCACAACACCGTCGTGCCCGACGCCGCGATGTCGCTGGACGAGGCCCGCGAACGCCTCGGCAGGTACCTGCTGGAGGTCGTGTACGACGGCGGCGACCTCGTCGGCTGCACCACCGTCCGCCCGCCGGAGGGCGACGCCACGGCGGCCACGGTGATCGTCCGGGTGCTGCCGCGGTGGCGCGGCCGGGGGATCGGTGCCGCCCTGTATGGCCGCGCGATGGCCCAGGCCGCCCGCCACGGCGTGCCCGCCGTCGAGACGGTCGTGTGGGAGGCGAACGAGGGCGGGGTCCGCTTCGCCAAGGCCCGCGGCTTCGTCGAGGTCGACCGGTACGTGCCCGAGCCGGGCGCGGTCGCCTACCTCACCCTGCGTCGCGAGGCCGCCTGACCGGGCCCTGACCGAGACACGACGGTGGGGCCGTGATCATCACGGGCCCCACCGGTCGCAATGCCACCACGTCGGAGCGGCGCAGCGCGCTACTGGATCACGAACGTGGTGTAGTACACGTCCATGATCTCCTTCTCCTTGTCGACGGTGTAGGCCTCGACGACCTTCTCCTTGAGCTGCTGCTTGTACTTCTCGCGGCCCTCGTTGGTCAGCAGTTCCTTGGCGTCCATGTTGCTGAAGAGGCTGATCGCGGCGTCCAGCGCCTTGCTGCCGTCCGGGGCCTCGGCGGCCTTGTCGGTCGCCTGCAGCGTCATCTTCAGCTTCAGGTAGTGCCCGTCGGCCAGGTTGATCGTGACCGCGTCCAGCGGCACGACGATCCCCGCGACCAGCTTCTCCTCGGCCTCGGCCGGCTTCGGCGCGAACATGAAGTACCCACCGGCGCCGCCGCCGGCGAGCGCGACGAGGACGATCGCAAGGATCATGACCAGCTTCTTCCTGGCGCCCTTCGGGGCCTCCTCGGCCGCCTTGTCCTTGTCGTCCTTCGCCATCATGTTCCCCTTTGTGCCCGCTGCGCTGACCTCCGACGTTCACTGACATCGGACCGTTCGCCCGACACGTGAGTTGCGGGCAGGTGCGGTGCGGTAGCGCCACGGAGCCGGGGCGGTGCTGGTCAGAGCGACTGCTCGACCCAGCGGCGCAGCGTCGCGGCCGGCGCGGCACCGGCCTGACGGGCGACGACCTTGCCGTCCTTGATGATCATCAGCGTCGGCACGGCCCGCACGTCGAACCGGCGCGACAGGCCCGGCGCGGTGTCCACGTCGACCTTCACCAGCTTGACCTGCCCGGCGAGCTGGGTCGCGACCTGCTCGAGGGCGGGGCTCACCGCCCGGCACGGGCCGCACCACGGCGCCCACAGGTCGACCAGCACGGGCGTGCCGGACCGCTCGGCGACCTCGGCGAACGTGTCGTCCCCGGCGTCGACGATCCACGGCACCCGGGCGCCGCAGCTGCCGCACACCGGGGTCCCCGTCGCCGCGGCCGGGACGCGGTTGCGCTTGCCGCACGCCGGGCACGCCACGATGTTGCTCGCCACCTGTCGCTCCTCATGCTCGTCGTCACTGGTGTCGACAACGCCCGTACCCGCGAAATTCCCGGGTGACACCGAGGCCGGACGGAACGGTCGGGCGGAGCGGTCAGGCGGAGCGCAGCTTGCGTACGGCGAGGACCACCAGGCCGGCGCCCAGCAGCACCCCGACCGCCGTGCCGGCGGGCCCGCTGTAGCGCTCGACGTGCTGCCACCGCTCGGCGAGCATCCAGCCGGCGCCGATGAACAGCGCGTTCCACACCCCGGAGCCGGCGGTGGTCAGCAGCATGAACTTCGGCAGCCGCATCCGCTCGATCCCGGCCGGGATCGACACCAGGCTGCGCAGGATCGGCACGCACCGCGACAGCGCCACGAACCACGAGCCGTGCCGCTGGAAGAGCCGCCGCCCCCGCTCCAGGTCGCGCTGGCCGGTGAGCAGGAACCAGCGCCGCCCTGCGAGCCGGTGCAGGCGCTCGTACCCGAGCCGCGCCCCCACCCAGTAGAGCACCAGCGACCCGGCCACGGCGCCGGCGGTCGCGCAGCACCACACGAGCACCGGGTGCATCGCCCCGGCGCGCGACCGGAACCCCGCCAGCGGCAGGATCAGCTCCGACGGGATCGGCGGCACCAGCGTCTCGAGCGCGATGAGCAGCCCCACCCCGATGGGCCCGAGCGTGTCGATGACGTCGAAGATCCAGTCCGTCATCATCGCCATGATACCGCCACCGGCTCACCCCGGCAGCGCAAGCAATCCGAGCCTGGCCGCCGCGCCGGTCAGACCTTGGTGGCCATGGGGGCGCCGCGCCAGGTGACCGCGTCGGTGAGGGCGGCGACCACGTCGACGTCGGTGCCGAGGGCGTCCGCATACGCCCGGTGCAGGTTGGGCACGATCCGCTCCGCGTCGGCCCAGCCGGCGAACTCACCGAGGTCGCACGCGCGGGCGGCCTCCAGCGGGGTCAGCCCGGCCCGCAGCCCTGCCTCGGCGGTGTCGCGCACCAGTCGCAGGTACCGCCGGATCCCGTCGAACACCGGGGTGATCTCGGCGGCGGTGAGCAGCGGGCCGTGCCCCGGCACGAGGTGCGCCGGCTCGAACGCGGCGAGCCAGTCCAGGGCGGCCGCGGCGCCGGCGACGGAGCCCATGAAGACCAGCGGGGTGAGGCCGTTGAAGACGAGGTCGCCGGCGAAGAGGACGCGCTCCTGCGGCAGCCACGCGACGAGGTCGCCGGTGGTGTGGGCGGGGCCGCCGGGGTGCATGACGTCGACCCGGCGCTGTCCGATGTGGATGGTGAGCCGGTCCCGGACGGTGACGTCGGGCAGCCGGCGGGTGACCGCGCCCCAGTCGGGGACGGGCTGCCAGAGCGGGGGACAGCCGTCGATCACCGGGTCGACGCGCAGCCCTTCGCGCATGTGCTCGTGGCCGACGATGACGGTGGCGGCCGGCAGGAGGCTGTTGCCGTAGCTGTGGTCGCCGTGCTGGTGGGTGTTGACGGCGAGCCGGACGGTGCCGCCGCCGGTCGCCTGCTCGACTGCGGCGAGGAACCGCCGGGTCCGGGTCTCGGTGGCGCAGGTGTCGACGAGGAGGACCTGGCCGCCGTCGGTGACGACCCCGGCGTTGTTGAGCCACCACGTGCCGTCCGGCTGGACCCACGCGTGCACCCCGGGCACGACCTCGTGCAACGACATGCCAGCAGCCTACCGCCGGCGCACCGGGATCTGGCCGGGGGTGATGAGGCCCAGGCCGACCAGGTCGTAGTCCAGGTCGCGCTCCCACTCGACGCGCGGGGCCACGACCGGGCTGCCGCTCTGCGCGAACGTCAGGTGCGGCGTGTCGCCGGCGGCGCCGAGGAACAGCCCGGGGCGGCGGCTGGCGCCGAAGCCGCCGAGCGTCTCCAGGCGGCGCCGGCCGCCGGGCGGCGCCGCGGCCCACCGCCATGGCGCCGCGTTGGCCATGAGGCCGGTCGCGTTGGTGGTCCACTTGTCGGTCCATTCCCGCAGCCGGAAGCTCTCCGGCAGCCCCTGCAGCACTCGCGCGGTGGCCCGGTCGGTGGTCACCCCGCACAGCTCCAGGGCGTCCAGGGCCCGGCCGGTGACCAGCGCGTCGACGGCGGCGGCGACGACGCCCGCGGGGTGGCGCCCGTCGATGCCCCAGAGCTCCTCGACGCTGCCGGCGGGGGACTGCCAGTACTGCGGCATCCGGTCCCAGCGGTGGTAGGCGGACTTGCCCGCCACCCTGGCCAGCCCGGCCCGCAGCCCGCCGCCGGGGGCGGTGCCGACCACGAGCCAGATGCCCTTGCCGGCCGTGGTCGCCGGCGGCACGACCTCGCGCAGCAGCACCTGCACCCGGCCGGCGAGCCGGCCACCGGTCCGGTCCCGGGGGAACCACCAGCGGATCCCGGGCAGGAACAGCCCGGCGATGGTCTCGTCGAGGTCCTCGGCCTGCCGGTCGGACAGCAGCGCCAGCAGCGCCGGGTCCAGGGCGACGTCGACGGGCACCGCCTCGCCGGCCAGTTTCGACGTCGCCAGGCGCTGCAGCCGGGCGCGGCGGCGCCCCTCGGGCTCGCCCGCCGGGATGACCGACCACGTCGTCTCCCACTGCGCCCAGTCCTCGACCGCGGCGACGACGTCCTCGGGGAACACCGAGTGGAACTGCCCGGACGGCACCGCGACCGGGTCGCCGTGCTCCAGCGACTGCGTGTCGGCGTCCGGGCGGCGCTCGTAGAACGCGGCGGCGAACCCGAGGACCGCGGTCGGATCCGGCAGCGCCTGCACCGGCTCCCAGTCGCCGACCCGGTCGCCGGGGCGGATGTCGGCGACGGTCACGACCGCGTACGCCTCGTCGCCCGGCATCCGCACCCAGGCGCCCGGCTCCACCGGGCTCGCCGACCACTGGCGCGGCGCCTGGCGGACGACGGGCTCCAGGCCGGACCGGCGCAACGCGTCGACCGCTGCGGTCAGGGACGTCTCCACCGGACCACCATAAGGTGATCCTATGGATGAGCTGAACCGGAGCCTGACCGCGCTGGTCGACGGGGGCAAGGTGCCGGGCCTGGTCGCGGCGGTCGCCGGCGCCGGTGGACCGGTCCGCGTCGAGGTGCTGGGCGCGGCGGCGTTCGGCGACGGCGCCCCGCCGATGCGCCGTGACACCCCGTTCCGGCTGACGTCGATGACGAAGCCGATGGTCGCCGCGGTCGCCATGATGCTGGTCGAGGACGGGCTGCTGGCCCTCGACGAGCCCGTCGACCGGCTGCTGCCGGAGCTCGCCGCGCCACGGGTGCTGCGGCGGCTGGACGCGGAGCTGGACGACACGGTGCCGGCGCGGCGGGCGATCACCGTCGAGGACGTGCTCACCTACCGGATGGGGCACGGGCTGCTGCTGGACCCGGCCGCGGACCCGCCGGTCAACCCGCCGTACCCGGTGGTGCGGGCCGCCGAGGCGCTGCGGCTGACCCTGGGCCGCCCCGACCCCCGCACCCCGCACGGCGTGGACGGGTGGATGCGCCGGTTCGGCACGCTGCCGCTGCTGTTCCAGCCCGGCGAGCGGTGGGCGTACAACACCGGCGGCCTCATCCTCGGGGTGCTGGTGGCGCGCGCGGCCGGCGCGGCGCTCGGCGAGGTGCTGCGGCGGCGGCTGTTCGACCCGCTCGGCATGACCTCCACCGGCTTCTCGACCACGGCGGCGCGGGCCGAGCGGCTGCCGGCGCTCTACTTCGGCGGCCAGCGGCAGACGGACGTGGCGACGGCGCAGGACTGGAGCCGCGAGCCCGCGTTCCCCGACGGCGCCGCCGGGCTGATGTCCACTGTGGACGACGTGGTGGCGTTCGGGCGGTTCCTGCTCCACGGTGGAGGGTCGCTGCTGCCGGAGCGGGCGGTGCGGGCGATGACCACCGACCGGCTCACCCCGGAGCAGGCCGAGGGCGGCGCCATGCTGCTCGGCGGCCACGGCTGGGGCTACGGCATGACGGTGCAGGACGACGGCACGTACGGCTGGGACGGTGGCTACGGCACCAGCTGGCGCAACAGCCCGGCGGACGGCACCGTGCGGGTGCTGCTGACCCAGGTGTCCGACGTGCTGTTCGACGGGACCCTGCAGGAGTTCCACCGCGTGGCGGTGCACCGCTGAGCGCGGCCGCCGCCGGGTGACGGGCGGCGGGCGGACGGAGTCCAGGCACCCCGGCGGCGGGTACGCTGCCGTCCGTGCCGGTGACCGGGGTGGGCTACACGTGGCGGGGCGCGTTCGACGACGCCGAGGTGGAGGCGCTGCACGCGGAGGGGTTCGGCCACCCACCGGCCGCCGCGGGCGGCTGGTGGGCGCGGGTCAACCGGCACAGCCTCGGCTGGGTCTGCGCCCGCGACGGCGGCACGCTCGCCGGGTTCGTGAACGTCGCGTGGGACGGCGCCACGCACGCGTTCGTGCTCGACACCGTCGTGGCGTCCTCGGCGCGGCGCCGCGGCGTCGGTACGGGTCTCGTCGCCGCGGCCGTCGAGGGCGCGCGGGCCGGCGGCTGCGAGTGGCTGCACGTAGACTTCGAGGACCACCTGCGCGAGTTCTACCTGTCGTCGTGCGGCTTCACCGGCACCGGCGCGGGGCTCGTGCGGCTGCGCTGAGCGGAACGGGGTTGCGGCCGGCGGGCGGCGGCCCGCAGAATGGTCGACATGATCCGTACTCACCGGAAGGGCGCGTCCGCCCTCGCGCGTTGACCGCCACGGCGCGGCGCACCGCCGCTGCCCCTGTGTTCCGCTCGCCCGAACGTCCGGGCAACCGTCCCCCCGCCGTCCGTCCGACGGCACGCCTCATCGAGCTGTGGCATCGCGCGGAGCCGATCCGCGACGAGTGGCTCGCCGTGGGACTCTCCACCGGGCCCGTCGACCGGGCCGGCACCGAGCAGCTCATCGCCGGCGTCTACCACCGGCTGCGCCGGCGGGCACCCGTGTTCCGCTGGGTGCAGTCGCCGCGGCAGGCGTTGCCGCTGCTCACCGGCATGCCCACACACCGCGACCTGCAGTCCTGGGTGCTGGCCAGGCGCCCGCGGGGGACCCCGCCGGTCGCCGGCGACATCGCGACCGCGCTCGCCCGGCTGCGCGGCGCCCTCGACGACGCGGCCGCCCACCCCGACCTGACCGTCGCGGCGAAGCCGCCCGAGAAGGAGGACCGGCACAAGCCGTGGCCGGTCCTGCCGCCGGAGCGGGCGATCGAGGCCGGGGTGCCGCTGCGGGAGGTGCTGCGCCAGTCGCTGCACACCCCGATCGCGGCCGGCCTGACCTGGCCCGTCAGGTCCGCCATCGGCCCCCAGGGCACGTTGCCGGTGTGCTGGTACGGCCAGCAGGACGCCACCTGGATCGGCCTGTACGACATCATCCGCAAGCTGGGCCTGGCCCGGTACGGGCCGCGGGACGCCGACGAGCTCGACGGCTGGGCCGCGCTCGCCCGCGCCGCCGGCTGGTGGTGGCCGGGCGAGGACGTGTGCGTGCTCGTCGAGCGGCCGGCGCTGGTCGGTGCCCGCCGGGTCGGCTACCGCGACGGGACCACCGTCACGTGGTGATCCGCACCCCGGACAGCGCCTCGCACGCGGCGAGCAGCCCGTCCTGGACCGCCCGGTCGTACGCGGCCGGGTTGGCCTTCAGGTCGGTGCGGCGCTTGAAGTAGCGGCCGGTGACCGCCGCCGCCGGGTCGTCGGCGGTCGCCAGCCACACCTGCGTCTCGGCGCCCTCCGGCAGGTCGTCGGTGGCGTTGGGGCCGCCCAGCTTGGTGCGGATCCAGCCGGGGTCGACGGCGTTGCTGCGCACCTGCGGCCACCGCCGGGCCACCGCGAACGCGAGCGCCACGTCGAGCAGCTTCGAGTCGCTGTACGCCTGCATGCCGTGCCACGGTTTGCGCTCGTACTGCAGGTCGGCCAGGTCGGCCACCCCGACCGACTCCAGCCCGGAGGTCAGGTAGACCAGCCGGGCCGGGCGCGGCATGAGGGCCGTCAGCACGTACGGCGCGAGCGTGTTGACCTGGAACGTGCGCTCCAGCCCGTCGACGGTGACCCGCCGCTCGTCCTGCCCGCCGATGCCCGCGTTGTGGACCACCACGTCGAACGCGCCGGCGCCCTCGGCCAGGGCCTTGGTCTCGGCGAGGGAGGCCAGGTCCCCGACCACCACGGGCACCCCCGGCAGCCCCGCCGCGGCCGCCCGCGCCTCGTCCCGCGCGTGCAGCACCACGTCGTGCCCCAGCCGCAGCAGCTGCGCCGCGGTCTCCAGCCCGATCCCGTCGGTCGAACCCGTCACCAGTACCCGTGCCATGCCAGCATCGTAGAGGGCCCCCGCCCGGCTCCGGGCGCCGTTGGGGCCTACCGGCGGCCGCGGAACGTGCGGCGCAGGTCGTCGACCCATTCGCCGGGCAGCTCCCACGGGATGAAGTGGCCGCCGTGCTCGTGGGCGGTGATGTTCACGTGGTGGTACCACTCGGCGCGGTCACTGGCCAGGAAGTGCTGGATCCGCTGCTCGCCGGTGGTGACGCCGGGTGGGTTCTCGTGGCCGACGAAGGTGATGCCGGTCGGGGCCTCCACGACGGGCCGGCGGTCGTGGGAGGGTTGCCAGGGGTAGCGGTTGTTGTTGGCGTACGTCCTGATCGAGCTCGTGATCGACGTGCCCGCCCAGATGATGGTGGCGTGGGTGAGCAGCTCGTCCTTGCTGAAGACGGTCTCGACGTCGCCGTGGCTGTCCGACCAGGTGGTCCAGCGGCGCAGCACCCAGGCGAGCATGCCGGCGGGGGAGTCGCTCAGCCCGTAGCCGAGCGTCTCGGGGTCCAGCACGTGCGCGGCGAGGTGCACGGCGAAGCGCCGCTCCAGGGCCACGATCCGCGCGCGGAGGTGCGGTGGCAGGTCGTCTGGCAGGGGGTTGCCGCCGGACAGGTCCCAGGCCCGGTCACCGTTGAACATGGTCAGCTTCTGCGCCGAGCCGATGTGGATGCCGTGCAGGTGCCGGGCGTACTTGTGCCCGAGCTGGCCGGTGATGAGCGCGCCGACGTCGCAGCCGGCCGCGGCGTACCGGTCGTGGCCCAGCACGCCGGTCATCAGCTCGTGGAAGACGTCGGCGATCTTCCAGAAGTTCATGTCGGGGTGCGCGGGCAGCGGGGTGGAGAACCCGAAGCCGGGCAGCGACGGCACGATGACGTCGAACGCGTCGGCGGGGTCGCCGCCGTGCGCGGCCGGGTCGGCGAGCGCGTCGACGACCTTCGACCAGTGCCAGAACGTCCACGGCCAGCCGTGCGACAGGATCAGCGGGGTGGGTGAGGGCCCGGCGCCGGGCCGGCGCATGAAGTGCACGGGCACCCCGCCGACGTCGGCGCGGTAGTGCTCGTAGGCGTTGATGGCGCGTTCGGCCGCGCGCCAGTCGTACCGGTGCGCCCAGTGCTCCACGAGGGCCCGCAGCTGCGCGGGCGGCACGCCGTAGAAGCCGTCGTCGTTGCCGGTGTCGCGGGGCCAGCGGGTCGCCTCCAGCCGGGCTCTGAGGTCGTCGAGGACCTCGTCGGGCACGTGGATCGGCTGCTGCTCCAGCGGGATGGTGTTCATGCCGCCCCCAGCTCGGTGATGCGGGCCAGCGCCGGCATGGCCGCGGCGATCGTGGCCTGCTCGCCGGCGTCCAGCCCGGCGATCAGCTCGGCGAGCCGGTCCACCCGGTTGGCGTGCCGGGACCGCACGACGTCGGCGCCGGCGGCGGTGAGCGACACCAGGACCGCCCGGCCGTCGCTGGGGTCGGGGCGTCGCTGCACGAGGCCGTCCTCCTCGAGCCGCTGCACGAGGCTGGTGATGGCGGGCTGGGTGAGCTGCTCGGTCGTGGTCAGCGCGGTGAGCCGCATCGGCCCGCGCCGCGACAGGGTGTGCACGACGGACAGGGCGCTGAACCCGAGTCGCTGCACCATCGGCAGCCGGATGAACAGGGTGTTGAAGTCCTCGATGAGCGTCGTCAGCGCATCGACCTGAGCTCTCTGCACAAGGGCCGACTGTATCGAGGATCTATATAAAAAATCAATGCAATTTCGGATCGCTCCTTTTGCCTATCGTGTCGGTATGATTCGTGGGGATGGCGCGGTGGTGGGCAGGTGGCGCGGTCCGCGGCGCGAAGGCCGTGGACCGCGCCCTGACGCTGGTCCCGCCGGTGCTGTTCGGCGCCGCCATGGTGGCGCTGTTCCAGCACTGGGACGTCGTGTTCTGGGTGTGCGCCGCGGCCGCCGTGCTCGGCCAGTACGCCAGCCTGCACCGCGGCCAGGTCCAGGCGGTACCGGACCAGCCATCGCCGGACCACGTGTGCTCCACCCGGTGCGCTCGCCGGACGGGAAACTCCCTTACGGAACCAGGATCGTCTTGCCGCGGATGCGGCCGGACTCGGCATCGCGGTGCACCGGGGCCAGGTCGATGAGCGGACGCGACGCGGCGATGTCGACCCGGACGGCGCCGGCGTCGACGAGCTTGACCAGGGCGGCGAGCTGGCTGGTGTCGTTGCGGGCCACGAAGTGCACTGCCGTCACAGGGGACCCGGCAGGTTGCTCTACCGCAACGGTGGCGGACACGACAACACCGCCTGGCCGCACCAGCGACATCAGCGACGCGGCGTGCCGCGCGCTGACCACGACGAAGTTGAGGATCGCGTCGACCGGCCGGTCGAGCGCATCGGCAAGGGGCGTGGCCGTGTAGTCGACGCCAGTACGGGATCGCCCCCGGCAGATACCGCCGCACTGGATAGCGACAGCAGGCATGCCGGAAAACGTGCCCATGCCGGCCAGCTACCGTCTCCGGCGTGGACGAGGTCGTGACCCTGGCGAGTGAACTGATCCGGATCGACACCACCAACACCGGCGAGCCGTCCGGCACCCGCGGCGAGCGGCTCGCCGCCGAGTACGTCGCGGCCCGGCTGGAGGAGGCCGGCTACGAGACCACGTACGTCGAGTCGGGCGCGCCCGGCCGCGGCAACGTCATCGCCCGCCTCGCCGGCGCCGACCCGTCACGCGGCGCGCTCATGGTGCACAGCCACCTCGACGTCGTGCCCGCCGAGACGTCGGAGTGGTCGGTGCACCCGTTCTCCGGCGAGGTCTCCGGCGGCTACGTGTGGGGCCGCGGCGCCGTCGACATGAAGCACCTGGCCGCGATGAGCCTCGCCGTCGCCCGCCGGTTCCGCCGCGACGGGGTCGTCCCGCCGCGGGACCTGGTGTTCGCGTACCTCGCCGACGAGGAGGCCGGCGGGGTCAACGGCGCAGGCTGGCTGGTCCGGCACCGGCCCGAGCTGTTCGACGGGGTCACCGAGGCGATCAGCGAGGTCGGCGGCTTCTCCCTCACCGTCCGCGACGGGGTGCGCGCGTACCTCGTCGAGACCGCCGAGAAGGGCGTCGGCTGGCTGCGGCTGTCCACCCGCGGCACGGCCGGGCACGGCTCGCTGCTGCACACCGACAACGCCGTGGCCAAGCTCGCCGCCGCAGTCGCCCGGCTCGACGCGCACGAGTTCCCGCTCGTGCTCACCCCGCCGGTGCGCGACTTCCTGGCCGGCGTCAGCGACCTCACCGGCGTCACCTTCGACGAGGACGACCCGGCCGCCGTCCTCGGCCGCCTCGGCGCCGTCGCCCGCATGATCGGCGCGACCCTGCGCGACACCGCGAACGTCACCATGTTCTCGGCCGGGTACAAGGACAACGTGGTCCCGTCGACCGCCTCCGCCATCTTCGACTGCCGGCTGCTGCCCGGCCGCGAGGAGGCGTTCCTGCGCGAGGTCGACGCCGTCGTCGGGCCGTCCGTCAGCCGCGAGTGGAAGAGCATGCCCTCGGTCAGCACCAGCTTCGACGGCACCCTCGTGGACGCGATGACCGCCGCCATCACCGCCGAGGATCCAGACGCGCGGCTGCTGCCGTACATGCTGTCGGCCGGCACCGACGCGAAGGCCTTCCAGCACCTCGGCATCCGCCACCTCGGCTTCGCCCCGCTGCGCCTGCCCCCGGACCTCGACTACACCGCCCTGTTCCACGGCGTCGACGAGCGCGTCCCCGTCGACGGGCTGCTCTTCGGCACCCGCGTCCTGGACCGCTTCCTGCGCGTGTGCTGACCCGGTTCGTGGGTAGGGTGGCTCGCATGTCGGTGCTGGTCGCATTCAGTGTCACCCCGATCGGCGAGGGCCCGGAGGTCGGTGCCCTGGTCGCCGAGGCGGTGCGGGTCGTGCGGGCCTCCGGCCTGCCCAACCGCACCGACGCCATGTTTACCACCGTCGAGGGCGAAACCTGGGACGAGGCGATGGCCGTCGTCCGCGCCGCCGTCGAGGCCGTGCACGCCAAGTCCCCCCGCACCTCCACCCTCATCAAGATCGACTGGCGCGACGGCGTCACCGGCGCCCTGGACGCGAAGGTCACCAGCGTCGAGCGCTACCTCGCTGACTGACCGCTCACTCCCCGAAGCCGCGGTAGGCGCCGTCCTCGTCCGCCGGCGGCGGCTGTTAGCGTGCCAGGCATGCCGCCGAGGTTCCTGGTCTTCGACCTGTTCCACACGCTGGTCGACGGTGCCGACGGCGAGCGGGACCGGGTCGTCGGTGAGATGGCCGGGATGGTGGGGGTCGATCCGGACGCGTTTCGGCGGGCGTACCGCGACACCTGGGACGAACGGCTCAAGCACTGGAGCGTCGAGGAGACGATCAGGATTCTGACCGGCCGGCTGGGCGTGGTCCCCTCCGACGAGGCCGTCGCGCGCGCCGCCGCGCACCGGCGGGCCCAGGCCCGTCGCGTCCTGGACCAGGTGGCGCCGGGGACGATCGAGGCGCTGGACGCGTTGCGGGCCGGTGGCGCGCGGCTCGCGCTGGTGAGCAACGCGACCGCGGAGGCGGCCGAGGCGTGGCTGGCGTGCCGGCTGGCGTCGCGGTTCGACGTCGCGGTGTTCTCCAGCGTCATCGGCGTGGGCAAGCCGGATCCGCGCATCTACCTCGCCGCGGCCGAGGCGCTCGGCGCCGCCCCGGGCGACTGCGTGTACGTCGGCGACGGCGCGGACGGCGAGCTGGCCGGCGCCGCGGCGGTCGGCATGCGGGTGGTGCGCACCGTCGAGCACAAGGACACCGATCCCACCTGGCCGGGGCCGGTCATCCAGGCCCTGCGCGACCTCGAGCACAGCCCCACGTGACCGGGCTCGTCGTCGCGTCAGCCGGACCACCGCGGTGACCGAAGTCGCGCCCCGGCCGCCTGGACGACCACGGCGCGACTTCGATCAAGCGGGCAAGATCACCAGTGAGCCGGCCGCGGCCGTGAACGTCCGTGATCAGCGTGCTAGCCGCCGCAGACGGCCTCGCCGGTGGGTGTGTGGTAGTACAGCACCGAGCGGCCCGAGCGGCGGCGGGCGATGAGCCCCGCGTCGAGCAGGACCCGCAGGTGGCCGCCGACCGAGCCGAGGCCGGCGCCGGTCAGCGCGACCAGCTGCGTCGTGCTGAGCGGCGTGGCGAGCAGGGTCAGGATGGTGGCCCGCAGCGGGCCGAGCAGGCGGGCGAGGGCGTCGGGTGGTGCGGTGCCGCCGGTCGAGGCGAGCCAGCCCGTGCACGGGTAGATGATGGAGTACGACCTGGGCGGCTCCTCCCAGCCGACCCAGCCGCGCGCGGCGGTCGTGGGGATGAACAGCAGCTCGGCGCCGGTGATGTCCAGCGGGGCGTAGTCGTACGTGTTGATCTGCAGCCGGCCGTCGCCGAGCCAGCGCATGCCGGGGCGCATGCCGTCCAGGACCGCGGCCCAGCCGCCGGTGCTGAGCCGGTCGGTGCGCGAGACGATGTCGGCCTCGAAGACCCGGCGCAGCCGCGGCCAGCCGGGGCGCACCAGGTGGGACCAGACCCAGTCGACGAGGTCGGCGGTCGGCGCGATGCAGATCGGCGGTTTCGCCGTCGGCGGCGCGCTCGTCGTGGCCGTGTCGCCGCGCGGGGCGCTGCTCGTCGGGGCGGCGCTGCAGGTGCTGTCGGCGCTCGTGGCCCGGTTCGGGCTAACCAAAAGGGCGCCGCGCGCGTCGGACCGCCCGTCGGTGCGGGCGACCTGGCGCGGCAACCGGCAGGTGTGGCAGCCGGGCGTGTACCTCGCGATGTGGGTGCCGAACGGGCTCATCGTCGGCTGCGAGGCGCTGTTCGTGCCGTACTCGCCGGCCGCGGCCAGCGTGCTGTTCGTGACCGCCGCGATCGGCATGCTCGCCGGTGACGCGATCGCCGGCCGGTTCGTGCCGCCGCGGCTGCGGTTCCGGCTCAGCGGCCCGCTGCGGTGGCTGCTCGCCGCGCCGTACCTGCTGTTCTTCCTCGAGCCGCCGCTGCCGGTCGCGGCCGCTGTGGCCGGGGTGGCGTCGATCGGGTACGGCGCGACGCTGCTGCTGCAGGACCGGCTGCTGGCCACGACGCCGGAGCCGCTGCACGGCCAGGCGCTCGGGCTGTTCGGCTCGGGGCTGCTCGCCATGCAGGCGGTCGGCGCGACGCTCGGCGGGCTGGTCGCGCAGTACGTGGCGCCGGGCACCGCGATGGGCATCCTGGCGATCGGGTCGCTGCTGGTGTCCCTCGCATTGTTCGTGGCCCGGGTCGCTCCCCGCCGCCGGCCCGTACTGGAGGCCGCGGGTGCCGTGGCGCGGTGACCAGGGGCGGGCACCCGGAGCAGTGGTCCGGGTGCCCGCCGTCGATCAGGCGAGGGCCAGGCTGGCGCGCCGGCGCTCGCTGTCCTTGTCCAGGACGCGGACCGTCACCGCGGCGCCGAGCTGCAGGCCGGTCACCCCGGGCAGCAGCCCGTCGACACCGTCGGCGAACCGGACGAACGTGCCGAACGGCACCACGCCGGACACCTCACCGACGACGACGTCGCCGATGCTGAAGTCTTCGAAGCGGGACATGCGATCACCTCCTTCCTCGGCAGGCTCCGCTCATGCGGGCGGTGCGGAAGGAGGGGCGGGCCACGGGCCCGCCGGCAGCTCAACGAACTGCCGGACGCCTTGTCTGTGCACGGCACACGGCCGACCCGGCAGTCACGTCAGGACCCTAACCGTCACGCCGGCTGGCCGGCAAGGACCCAGCGGCCCCGGCCGAGGTGCGTCGCGGCGAAGTAGACGGTGTCGCCGAGCGGGCGGCCCGCGGTCAGCCCCGCCGCGGGCGCTGACAGCACGGCGAGGGCGACGCACAGGCGGCATGCGATCGGGGACACGCGCCACCATCGGCAGGCGCGCCGCGGCCGTGAACCCTCGGCCGCGGCGACACCCCCGACCGCACCCGGCCGGCTCCCCGCGCCCGGGGCCTGAGCCGGCCGCGGCTACCGGTCCAGCGTCACGGTCACCGGGCCGCCCGCCGGGTCGGCGCCCGCCACGAGCGTGAACGGCACCCGGAACACCCGGCCCGGCGCGGCCGGCCACGGCAGGCGGGCGGCGCCGACGCGGCGGCCGTCCTGCACCGCGACGACGCGCGGGAAGGCGCGGTAGGTGGCGCACCACAGCTGCAGCCGCCCGCGCACCGGTGCCGGACCGCCCGGCCGGATCAGCTGCGGCGCGATCCAGCGCAGCGGCGCCGCGCACCGCAGCTCGACCCCGCCCGCCCCGCCGTCCGCCCCACCGGCCGCCCCGCCGGCGAGGTACGCGAGGACCGCGCCGGCGACGTGCCGGCCGTCGAGGGCGGCGGCGTCCGCGGTGTCCACGGGATGCAGCAGGTTGCCGGCCGCGAACACGCCTGGGCGGCTGGTCGCCAGGGCCGTGTCGACGCGCGGGCCGCGGGTGCCGGCGTCCAGGTCGAGCCCGCCCGTGCGGGCCAGCTCGTGCTCGGGGATCCAGTCGCCGGTGAGCACGACCGTGTCGCACGGCACCCGGTGCCGCCGCCCGGTGCGCAGGTCCTCGAGGTCGACGGAGGTGACCCGCCCGTGACCGTTGACGGCGGCGACCCGGGTGCCGGTCAGCACCGGCACGCCGAACGCGACCCGCCCCGCCCGCCGCAGCGTCGCGTGCGCGTCCGCGGTCGTCATCAGCACCGGCCGGCAGCCGGCGGCGCGCAGCGTGCGCACCGCCGACCAGCTGACCAGCTCGGCGCCGACGACGACCGCCCGGCGGCCCACGTCGCGGTGGTGCAGGTGGACGAGCTGCTGCAGCTGCCCGGTGGTGTACACGCCGTCGGGCCGGTCGCCGGGGATGTGCCGGGCCGGGCGGGGCCGTTCGCGGGCGCCGGTGGCGAGCACGACCGCGCCGGCGTGGACGACCCGCCGCCCGCGGGGCGAGGTGACCTCGAGCGACCGTTCGCAGGCCCAGCCGGTGACCATCGCCCCGGTCTCCAGACGGGCTCCGGCGGCGCGGGCGGCGGCGGTCAGGCGGCGGGCGTACCCGGGACCGGAGACGAACCGGTGCAGGTCGCGGATGCCGTACCCGAGATGGTCGCTGTGCCGCGGGATGCCGCCGGTCTCCTGCTCGCGCTCGATGAGCAGGACGCCGTCGCCGAGGTGCCGGGCGAGCGCGGCGGCGGCGGTGAGCCCGGCCGGCCCGCCGCCGACGATCGCGACCCGCACGTGCTCGTTCACCGGGCACCGCCGTGGGTCCGCATCAGCTCGCCGACCTGGGCTCCGCAGTAGAAGCCCTGGCAGCGGCCGTTCATCGCGCGGGTACGGCGGCGCAGCCCGTCCAGGTCGGCGGGCGGGATGGGGGAGCGGTACGCGTCGCGGATCTCGCCACGGGTGACCCGCTCGCAGAAGCACACGATGTGCCCGTACTCGGGGTCGGCGCCGATCGCGGCCGGGTCGCGGAACGGCCGGCCGGCGGCCTCGCCGAGGTCCGGCATCCGGGGCGGGTCCGGCAGGCCGCCGCGCGGGGTCAGGTCCAGCGCGTCACGCAGCAGCCTGGCGACGTGCTCGGCGATCGCCATCCCCGCGGTCAGCCCCGTGGAGCGGATACCGCCGACCAGCACGTACCGGTGGCCGGCGGCGACGTCGATCAGGTAGTCGTCGCGGTCGATCGCGGCGCGCAGCCCGGCGTAGGTGGCGGTGACCTCCTCCTCCAGCAGGCGCGGCATCAGCTCCCGGCCGCGCTCCAGCAGGAACGCCAGGCCCTGCGCCGACGTGCCGGTCGCGGTGCGGTCCGGCAGCTCCTCGGCGGTCGGGCCGAGCATGACGTTGCCGTAGACGGTCGGGCTGACCAGGACCCCCTTGCCGGCCTTCGACGGCACCGGCAGCACGATGCACGGCACCAGCGGCCGGGCCAGCTTGTCGAACACGTACAGCTCGCCGCGGCGCGGCGTGACGCGGAACCGTTCGTAGCCGAACAACCGGTCGACGGTGTCGGCGTGCAGGCCCGCCGCGTTGATCACCCACCGGGCGGTGACGGCGCCGCCGGTGGTGTGCAGGCGGGTGACGGCGGGCCCGACCTCGGCGCCGGTGACCCGGTGCCCGCGCAGCAGCGTCACGCCGCGGTTGACCGCGTCGACGGCCAGGGCCAGGTTCGTCGTCCACGTGCACGTGATCGACTCCCCGGGCACCGTCAGGCCGCCGAGCGCGCCGGCGCCGAGGGCGGGCACCTTTTGGTACACCTGACCGGCGTCGACCAGCTCACAGTGCGTGTACCCGTTGCGTTCCGCCTTCGCCCGCAGTGCCGGCAGCGCCCGCTGCTGCTCGCCGGTCCAGGCGACCAGCAGCGCCCCGGTCCGCTCGACCGGGATGCCGGTGGCCGCCGCGTAGTCGCCGAGCAGCGTGTACCCGCGGGCGACCAGCCGCGCCTCCAGGGTGCCGGGCGTCGCGTCGAACCCGGTGTGCAGGATCGCCGTGTTGGCCTTGCTGGTGCCGTCGCCGACGTCGTCGCGGGCCTCCAGCAGCGCGACCGACAGCGACGTGCCGCCCAGCAGCCGGGCGGTCGCGGCACCGACGATGCCGGCGCCGATGACGGCGACGTCATAGCTGTCCTGCGCCGTCACGACACGGTCCGGGACAGCGTCGCGGCGGCGGCGGTGTGCCAGCGGCCGAGATGCTCGGCGGCCCGCTCCGGTGACCAGCGCGGCTCGTACGTCGCCGCCGGCCGCCACCCGCCGGTGACCTCCGCCGCGGTGAGCGCCGGGTCGAGGGCGAGCGCCGCGCAGGCGGCGGCGCCGAGCGGGGTCGCGTGCGGCGACGGGTACACCTCCACCGGCAGCTGCGCCAGGTCGGCCTGGGCCTGCATCAGCACCCGCGAGCGGGTCAGCCCCCCGTCGACCCGCAGCGTGGTCAGCGGCGTGCCGAGGTCGTCGCCGACGAGCCCGGCCAGCGCGGCGACCTGCGCGGCGACACCCTCCAGGACGGCCCGCACGAGGTGGCCGCGGCCCGTGCTCAGCGTCATCCCGCTGAACGACGCCGTCGCGCCCGCGTCCCACCACGGCGCGGCGAGCCCGGCGAGCGCGGGCACGCACAGCACGCCGTCGCTCTGCGCCGCCGCCACCGTGTCGAGCTGGTCGGCGCCGGTGACGAGCCCGAGGTCGGTGAGCCAGCGCACCGCGGACGCGGCCGTGTACACCTGCCCGTCGACGCAGTGGTCGACACGGTCACGCAGCCGCCACGCGATGGACGTCGACAGCCCCGACCGGGACCGCGCGGCGACGCCGCCGAGCTGGGCGAGCAGGAAGGCGCCGGTGCCGTACGTGCACTTCGCCGTCCCCGCGGTCAGGCACGCCTCGGCCAGCAGCGCCGCCTGCTGATCGACGATGAGGCCGGTCACCGGCACGTCACCGCCGAACGCCCCGGTGGTGCCGACGACCGCGTCGCTGGCCACGACGTCGGGCAGCGCCTCGCCGCCGAGACCGAACACGTCCAGCAGCTCGCCGTGCCACCGGCCGGAGTCCAGGTCCAGCAGCAGCGACCGGCTCGCGGTGGACGCGTCGGTGACGAACGCGCCGCACAGCCGGTGCACCAGCCACGTGTCGGTGGTGGTGACGACCCCGTCGGTGGTGAGCCGCTCGCGGATCCAGCGCATCTTCGGCGCGGAGAAGTACGGGTCGAGGACCAGCCCTGTCAGCGCCGCCACCCGGCCGGCGGACGCAGCCCGCTCGGCGCAGACGGACTCGGCCCGCCGGTCCTGCCACACGATGGCCGGGGTGAGCGGCGCGCCGGTGGCCCGGTCCCACGCGAGGACCGTCTCGCCCTGATTGGCCAGGGCGACCGCGGCGAGCGGTACCCCTGCCTCGGCGACGGCCCGGCGCCCGGCGGTGAGCACGGAGTCGAGCATCGCCAGGGGGTCCTGCTCGACGGCGCCACCGGGCAGGTACGCGGGGCGCAGCGGCTCCTCGGCGATGGCGAGTACCGCCCCGCCGGCGCGGGTGACGATCGCCTTCGTGCCCGACGTGCCTTGGTCGATCGCGAGAATGTGCATGGCCACCGTCGCCTCCTCGACGGTGTATAGCACCTCGGGCGCCCGCCGGGCCCATCGCGGGCTCGCGGCGGGTTGGTGGCGGGCTCGCGGCGGGCTGGTGGCGGGCTCGCGGCGGGCTGGTGGCGGGCTCGCGGCGGGCTCGCGGCGGGCTGGTGGCGGGCGCCCGGCGGGAGCCCGCCGGGCTCGCGTCGGCCTCGCGGCGAAGGTGAACAGCAGGTGTTGCCGACATGAACTCCGTCTCCGGCCTGTCGGCGCCGGGCCGGGCAGGTTCTACCGTCGTGCGTATGACCACCATGGTGCGGCCCCGGGTCGACGTCGCCACCGCCCGGGACCTCGCCGAGGCCCTGCTCACGGACCTGCCGCAGCGCTGGGCGCACACCGCAGGCGTGGCCGCCCGCGCCGCCGAGCTGTGCGCCGGCCTGGACCCCGCCGACCGTGACCGGGCCGTCACCGCCGCCTGGCTGCACGACATCGGCTACGCCGGACCGGTCCGCGACACCGGCTTCCACCCCCTCGACGGCGCCCGGTTCCTGCGCCGCGCCGGCTGGACCGCCCGCATCAGCGCCCTGGTCGCCCACCACTCCGGCGCCTGCTACGTCGCGCAGGTCCGCGGCCTGCACCACGAGCTGGCCGAGTTCCCCCGCGAACAGTCCCCGGTCGCCGACGCGCTCACCTACGCCGACCAGACCGTCGGCCCCGACGGCACCCGCGTCGACGTCCACACCCGCATGGCCGAGATGCTGACCCGCCACGGAGCCACCTCCGACAACGCCCGCGTGCACCACCTGCGCGCCCCGGACATCCTCGCCACCGGCGCCCGCGTCGAACGCCGCCTCCACCTGGCCGCCCTGGCCGCCTGACCTCTCTCGGGAGGTCGGCGGTTCGAGGCCATCCTCCCCGCAGGGAGCGGCCATCCCTCCCCGACGGGAGGGCGGGTCACATGGTGGCGAGGATACGGCGGGCGACCTCGTCGATCGGGGCGGCCGGCAGGTGCAGCGTCGGGGTGAGGTCGTCGGGCAGGGCGGGGCCGACGAACACCGACGTGCCGCAGGCGCGCAGCATCGGGACGTCGCCGTGGCTGTCGCCGACCGCAGCCACCTGTTCGAGGGTCCAGCCGTGCTCGGCGGCGTACGCGGCCAGCAGCGTCGGCTTCGTGGACGGGAACACGTGACGGAAGCCGCCGCCGGTGAGGACGTCGGTGGCGATGACCGTGGCGACGCCGAGCTGCGCGGCGAAGTACGCCGCGTGCTGGGCGAACGCGAGGGACACGATGACCACGTCCAGGCCCGCGTCGCGCAGTGCGGTGATGCCCTCGGCGGCGCCTGGGGCGAGGGGTATGCCTGCGAGGGGTGCGGCGAGCCGCTCCGGTGGCCAGTCGCGCAGCAGCGCCCACACCGCGGCGCGGACCTCGATGATGGCGGCCTCGCCGCGGGCCTGTTCCCAGACCGCCATCTGCTCGGCGAACCCGTGCCGGGCGGCGGTCGCCTCCAGGCACGTCGGGCCGCGGGTGAGGGTGCCGTCGAGGTCGAAGGCGACCAGCCGCACCGTCATGCGGCGAGTCTGCCGGGCGCCGGTGCGGGTCGCCAGTGCCACGTCCGATCGCCGCCAGACGGGCGGGCGGTCGCGTTCCTCGCCGGGCCGGACGCCAGGTACATCACCGGCGCCACCGTCAACGTCGACGGCGGCTTCACCATCTGACGCCCGGCGCAGGAAGACCTGACGCCCGGCGCAGGAAGACCTGACGCCCGGCGCAGGAAGACCTGACGCCCGGCGCGGGACGACCCAAGTGAGCGCCGTCGGTGTCCGGTCAGGGATACAACGTGAGCCGGGGGGCGGCGGAAATCGCGGTGACCTGGTCGAGGGTCAGTGGCGGCGCCGAGCCGGCCAGGGCGAGAGAACCGTCGTTCCGTCGCGAGGCAGCGGCCAACGTGCCAGGACGAATCACGTCAGGCCGTTACTCGGGTGGGCCGGTATCGCAGGGCGACCGCCCCCGACCGGAACTCCTGGCGATCCACGAGCTCGAGCTGGATGCGCTCGCGCAGACCGGCGAGCAACGTCGGCCCGTGTCCGGCAAGGACCGGCTGCACAAGGAACGCGTACTCGTCGATCAGTCCCAGATCTGCCAACGCCAGGGGGAGCGTCACGCCACCCACGAACAGGCCCTCGCCTGGCTCCTGCTTGAGCCGCTGAACCGCTTGCCCCAAGTCGCCTCGCACCAGCTCGGCATTCCAATCGACCCCGCTCAGCGTGCTCGACACGACGTACTTCTTCGTCCGGTCGATGGTCTCGGCGAACGGAATCTGCCACTCACCCATCCAGTCGGGCCACGTGCCCGTGGCCGGCTGCCGCCACGCCGACTCCATCATCTCGTAGGTCACCCGGCCGAACAGCAGGGCATCGGCTCGTTCCATCTCAGCGGTCCAGTAGCGCATCGACTCCTCGTCGGGGGGCAGCCCTGCCTCGTGATGGCAGCAGCCATCGAGTGCGACGTTGATCGAGTATCGAAGTGGTCTCATCTCGTCGCTCTCCATTGATGCGCGCAGCGCGTTTTCACCGGACCGTACTCAGACTTTAGCCGTCCACCATCTGACGCCCGTCGCGGAACGACCCGAGCCCGGTCACGGGTACAGCGTCAGCCGGGGGTCGGCGGCGATCGCTTGAGCGTCACGACCAGCGTGCCGGCCACCCCGTCGACGTGGATCTCGGTGCGCAGCTCGTATTCACCCCAGTGGGACGGCCCGCGCGGCACCTCGGGTTGCCGGGTTGGTGCGACTTCGTAAACCCGGCCCCCATCCAGCCGATCTGAGCTGTGGAAGAGGGGGTGTCCGTGCCGGTCCGGGCGTATGTCTGCGTCGCTGTGGCGCTCAGTGCGGGGTACTACGTCACGCCCGATTCGCCGTTGCGGACGGTCCTGTGGACCGCGATCGCGTTCTCGACGGTGGTCGCGGTCGCGGTCGGCGTGGCCCGGCACCGTCCGGCGGGGCCGCTGCCGTGGGTGCTGACGGCCGCGGGCCTGATGTCGTACACCGCCGGGGAGGCGCTGTTCTACTGGCCGCAGCTGGTGCACAACGAGCAGCCGGTGGGGCAGTCCCTGGCCGACGTGTTCTACCTGGCGATGTACCCGCTGCTCGCGGCGGGCCTGACGATCCTGGTGCGCCGGCAGAGTCCCGGCGGCGACCGGGCGGCGCTGCTCGACGCGTCGATCATCACCGTCGGGGTGGCCCTGCTGACCTGGGTGTTCCTGATCCGGCCGTACCTCGACGGCGCCGGTGGGGCAGGCGGCTCCGTGCTCGACCGGCTCACCGCGGTCGCCTACCCGCTGGGCGACGTGCTGGTGCTGGCCGTGCTGGCCCGGCTCGGCAGTGGCCGGACGGCGCGCAGCACCTCGTTCCGGCTGCTGCTGGCGAGCCTGCTCGCGCTGCTGGCCGCCGACGGGATCTACACGTGGCAGTCGCTGCACGGGCATTTCCGGGCCGGCAGCTGGGTCGACGTCGGCTGGATCCTGTTCTACACCGGGGTCGGCTGCGCCGCGCTGCACCCGGACATGCGCCGGCTCTCGCTGCCGGTGCCGGCCGGCCCGGCGCGGCTGAGCAGCGGGCGGTTCGCGGTGCTGCTCGCCGTTGCGGCGCTGCTCATCCCGGCGGTCATCACGGTCGAGTCGACGCAGCGTGGCGAGCTCGCGGTGTACCTTGCCGCGTCGGGTGTCCTGTTCGTCCTGATCCTGATCCGTATGGCGGATCTGATGGCGGTCCTGCGGGAGGTGCAGCGGCAGCGGGCCGAGGGCCGTTTCCAGCGCCTGACCGAGCAGGTCACCGACGTGCTGTCGATCTGCGGGCGGGACGCGCGCCTGCAGTACGTGACGCCGTCGGTGACCTCCCTGCTCGGGTACCGGCCGGAGGCGCTGATCGGCACGTCCCTGCTCGACCTGGTGCACCCCGACGACCGGGACCGCGCCATGGTGCTGTTCAGCGATGCCGGGGCGGTGGCCGTGCAGACCGGCCGGATCGTGCCGCTGGAGTGCCGGCTGCGGCACGTCAACGGCCAGTACGTCATCACCGAGACCGCGGGCCGGGTCGTCGACGACGCCGACGTCGCGATGCACATGGCGAAGCGGCAGGGGCGCAACCGGTACGCCTACTTCGCCCCGAGCATGCACGCGGGCCTGCTGGAGAAGCTCGACCTCGCCGACGAGTTGCGCGGCGCCGTCGAGCGGCAGGAGCTGCTCGTGTACTACCAGCCGTTCGTCGACCTGTCCGACGGGACGGTCGTGGGCGCGGAGGCGCTCGTACGCTGGCCGCACCCGACGAAAGGGTTCATCCCGCCGGACCGGTTCATCCCCATCGCGGAGGAGAGCGGCCTGATCCTGCCGCTCGGATACGCGGTGCTGGAGGCGGCGTGCCGTCAGGCCGCGGAGTGGGCCGCCCTCTGCCCGGGGTTGAAGATCAGCGTGAACCTGTCGCCGCGGCAGGTCCAGGACCCGGCGGTCCTGCTGTACGTGCAGCAGACCCTGGCCCGCTCCGGCCTGCCGCCGCACCTGCTCACCCTGGAGATCACCGAGTCGCTGCTGCGCGAGGACGCGGAGGTCGCCCAGCACCGGCTCGGCGAGCTCAAGGCCCTCGGCGTGCAGCTCGCCGTCGACGACTTCGGCACCGGCTACTCGTCGCTGTCGCGGCTGCACGACTTCCCGATCGACGTCCTGAAGATCCCGAAGCCGTTCGTCGACGGGGTCGCCGAGGGCGCGGAGCGCTCCGCGCTGGCCCGGGCGATCCTGGATCTGGCGGCCGCGCTGGGCCTGGGCGTGGTCGCCGAGGGCGTCGAGCACCCCGAGCAGGCGCGGGAGCTGCACCGGCTCGGCTGCCCGGTCGGGCAGGGCTTCCACTTCTCCCGGCCGGTGCCGGCCCCCGACTTCGGCGCGCTGCTGACCGCGCCGGCGCCGGCGGGGTCAGGCCGACGGCAGTAGCAGGCAGGTGATGATCTCGGCCATCCAGTCGGCGACCTCCTCGTCGCTCCAGCCGAGATCGTGGGTGACGAGCCAGCCCGCCTGGTGGTTGAGCACCGTCCAGATCAGCGTCGCGCCGCGCTCGGCGGTCAGGCCCTCGCGCAGCGGGCCGCGGGCCGCGACGGCCTGGACGAGCCGGTCCATGTCGTGGCGGCGCTGCGTCTCCAGCTCCGCCCAGG
Source organism: Dactylosporangium sp. NPDC050688 (assembly GCF_040654515.1). NCBI lineage: Bacteria > Bacillati > Actinomycetota > Actinomycetes > Micromonosporales > Micromonosporaceae > Dactylosporangium > Dactylosporangium sp. NPDC050688. Next base: position 121,958 of record NZ_JBFAIC010000010.1, read on the forward strand.
TGGCGCTGATCGCCGGGTCGGTGCCGGCCGCCTGCATGAATGCGCTGCTGATCGGGGTCAGTGTGCGGGCCCGGTCGGCGACGGCGCGGGTGAACGTGCGGATCAGCGCGCGCTGGTCGTCCACGGCGAAGGCGGCGCGCAGCTCGTCGCGCTCCATGAGCGGGACGGGCCGGTCGTCGCCGGCGACCGCCTCGTCGTGGGCGCGGCGCAGCAGCTGGGCCTTGGATCCGGCCTTGTACACCGACTCGACGGCCACTCCGGCCTCGTCCGCGATGGACTGCATCGTGGTGCCGGCATAGCCGCGGTCGGCGAACAGCCGGGCCGCGGCGCGCACGATCGCGGCCCGGGTCGCCTCGGCCTGCGCCTGGCGCCGGGGCGAGCGGTACGTGCGGCTCTGTGTCGTGTCCACGATATTGACTCCATGCATGCTGGCTCGAATACAGTGTGGCTGTACCGAATATAACCGAGGAGCGAACACGATGACAGACCAGTCCGCATACCTGTTGATGCACGCCGCGATCCGGGTCGAGCTCGACCGGCTCGCCGAGTTCGCGGTGAGCCTGGCCGCCGGCCGGCGCCGGCCGGGCCCGCGCCAGCTCGCCGCGCTGCGCGACCACGTCGCCGACGTGATCGACACGATCCATCACCACCACACCGGCGAGGACGGCTTCCTGTGGCCGATGCTGCGGGAGGCGGTCGGCCCGACCGCCGAGCTGGAGGCGCTCAGCGGCGACCACGGCGAGCTCGACCCGCTGATGGACCGGATCAGGACCGCCCTGCAGCAGCTCGCCACCGGCGGCGTCGCCGGCGCCCCGGCCGGCCGGCTCGCCGAGGCGGCCGTGCAGCTGCGTGACCTCATGGTGGAGCACCTCGCCGAGGAGGAGGCCGTGGTGGTGCCGATCGTGGCGGAGCACATCAGCCCGCGGCGGCACGCCGCGATGGAGAAGGCGATGCGCAAGGCGCTGCCGATCAGGATGGGGTTCGTCCTGCCCTGGGTGATGGCCGCCGACGCCGTCCTCGCCGAGCGGGTGCTGCGCACCGGCGGGCTGCCGCTGCGGCTGATCCACGCGACCACCCGCGGCCGGTACGCCCGGCGGGTGCAGGGCGCCTACGCCGACCTCGCCCCGGCCGAGCCGGTCGTCGCGCTGAGCGCCCGGGCCGAGGTGGTCATCCCCGCCCCGCCCGGCGACGTGTACGACGCCGTCGCCGACGTCACGCGGATGGGCCGGTGGAGCCCGGAGTGCTACCGCTGCGAGTGGGACGACGCCGCGACCGCGGCCGTGCCCGGCGCCCGGTTCCGCGGCTCGAGCCGCAGCGGCATCGCCCGCTGGACCCGGGAGTGCGTCGTGATCGCGGCCGAACCCGGCGTGGAGTTCGCCTTCCGCACGCTGCGGCGCGGCCGGTACCCCGACAGCACCACGTGGCGCTTCGCGCTGACCGAGGTCCCCGGCGGCACGCGGCTGGTGCAGACGATGGCGCTCAGCGCCGGGCGCGGCATCATGGCCTTCGAGCGGATCACCGGCCGGGACCGGAAGATGCCGCACGCGATGGCCGCCACCCTGGGCCGCATCCGCGCCGACCTGTCACAGCGGACGACCGCCGCCGCCTGAGCGGGGCAGCAAACCGTACGTACGTATTGTTTAATGGCGGGCATGCTCCCCGAACCAGGACCGCTCCGCCTGCTCGCCGGCGCCACGCTCATCAACACGTTCGGCAACGGCGTGTCGATGACGTCGATCGCGCTGTTCCTCACCCGCTCGGTCGGGCTGAGCGTGCGGGAGGCCGGCCTGGCGCTCACCGTCACCGCGCTGGTGTGCCTGGTGTCGAGCGCGCCCATGGGGTACGTCGCGGACCGGCGCGGCCCACGCGGGGTCCTGCTCGCCGGGCTGCTCGCCCTCGCCGCCGGGTCGGTCGCGCTCGTCACCGTCGACGGGTTCTGGACCTACCTGCTCGTCGGGGCGCCGATGGCCGTCGCCGACGCGGCGCAGCGGGCCGCCAAGGGCGCCGTCATCGCCGGCGCGATACCCGCAGACCGGCGCGTGCACACCCGGGCGTACCTGCGCTCCGTCACCAACGTCGGGATCGCCGCCGGGGCCGCCGTCGCCGGCGTCGGCCTCGCCGTCGACACGCGGCAGGCGTACCTCGCCCTGATCCTGCTCGACGCGGCCACCTACGCGACGGCGGCGCTGGTGCTGCGCGGGCTGGCGCCGGTGCCGGCCGCGCCCGCCCGCGCCGACGGCCCGCGGCTGGTCGCGCTGCGGGACCGGCCGTTCCTGGCCTTCGTGGTGCTCGCCGGCCTGATGGCGACGCACTTCGGGCTGTTCGAGGTGGCGCTGCCGCTGTGGATCGCGCACCGCACCGACGCGCCGCGCTGGCTGATCGCGGTCGTGTTCCTGGTCAACACGACCGCGGTGGTGCTCTTCCAGGTCCGGGCCGCCCGCGGCACCGAGTCGCTGTCCGGCGCCGCCCGGGCCTCCCGGCGCGCCGGGCTGGCGCTGCTGGCCGGGTGCGCGCTGTTCGCCCTCAGCGGGCAGGCCAGCATGCCGGTGACCGTCGCCCTGCTGGTGCTCGGCTCGCTCGCGCACGTCACCGGCGAGCTGTGGCACTCGGCGGCCGGGTGGGGCATCTCGTTCGGCCTCGCCCCGGCCGACGCGCACGGCCAGTACCAGGGCGCCTATGCGATGGGCATGCAGCTGGGCCAGATGCTCGCGCCCTTCATGGTGACCAGCCTCGCCGTGGGCTGGGGCGCGCCGGGCTGGCTGCTGCTCGGCGCCGTGTTCGCGGTCCTCGGCGCCCTCGTCCCACCGGTCGTCGCCTGGGCCCGCCGCACCCGCCCCGCGCCGGCGCTCGTTTAGCAGATGCCCTTGTCGCGTGTACGGGTGATCGGGTCGCTCTGCTTGATGATCGTGCCCGGCAGCGACGGCGCGGGGTACGGCGAGCCGGTGATCTTCGACAGGGTGTCGGCGGTCTTGTCCGACACGGCGACCGCGGCGTACACGAACTGGGTGCCGCCGTCCTCATCGCCGCCGGTCACCACCCGCGAGCTGGTCCAGGTGTGGTCGGGGCCGAAGACGACGGGCTGCTCGTAGAACCAGACGGTGTCGCGCTGGTACCGCACGAAGATGAGCACCCGTCCCGTCTTCGGCGCGTCGCCGCGGCCGGTCAGGGTGTCGCACTGGTCGACGGAGGAGCGGGCGTCGAATGTGAAGGCGACCGTCGGCGGGCTCGTGCCGGGCGGTGGCGGTGGCGGTGCGACGGTGCCGGACGGGGTGACGGTCGGCGACGGCGTCACTGACGGGCTCGGCGACGGCGTGGCGGTGCCCGGGTCGGTGGTGGGCGGGCCGGCGGTCGCCGGCTGTGCTGTGGCCGACGGCGACGTCCGCGTCCCGCCGATCCCGCCGATCCAGCCGACGACCTGCGCGACATTGACGCCGAGGACCTGGACACACGCGGCGGGCCCGCCGAGCACGACGGTGACGAGGGTGGCGATCGCCGTCACCCGGGCGACGCGGTTCGTCCCGCCGCCCGCCGGCGCCGGCCCGGGCTCAGGCGGCGCGGGCGGTGCCGGTGCCGGTGGTGCGGGCGAAGGTGGTGCGGGCGAAGGTGGTGCGGGCGAAGGTGGTGCGGGTGGCTCGGGGGAGGGAGGCGTGGGTGTGGGTGGTTCCGGCGTGGGCGGCGCGGATGCCGGAGCGGGTGCAGGCGGCGGCGAGTCATCGTCGGGCGACACAGCGTGAACGCTAGGCGACGGGTGATCGCCGGCGCCACCGCCGAAAGGCCGCCCCGCACTGTGCGGACAGGGTGTCCACGGTGGACGGGCGGGTCACCCGCCGGCAGTGGCCTGCCGGGTGAGGCCGGTCAGCTCCCGGTACGCCGCGACGATCGCCCTGGTCTGCGCCGCCAGCTCGCCGGTCTCGTCGGGCGCGGCGACCGACGCCGGCACGACCCGGCCCAGCGACCGGTCCGCCCGCGCGATGGCCGCGAGCGCGGCGAGCACGGCCCGCTCGTCGCGGACCAGGTCGACGCACTCCCCGGCCAGGGTCTCCAGGGCCGCCACCCGGGCCTCGACCGCGCCGGCGAGGTCGTCCAGCGACGCGCGCACCAGCGCCCGCCGCTGCGCCAGCCCCTCGCGCAGCGGCGCCGCCGCGGGACCGGACGGCAGCCGGGCCGCGGCCCGGTCCAGCGACGCGAGCTGTTCACTCAGGCCGGCCCGGTCGTGCAGCAGCCCGGCGAGGGTCCACAGGGACCCGGCCAGTTCCCGGCGCGGCGTGGCCACCTGGACCAGGTCCCGCAGCCTCGGCCACAGCATGAGGACGGTCTGCGCGGCGCTGAACGCCCCGGCGAACACCTCCGCCTCGGCGGGGCGCAGCGCCCGGTGCCGGTCGTGCCAGCGCCGGCCGAGCGCCGAGCGGCCGTTGCGGTACCCGGCGCCGCACAGCGCCAGCCCGGCCGCGCCGATGGGAGCGCCGACGACGGGGGTGAGCAGCGCCGACAGCGCCACGGTCGCGCCCGCGACGGTCCCGGCGCCGGTCAGCAGCCGCAGGCCGTTGTTACCGGGCGGGTCGGGGCGCAGCACCGCGCGGCCGGCGGGGACCAGGTGGATGACGCCGTCGCGGCCGGTGCGGGACACGGGCCCGGCCAGGGGCGGCTCGTCGAGTGCGACGAGACAGCCGCCGGCACCGTCGAGCACGACGAACAGCAGGTCGTCCGCGGCCACCGGCACAGTGTATCGACGCCCGCGGGCTGGGGTGTGACCGTAGAGTGCGGCGATGAGCCATCCCGCGTTGCGCGACGCCGTGAGCACCCCGTTCTGGCTGGACCGGGAGCGTCCCGAGCCGCACCCGCCGCTGCGCGGCGCGGTCACCGCGGACCTGGCGGTGGTCGGCGGCGGGTTCAGCGGGCTGTGGACGGCGCTGCTGGCCAAGGAGCGCGACCCCGGCCTCGACGTGGTCGTGCTGGAGGGCCGGCGGATCGGCTGGGCGGCCACCGGGCGCAACGGTGGCTTCTGCGCAGCCAGCCTCACCCACGGGCTGCCCAACGGCGTCGAGCGGTTCCCCGATGAGATCGGCACCCTGGAGGAGCTCGGCCGGGCCAACCTGGACGGCATCGAGGCGACGCTGCGGCGGCACCGGATCGACTGCGGCTTCGAACGCACCGGCGAGCTGTCGGTGGCCACCGCGCCGTGGCAGGTCGACGGGCTGCGCGAGGGGATCGCCACCGCCCGGCGGCTGGGGCGGCGGGTCGAGTTCCTCGACCGGGACGCGATCCGCGCCGAGGTGCACGCCGCGACGTACGAGGCCGGCGTCTGGGACCGCGACGGCACCGCGATGCTCGACCCGGTGCGCCTGGCGTGGGGGCTCGCCGAGGCGTGCGCGGCGCTCGGGGTGCGCTTCCACGAGGGCACCCGGGTCACCGGGATCGACCGCGCCGGCGGCGGGCTGCGGCTGCGCACCCCGCACGGCACGGTGACCGCGGGCAAGGTGGCGCTGGGCACCGGGGCGTTCCCGTCGCCGCTGCGGCGGGTCCGGCCGTTCATCATCCCCGTGTACGACTACGCGTTGATGACCGAGCCGCTCAGCGCGGAGCAGCTCGCGTCGATCGGGTGGGCCCGGCGGCAGGGCATCGGGGACAGCGCCAACCAGTTCCACTACTACCGGCGCACCGACGACGACCGCATCCTGTGGGGCGGCTACGACGCGGTCTACTACAACGGTGGTGCCATCCGCCTCGCGTACGACCAGCGACCCGCCACGTCGGACAGGCTCGCCGCGCACTTCTTCGAGACGTTCCCGCAGCTGGCCGGGGTGCGGTTCACCCACGCGTGGGGCGGGGTGGTGGACACCTGCTCCCGCTTCTGCGCGTTCTTCGGCACCGGGCACGGCGGGCGGCTGGCCTACGCGGCCGGCTTCACCGGCCTCGGCGTCGGCGCCACCCGCTTCGGCGCGCAGGTCATGCTGGACCTGCTCGGCGGCGAGCCGACCCCGCTGACCAGTCTGCGGATGGTGCGGTCCAAGCCGGTGCCCTTCCCGCCGGAGCCGGTGCGCTCCGGCGTCATCCAGCTGACCCGGTGGTCGATCGCCCGCGCCGACCGCCACGAGGGCCGCCGCAACCTGTGGCTGCGCACCCTGGACCGGCTCGGCCTCGGCTTCGACTCCTGACCCGCCGCCGTCAGGGGCCGGTCGCCACCGGGCGGTCGGGGTCGGTGATCCAGTCGCTCCAGGATCCCGCGTACAGCCGCGGCGTGAAACCGGCCAGTTCCAGGGCGATGACCTCGTGCGCGGCGGTCACCCCCGAGCCGCAGTAGGCGGCCACCGGCCGGTCGTCGCTCACCCCGAGGGCGAGGAACCGCTCCCGGAGCCGCTCCGGCGGCAGGAACAGCCCGTCGGCGTCGCTGTTGTCGAACGTGGGCGCCGACACCGCGCCCGGGATGTGGCCGGCGACCGGGTCGAGGGGCTCGGCCTCGCCGCGGAAACGGGGGCCGAGCCGGGCGTCGAGCAGGACCCCGCCCTTGACGAACGCCGGCACCTCCTCGGCGGTGAGCAGGTCGTTGCGGGGCTCGCCGGCGGTGAAGTCGCCGGGCGGCACCGGCACCGGGTCGCCGGACTCGGTCGGCCGTCCGGCCCGGATCCAGGCGGCGATGCCGCCGTCGAGGACCCGCACGTCGCGGTGCCCCCAGTGGCGCAGCATCCACCACAGCCGGCCGGCGACGGAGGCGTCCCGGTCGTCGTAGGCGACGACCGGGGTGCCGTCGCCGACGCCGAGGCGGCGCATCGCGGCCTGGAACGCCGCGGCGGACGGCAGCGGGTGCCGGCCACCGGCGCCGGGCGGCGCGGCGAGGTCGGTGTCGAGGTCGACGAACCGGGCGCCGGGCAGGTGCGCGGCCCGGTAGCGCTCCAGCGCCGGCGGCGGCTGGGGGGACCACCGCGCGTCGAGCAGGATCGCGCCGTCCGGGACGTCCGCGACCTGAACGAGTGGACCACCCATCCGTCTACCTCCAAAGCTCGTGTCCGCAGACCCCGATCTTATGCGCAGGCGGCGTCGGAGCCGGCCACGTTCACCGCCGTCCACGCCCGCTGCACCGGGTACTCGGCGCCGCAGCTGCCGTAGAGGTCGGCGGCGGCCCGCAGGGTGTACGACCGGGCGGTGTTGCCCGGGTTGCCGGGGTCCACGTAGGGGGTGCTGGAGGTGAAGTACACGTCCAGGGCCCTGCGGGCCGGTGCGGCGGCGGGGTCGGCGGCCTCGGCGGCGGCCGGGTCGGCCGGCGGCTCGCCGGCGGCGGCCTCGGCCGGCTCGCCGGTGGTGGCGGGGGCCGTCGAGGAGGGTGCCGGCGGCGGCGCGGGCGTGCAGCCGGTCACCGCGACGGCAGCCGCCGCGGCCACGACCGTGAGGAGGCTACGAAGGGACATGGGATACAGAGCGCAGGATCCGGCCCGCCGGTTCAGCCGCGCCCGGGGGTTTGGCACGAAGCCGGGAGTTCACCCCGCATGCCTGTCAGAAGGTTGACGCAGCCGGATATGTTCGGGAATGTCATCGAGACGGGGAGATGATCTTGGCAATCGCGTGGCGTCGACTCATCCGCCGGGCCGCGACGAGCCCGGGGCGGCTCACCACGCTGACGGCCGTCGTGGTCGTGCTCGGCCTCGCCTTCGGCCTGGCCGGGGTCCTCACCGTGCGGGCCGGTGTCGGGCTGGTCCGCGACGTGACCGACCGCAGCGGCCCGCTCAGTCTGCAGGCCCAGGACATCTACCAGTCGCTGTCCGACGCCGACGCGACCGCCGCCAGCGCGTTCCTCGCCAACGGCGTCGAGCCCGCGCAGCTGCGCAAGCGCTACCTGGACGACATCGCGCGGGCCTCCTCGGCACTGACCGTCGCGTTGCGCGGCGCGGAGGGGCGCAGCGCGGCGGCACTCGGCGTGCTGGTGCGGCAGATCCCCGTCTACACCGGCCTGGTGGAGTCGGCCCGCACCTACAACCGGCAGGGCGTCCCGCTCGGCGGCGCCTACCTGCGTGAGGCGTCGGCGCTGATGCGCCAGATCATCCTGCCGGCGGCGCAGCAGCTGTTCGAGGCCGAGACGGCCCGGCTGGCCGGCGCGCAGCGGGCCGTGGCCCGGTGGCCGTGGACGGTGACCCTGCTCGGCCTGCTGCTGCTCGGCGCGTTGCTGCTGACCCAGTGGTACGTGACCCGGCTGACGAACCGGCGGCTCAACCGCGGCCTGGTCCTGGCCACCCTGGCGGCCCTGATCGCGTCCGGCTGGCTGGCGGTGGCGTCCGGCGGCGCCGCGGGGCACGTCGGCGCCGGCCGCGACGGCGGGTCCGAGCAGGTGGCGCTGCTCGCCGAGGCCCGGATCACCGCGCTGCAGGCCCGCGCCGACGAAGGGCTGACGCTGATCGCCCGCGGCGACGGCAAGGCGTTCGAGCAGGACTTCACCGTCATGATGGAGCGGCTCGCCGGCAAGGACGGCAAGGGCGGCCTGCTGCAGCGGGCGCACCAGGAGGCCCCCGACGGCGCCGCCCGGGCGGCGGTGCAGGACGCGCAGCGGCACGCGGCGGACTGGCTGGCGATCCACCGGAAGGTCCGGGACCTCGACGACGGCAGCCAGCACGCGGAGGCCGTGCGGCTCGCCACCGACGGCGCCGCCAGCGCGGCGAGCGCCGCCGGCCGGCTCGACGCGGCCCTCGCCGAGGGCATCGCCGTCGGCGGGCGGCGCTTCGACCGGGAGGCGGGCAGCGCCGGTGACGCGCTCGGCGGCGCCGACGTCGCCGTCGCGCTGCTCGCCCTCGCCGTCGCGGCGGCCGCCGCGTACGGCCTGAACCAGCGGATCGCGGAGTACCGATGAAGAAGCCCGTCGTGGTGGTGCTGGCGCTGCTCGTGCTGTCCGGCTGCGGTGCGCGGCCGGCGACCCCGGCGGTGGACAGCTCGGCCGCGGCCGCCGTGCCCCGGCCGCTCAACGTGCAGGACCCCGCGCAGGCGCCGAGCCCGCCGGCCACGCCACCGCCGGCCTGCGACCCGCGGGCCAGCCTGCGGCCGCCGGCGTCGCTGCCCGCCCCCGGCAGGATGCCGGCCGGCACCGCCATGGCGAGGATCGCCGAGCGGGGGCGGCTGATCGTCGGCATCGACCAGAATGCGTACCTGACCAGCTACCGCGACCCGGTCACCGGGCAGGTCGTCGGCTTCGAGATCGACCTGGCCCGGGAGATCGCCAGGGCCCTGCTGGGCAACCCCGACGCGATCCAGTGGCGGGCGATCACCACCGCCGACCGGATCCCGGTGCTGCAGCGGCGCGAGGTCGACATGGTGATCCGCACCATGACCGCCACGTGCGAGCGGATGCAGCAGGTCGCGTTCTCCACCGAGTACCTGACCTCGGGGCAGCGCCTGCTGGTCAACCGCGGCTCGGGGATCAAGGACTTCCCCGACCTCGCCGGGCGCAAGGTGTGCGCGACCCGGGGCAGCACCAGCATCGTCACGATCATGAACCAGCCGTCGAAGCCGGTCCCGGTCGCCACCGACAGCACCCTCGACTGCCTCGTCATGCTGCAGCAGGGGCAGGTCGACGCGGTGTCCACGATCGACGTGCTGCTGCTGGGCCTGGCCGCGCAGGACCCGGGCACCGAGGTCGTCGGCGCCCGGATCAGCGACGAGCCGTCCGGGGTCGCGATGCCGCTGGACACCCCGGAGCTGGTCCGGTTCGTCAACGGCGTGCTGGAGCGCATCCGTGCCGACGGCACCTGGACGGCCATCTACAGCCGCTGGTTCGCCGCGTACGGGCCGGTGCCGGCCGCCCCGCCGGCGAAGTACCGGGACTGACCCCGGCATGAGGACCGGCACCGACCTGGCGGTCACGCAGCTGGCGGCCGCGCACGACCGGCTGGCGGCGGCGCTGTACACCGTGGACACCCACCCGGCGCACGCGTTGCTGCGCGGCGTGCAGGTGCGCGGCGCGACGGCGCGGCTGTGGTCCGGGGTCGACGTCGGGCGGCTGTGGTCGGGGTTCGCCGCGGCCGGCGACGTGCTGCAGCGGCTGCGGGCACTGTCCGGGCGGTCCCGCGCCGCCGACGCCGCCCGCATCCTCGCCGCGCCCGTGCCCGCCGACCCGCTCGACGGCCTGCCGGACCTGCCGCCCGCCGCGTTCGTGGCCGACCTGGAGCGGCAGTGCGCCGAGGCGGCCAGGGCCCTCGACCGGATCGGCGCGGCCCGGGCGGCGCTCACCGAGCGGCTCATCGAGCTGGACACCGCCCTTGAGGCGGCCGTCGCCGCGCACCACCGCCTCGGCGCCGACCACGCCGCGACCACCGGCCCGCTGCGGTCGCGGCTGCAGCAGGTGTACGCCGATGCCGTGCGCGACCCGCTCAGCGTCGACGAGGCGGCCTGGGCGGCACTGCGTGAGGACCTGGCCCGCACCGTGCGGCGGCTGTCGGAGCTGGCGGCGCTGCGGGTCGCGCTGCCGGGCCGCCTGGCCCGCTTCGACCTGCTCCTCAACGCCCTGACCGCCGCGGAGCAGCGGGCCCGCGAGGCGCACGCGGCCGCCGTGGCGAAGATCGCCGACCCGGGCCTGCCCGACCCGGTCGCCGCCCACCCCCGGTGGCAGGCCGCGGTCGCCGACGCGGTGCGCGCCACCGACGCCCTCGATCTGGACGCCTGGCCGGCGCTGGACCGGCGCCTCACCACCCTCGACCGCGACCTGTCCGCCGCCGTCACCGCCGCCGAGGACCGGGCCAACGCCGCCGGCGGCCTGCTCGACCGGCGCGAAGAGCTGCGCGGCCGGCTCGAGGCGTACCGAGCCAAGGCGGTCCGGCTCGACCGCGTCGAGGACCCGGCCCTGCTCGAGCGGTACAGTGCCGCCCGCGAGCTGCTGTGGGCGGCGCCGTGCGACCTGCGGGCGGCGACCAGGGCCGTCTTCGCCTACCAGCAGGCGCTGTCCGGCGCCGCCGAAGGGACACCGACATGAGTCAGTGCGCGCAGCCTGGCTGCCCGGGCTCCTACGACGAGGACGGGTACTGCGACGAGTGCGGCCACAAGCAGGCCGGTGCCGCGGCGCCGGTCACGGAGGGCACGACCCCCTCGGGCGGTGCCTCCGGGCGCACGTCGGGCCGCACGGCCGGGCGCGGGCGGGGCGCCGCGCCGCTGGTCGCGCTGCCCGCGATGCCGCGCCGCGATCCGGCCGGCGCGGTCCTGCCCGACCCGCAGGTGCCCGAGCACCGCCGGTTCTGCGGCAGCTGCGAGCAGCCCGTCGGCCGCTCCCGCGACGACCGGCCCGCGCTCGTGGAGGGGTTCTGCCCGAACTGCCGCACCCGGTACAGCTTCCGTCCGTCGCTGCCGCCGGGTGCCGTGGTCGCCGGCCGGTACGAGGTCCTCGGCGCCATCGCCTACGGCGGCCTCGGCTGGATCTACCTGGCCCGGGACCGCAACGTCGGCGACGAGGTCAGCGACCGCTGGGTCGTGCTCAAGGGCCTCATCGACTCCGGCGACCCGGACGCCACCGCCGCCGCGATCGCCGAGCGGCGCTTCCTCGTCGAGGTCGATCACCCGTCGATCGTGAAGATCTACGACTTCGTGTCGCATCCCGACCCGCGCAGCGGCGACCGGGTCGGCTACATCGTCATGGAGTACGTCGGCGGCCAGTCGCTGCGCGACATCTTCCTGGCCCGCCCGGTCAGCGGCGGGGTCCGCCAGCCGCTGCCGCTGCCGCAGGTCATCGCCTACGCCCTGGAGATCCTGCCGGCGCTGGGCCACCTGCACGAGCGGGAGCTGCTGTACTGCGACTTCAAGCCCGACAACGCGCTGCACACCGACCAGCGGGTCAAGCTCGTCGACCTCGGCGCCGTGCGGCGCGCCGACGACGACGCCAGCGCCGTGTGGGGCACGGTCGGCTACCAGGCGCCCGAGGTCGCCACGGCCGGGCCGTCGGTCGCCTCCGACCTGTACACCGTGGCCCGGTCGATGGCGGTGCTCAGCTTCGACTTCCGCGGCTTCACGACCACGTTCGTGGACCGCCTGCCGGACCCGGCGACGGTGCCGCTGCTGGCCCGCGAGGAGTCCTACCACCGGCTGCTGCTGCGCGCCACCGCCCCCGACCCGGCCCGCCGGTTCGCCTCGGCGGCGGAGATGGCCGAGCAGCTCACCGGGGTGCTGCGGCAGGTGCTCAGCGCCGCCGACGGGCTGCCCCGCCCGAGCGTGTCGACCCAGTTCACCGGCGAGCGCCGGGCGTTCGGCACCGCGGCCGGCGTCATCACCGCCGGTGCGGCGGCCGGTGCGGGTGCGGCGCGGCCCGCGGAGGCGGAGGTCGTCGCGGCGCTGCCCGTGCCGACCGTCGACCCCGCGGACCCGGGCGCGGCGCTGCTGGCCACCATGCAGACCGTCGACCCGGCCACGCTGTCGGCGGCGCTGTCCTCCGCCGGCGCCGACGGTGTCGAGGTCGCCCTCGCCGTCGTCCGCGCCCGCATCGCCGCCGGTGACCTCGACGGCGCCGCCGCCGACCTGGCCGACGTGCGCGACCCGGACTGGCGCGTCGACTGGTACCGCGGCATGATCGCCCTCGCCGCCGCCGCCGCCCGGCCCGGTGAGGCCAGGGCCGCCTTCGACGCCGTCTACGGCGCGCTGCCCGGTGAGCTCGCCCCGCAGCTCGCACTCGCCGCCGCGGACGAGGCGGCCGGCGACACCGACACGGCGCTGCGGCGCTACACGGCGGTGTGGCGCACCGACCGGTCGTTCGTCAGCGCCGCGTTCGGCGTCGCCCGCATCCTCGCCGGACGCGACGAGCTGCCCGGCGCCGTCGCCGTGCTCGACGCGGTCCCCGACAGCTCCAGCCACAGCGTCGCGGCGCAGGTCGCCGCGGTCCGGGCCCGACTGGCCGCGCCGGCGGACCGCCTCGCCGAGCCCGACCTGCTCGATGTCTCCGGCCGGGTCGAACGCCTCGGCCTGGACGTCGAGCGCCGCGCCCTGCTCACCGTGGAGACCCTGCGGACCGCGCTGGCCTGGGTCCAGGCGGGCAACGCCGGCACCGCGACCGTGCTCACCCACCGGCTGTCGGAGCGGGACCTGCGCCTGGGCCTCGAACGGGCCTACCGGGTGCTGGCGAAGGTCGCCCCGGACCGGGACACCCGCATCGAGCTGGTCGACCAGGCCAACCGGGTCCGTCCGAGGACCTGGCTGTGACGGTCGCCTGCCCGGCGTGCGCGGTGTCCACCGTGGACGGCGACCGCTTCTGCGAGTCCTGCGGCACCGACCTGTCCGCCCCGACCGGCCCGTCCTTCCCGCCACGGCCGCCCGCGGGCGCCGGGGAGCCGGCCGGCGCGGCCGTCTGGCGCTCGTCGCGGGCGGCGGACGGCCCGTGCGCCGCGTGCGGCGGCCCCGCCGGCGCCGACGGGTACTGCGACGGCTGCGGCCTGCGCCGCGACGCCGGCCTCGAGCACGCCGAGGACGACCTGCCCGGGGTCACCGCCGTCACCGACCGGGGGCTGCGCAAGGGACGCAACGAGGACGCGTACGCGATCGGGGTCACCGGCGGCCGGCGGGCCGTCGTCGTCTGCGACGGCGTGTCCAGCGCACCGGACTCCGACACCGCCGCGACCACCGCCGCCGTCGCGGCGATCGAGGTGCTCACCGGCGGCGGCGACGTCGCGGCCGCGTACCGGGCGGCGTCGGCCGCGGTCGCGGTGCTCGCCGGGTCCGGTGCCCCGTTCGACGCGCCGGCGTGCACGTTCCTCGCCGCGGTCGTCGAGGACGGGCAGATCACCGTCGGCTGGGTCGGCGACAGCCGGGCGTACTGGCTGGACGGCGACGGGGCGCACTGCCTCACCGTCGACGACTCCCTCGCCGGGCAGCTCGCCGCCGCCGGGATCGACGCCGGGGCGCTGCGGCTGTCCGCGCAGGCGGCGGCGCTGACCCGGTGGCTCGGCGCCGACGCGCCCGCCGGGGACCCGCACCTGACCACGCTGCGCCCCACCACCGCCGGCGTGCTGCTGCTCAGCAGCGACGGGCTCACCCGGTACCCGGCGTGGACCGGCGCCGTCGGCGGTGACGGCGGCAGTGACGGCGGCGGCGGGGTGGCACAGCTCGCGCGGCGGCTGACGGCGTTCGCCCGCGACGCCGGCGGAGCCGACAACATCACCGTCGCCGCCGTCGCGTTCGACCCCGGACCGCCGGCGTCCGACCCTTCGAGAGGAGCGCCATGACCGAGCCGTCCAGCGGTGTCGTAGCGGAGGTCTTCCAGAACGAGTACCTGCCCGACGGCGCCACCCTCGTCGATGCCGTCGTCACCGTCACGGCCGGCGGTGGTGCGGGCGGGGTCGGTGCGGGCGGGGCCGGGCCGGCGCGCGCCGGTGCCCCTGCCGCCGAGGTCATCATGGTCGACTGCTCGGGTTCGATGAGCGGCGAACGGATCGTCCAGGCGCGCAAGGCCGCGGCCGTCGCCGTGGACACCCTGCGCGACGGCGTCGCGTTCGCCGTCGTCGCCGGCAGCGACTGGGCCCAGATGGTGTACCCGGAGCAGCAGGTCCTCGCGGTCGCCGGCGACGCGACCCGCAGCGCCGCGAAACAGGCGATCCGGCACCTGAAGGCCGGCGGCGGCACCCAGATCGGCGCCTGGCTCACCCTGGCCCGGGAGCTGTTCCTCGCCGACCGGGCCGAGATCCGCCACGCGATCCTGCTCACCGACGGGCGCAACGGCGAGTCCGCCCGCACCTTCCAGGCGGCCCTGGACCAGTGCGCCGGCCTGTTCGTCTGCGACAGCCGCGGCGTCGGGCAGAACTGGAGCGCCGCCGAGCTCATCAAGGTCGCCGAGGCGCTGCTCGGCACCGCCGACGGCATGAAGGACCCGGCCGGGCTCGAGGCCGACTTCCGGTCGATGATCGAGGCCGCGATGGGCAAGACCGTCGCCGGGATCGCGCTGCGCCTGTGGACCCCGGCCGGCGCCCGCGTCCGCTTCGTCAAGCAGGTCCACCCGGAGATCCTCGACCTCACCGGCCGGCGCACCGACGTCAGCGCCCGGGTCGGGGACTACCCGACCGGCGCGTGGGGCGCGGAGAGCCGCGACTACCACGTGTCCGTGCAGCTGGACCCCGGCACCGTCGGCGCGATCGGCGAGGAGAAGCTCGCGGCCCGGGTCAGCGTCGTGCGCAGCGACGAGGTCCTGGCCAAGGGGCTGGTGCGGGCCGTGTGGACCGACGAGATCGCGAGGTCGAGCAAGCTCAACAGGCGGGTCGCGCACTACACGGGCGCCGCCGAGCTCGCCTCGGCGATCCAGGAGGGCCTCGCCGCCCGCGAGGCGGGCGACACGGTCACCGCGACCGCCCGGCTGGGCCGCGCCGTGCAGCTGGCGACCGAGTCCGGCCGGTCCGACACCGTGCAGCTGCTCGCCCGAGTCGTGGAGGTCCAGGACGCGCACACCGGCACGGTGCAGCTCAAGCGCCGGTCCGAGAACAAGGACGTCGACATCGACGCCGAGATCGCGGCGCTCGGGTCCCGCAAGACGACCCGCATGCGACCGAGCTGAAGGAGACCGCCATGGCCGCCTGCCCGAAGGGCCACGAGTCGGAGACCACCGACTACTGCGACGTCTGCGGTGCCGCCATGGCGGCCGCCCGGCCACCGGACGCGCCGGACCCGGCCGCACCGGCATCGGCACCGGCAGCGTCGGCGAGGCCGGCGGTGTGCCCGGAGTGCGGCACGCCGATGACCGGCCGCTTCTGCGAGGTCGACGGCTTCGACGCCCTCGCCGTCCCGGCGCCGCAGGGTGTCGCCGCCCCGCCGGCGGGCGTCCCAGCGCCGCACGGTGTCGCCGCCCCGCCGGCGGGCGTCCCGGCGCCGCCGGCTGAGCTCGCGCCGGCGGGTGAACCGGCGGTGCCGCGGAACGCGGTCCCGGCGCCGGGGCAAGCCGCGGCGACTGAGCCGCCGGCCGAGGTCCAGGCGGCGGGGGAGACCGCGCCGGCCGGCTGGCACGTCGTGGTCACCGCCGACCGCGCCCACTTCGACCGGGTCGAGGCATGGAACGGCCCCGACCCGACGATCGCCTTCCCCCGGTTCTGCCCCGTGCGCCGCTTCCCGCTCACCGGCGAGCAGGTCCTCATCGGCCGGCGCAGCCGCTCCCGTGGCAGCTACCCCGACATCGACCTGGCCGGCCCGCCCGAGGACGTCGCCGTGTCGCACCTGCACGCCCTGCTCGTCGCGCAGCCCGGCGGCGGCTGGGCCGTGGTCGACCTACGCTCGGCGAACGCCACCTTCGTCAACGGGGCCGACGAGCCCATCCAGCCCGAGCTGCCCGTCCCGCTCGCCGACGGCGACCACGTCAACGTCGGCTCGTTCACCCGCATCACGGTGCACGCGACGCCGCTGTAGCCGGCGGGCGACGTCCACGACGGACGGCCCGCCGGCGAAGCACCACAGCGCGATGACCGGGTCGCAGATCGCGCACCCGAACGACGAGTCGTGCGCGAACGGCAGCAGCGGCTCACCCCGTACGTGGTGCGCCACGTCCCACGCGGTGTGCAGCAGCCAGGCGACCCCGATCCACCGCCACGACGACAGCCCCCGGAACGCCACGACGGTCGTCACGGTCGTGAACGCCAGCTCGAGCGGCCCGAACGTACCGCCGCTGATGTACGCCGCGCCGGCCCCCGCCACCATCAACGCGTTGAACGACCGGCGGTGCCGTTCGGTACGAACGAGTTGGCTGCCGCGTAGAGCAGCCCCATGAGCACGGGCGCCAAGATGACCATGCCGCGACGCTAGGCCCGCCACCGGCGCCGCGACAGCGCCCCGCCGGCCAGGTTGCGACGGGTTCTCGCCGCCGCACCGTCACCCGTCGCGCCGGCGTCGTCGTAGGGTGGGCCCGTGGATGCGTCCGTGGAGGGGTTCGTCGCCGAGGTCGGGAAGCTCGGCGTGCACAGCTTCATCTGGCTGCGCCGCGGCGAGACCGTCGCCGAGGGGTGGTGGCGCCCGTACGAGCCGGAGCGCCCGCAGACCCTGTACTCGCTGAGCAAGAGCTTCACCTCCACCGCGGTCGGGCTGGCCGTCGCCGAAGGGCTGCTGGGCGTCGACGACCTCGTCGCGGACCACCTGCCCGGCGGCGGCGACCTGCGCGGCATGCGGGTGCGGCACCTGCTGACGATGACGACCGGCCACGACACCGACACGGCGCCGCTGATGGACCTCGACCCCGACGGCGACTGGGTCCGCGGGTTCCTGCGGGTGCCGGTCGTGCACGAGCCCGGCACCCGGTTCGTGTACAACAGCGGCGCCACGTATGCGCTGTCCGCCATCGTGCAGCGGCGCACCGGCCGGACGCTGCTGGACTACCTGCGGCCGCGGCTGTTCGAGCCGCTCGGGTTCGGCCCGGCGGCCTGGGACACCTGCCCGCGTGGGGTCAGCCTCGGCGGCTGGGGACTGCGGCTGCGCACCGCCGACCTGGCCCGGTTCGGTGAGGTGTACCGGCTCGGCGGGCGCTGGCAGGGCCAGCAGCTGGTGCCGGCCGAGTGGGTCGCAGCGGCCACCGCGCGCCAGGTGCCGACCGGCGGGCCGGACGTCTCGCCGGACTGGCAGCAGGGCTACGGCTACCAGTTCTGGCGTTGCCGGCACGGCGCGTACCGCGGCGACGGCGCGTTCGGCCAGTTCGTCATCGTCATGCCGGCCCAGGAGTCGGTCGTGGCGATCACGTCCGGCGCGCCGGACATGCAGGCCGTCCTCGACGCCGTCTGGCGGCACCTGCTGGACGCCGCGCCGGCGCCGCAGACTCCGCCGCGGGTGGAAGGGCTGGTGCTGCCCACCCTGACCGGCGACACCGAGCCCGCCACCGAGCCGGCCGCCGACCTGCCCGGCCGCCGGTTCCGCGTCAGTGACCCCGTCGCGCCGCCGCGGCGCGGTGGCCGGCCGCCCATCGACCAGCCCTCCCGGATCGCCGGTTTCGCCGTGGTACGCGCACCGCACGGCTGGGTCGCGGAGCTGGACGACGAGCACGGCGCGCACCGGTTCACCTGCGAGCCCGGCCGCTGGCACGCCGCGACGATGCGCACCGCCGACGGGGAGGTGCACCCGATCGCCACCACCGGCGGGTGGCGCGGCCCGGCGACGTTCGAGTGGCGGGTCTGCCACACGGCGGAGCCGTGCACCCGCACGTACACCGCGGACTTCGACGACACCGGGGTCATCATCCGTGCGGAGGACTCCGTCGGGTTCGACTTCACCGTCCACTCGCCGGTGCGGGCGATGCCAGCTGGCTGAACGTCCCGGAAAAGTGCCAGGTGGCGCGGCGGCGGGCGGGAGGTGACCGGTGACCGGTCAAGGTGGGATCACCAGATCGCGCAGCCCGGAGGAGCCCCCATGTCGCGCCACCGCACCCACGCCGCCCTGCTGACCACGACCCTGCTGACCGCCGCGCTCGGCCTCGCCGGCTGCGGCGTGCTCGGCGCCGCCGGGGACACCCCGACGCCCGCCTCCACCACCGGTGCCGCCGCCACGACCGGCGCGGCCGCCGCCAGGAGCGGCGCGCCGACCCCCACCAAGAGCGCGGCCCCGGCCGGGTTGCCGGACATCTGCACCCTGCTGACCAAGACCGAGGTCACCGGCCTCACCGGGCAGAAGGTGACGCTGATGAGCAACGAGGGCGGCAACAGCGCTGGCTCCCGCTACTGCCAGTGGCAGCTCACCAGCGGCCAGCTCGACGTCGCGGTCACCGTGGAGACCCGCCAGCAGTTCGACGTGCAGAACAAGCAAGCGCAGCAGGTCGACGGGATCGGCGAGGCCGCCTACTCCCTGGCCGGGCACCTCTACGTCTACGCCGCCGGCAAGGTCGTCGACGTCTACGCCACCTCGGCTGGCAACGACGCCGGCAACCTCAAGGTCGAGCGGCGCACCGCCGAGGCGATCCTGCCGAAGCTCGCGTAACGGCCTCAGCCGATGCGCACGACGATGACCTCGTCGTCGGCGACCTCGGCGACGCAGTCGTGCAGCAGGATGATCACGTCCCGGCCAGCGGCGCCGGCCTCGGCCGGGTCGAGCTCGATGCGGTCCTCGGCGAACCGGTCGCGGAACTCGGCGTCGTCGAACGCATCCGGGTCCAGGCTCGGCAGGAACTCACGGTGCTGCGGCGTGAGCAGCACCGTGAACCGGTCGTCGTCCTCGGGCACCTCTCCCAGCAGCCGGTCGTACTGCGACGTGTGCAGGGTGATGCCGCGGTCGCCGAGCAGCTCCAGCACGGGCAGGATCACGTAGGCGGACCAGTCGAAGGACACCTCCAGCGGCGTGCCGAGCTTCTCCAGCACGGCGGCGGGATCGCGGGTGAACTCAGGGACCGACGTTGCCTTGAGGGAGTTGAAGGTGACCACTGCCGACATGGCCCCGACCGTACCCCAGCCGTGGATCCGCCCACGGCGCGGGCGGCACCTTGGGCGGCACCGGGGCCGGCGTCGCGGCCGCGAGCATGCGCCGGTGCAGCATGACCGCGCCGACCAGCGCCGACGGCGCGGTCACCAGGTACAGCAGCGCGCCCGGCGCGGCGAAGATCTCCGGGATCGGCACGATCACCAGGAACCGCAGCGACAGCACCGGCAGGATCAGCGCGACCAGGCTCATCATCCCGAACCCGGTGACGTACGCCCGGTGCCGCCACGCGAACCCCAGCTGCTGCTTCGCGCCGCGCACCCCGTGGTGGTGCATCGACACGGCGAGGACCAGCACGCCGATCAGGAACCCGTTGAAGACCAGCCCGACGCCGAACGCGACCGCGAGGTTGAAGCCGGGCAGCAACAGCAGCGGCAGGCAGATCAGCCAGCCCAGGTGCAGCACCAGCGTCACCACGACCGTCTGGCGCAGGCAGACCCCGGTGGCCCGCCACCACGACGGCGGCACCACGTCGGGGCCGTCGGTGCGCCGTACCACGCCGCGGGTCATGAACGGCAGGAAGAACGCGCCGAAGAACATCGTCACCGGCACCGTCAGCGCCGTGACCAGCAGGTGGAACGCGGCCTCGGCGGCCCAGCGCATGACCCAGCCGAGCGCCCAGCGCAGCGCCGAGGGCCAGCTGGCGACGAACCCGAGCAGCCAGTCGACGGCGAGATTGATGAACGCCGACACGCCCTTCTCCACCGACAGCAGGCACAGGGCGGTGAGCACGACCGGCAGCAGCACCCAGAACCACAGCGCCGGGGTCCGCACGAACATCGCGAAGCCGCGCCAGAAGTACCCGATGCCGATGAAGAACCGCCCGACGCTGCTGGCGGCTCGCTTCGCCCCGGCGACGGTGTGCCGGCTCGCGACCCCGGCGGCGCCGGCGACCCGGACGGCGGCGGCCTGCGCGGCGGCCTGCGCGACCTGGGCCGCCTGCGCGGCGATCTGGGCGGCCTGGCCGGCCTGCGCGGCGGCCTGGGCAAGGTGACCGGCCTGGGTACGGTCGCGCTCGGCGCGGACCGGGTCGAGCATCTGCGTGCCGGGGCCGGACGGCTGGACCAGGTCCCCGGCCGGCGGGGGCGCCTGCACCGGCGGCACGTACGGCGCCGCGGGTGGCGCCGAAGGGGCGCGCAGCTGCTCGTCCAATGAACCTGACCTGCCTCTTCGCCGTCGGCTGGGACGCGATAAGACGCAGAGCGTAACGACTACCGTTCGGTACGTCGAGGCGCACCCGGCGGTACCCCGTCCGTGTGTACCGCTGACCGGCCGGAACTTCGTAGGGTCGTCGGGTGGTGACGAACGGCGCGTCGAGGCTCGGCATCGACTTCGGCACCTCCACCACCGTCGCGATGCTCGCCGGCGCCGACGGCCGGGTCGTGGTACTGGACGCGGCGGGCCGCCGGCCGGTCGCGTCCACCGGCCCGACCGGCGCCCCGATCCAGTCGCTCGCCTTCAGCCCCGCCGGTGCCTGGCTCGGCACCGGCGACAGCCGCGGCATGATCCGCCTGCACCCGATCCGCCGCTGAGCCGGCGTCCCTTGTGGAGCGTCCCCGGTACTCTGGCTCGATGCGGCCCGTGCTGTTCCTCGACGTCGACGGCCCGCTGATCCCGTTCGGCGCGGTGCAGCACCGCGCGCCGGCGTCGGCGCGCATCCGTCGGGCGGCCCGGGGCAACCCGCTGCTCGGCCGGCTCGACCCGCGGCACGGTGCCTGGCTGGCGGCGCTGCCGTGCGACCTGGTCTGGGCCACCACGTGGGGCGCCGAGGCGAACGAGGTGCTCGGCCCGCTGCTCGACCTGCCCGCGCTGCCGGTCGTCGACTGGCCCGACGGGGACGACCCGCCCGGGCCGGTGCACTGGAAGACGCGCGGGCTGCTCGCCTGGGCGGCGGGGCGGCCGTTCGTCTGGGTCGACGACGAGATCGGCGGCGCCGACCGGGACTGGGTCGCCGCGCACCACCCCGGACCGGCGCTGCTGCACGCCGTCGACCCGGGCCGCGGGCTGACCAGCGACGACGTCACGGCCATCGCCCGGTGGCTCACCTGCGTGCCCGGGTTTTGAGCGGGCCGCGGCGCGGGTACCGCCCAGGTATGGCCGAATACGAGGCGAACCCGGCGGCGGTGGCGTACATCCGCAGGCTGATCGACGCGCGCCAGTACGTGCTGGACAGTGACTGGGGCGCGGTGCAGCCGAAGGCCGAGGAGCAGAACGCCTTCCTGGAGCGGCACTCCTGGCAGGAGTACGCCCGCTGGCACCTCGGGCTCACCGTGGGCGCGAAGGACGAGACGAAGGCGCGGTACGCGTTCGTCTGCGGCGACCTGCGCCGGGTGCACCGCAGCGGGCTGATCGCCTGCGTGTACCGGGCCTCGGAGTGGCGGCACAAGGCGGTCGAGCTGGCCGCGCACGACCTGCTGCAGCAGCTGGACGAGGTCTCCGCGCGCTGAGGCGCGCGGATCAGTCCGGCGGCCGGACGAACGCCACCACCTTCTCGGTGCGCGGCAGCGGCTGCTGGCGCACGGTGACGCCGGTGTGCCCGGCGTTGACGACCTGGCCGTCGCCGACGTAGAGCATCACGTGCCCGCCGTTGTTGGTGAAGACCAGGTCGCCGGCCGCCAGCTGGTCGCGGGTCACCCGCTGTCCGACCTTGATCTGGTCGTACGTGACCCGCGGCAGCCGCACGCCGGCCGCCTGCCAGGCCCGCATGACCAGCCCCGAGCAGTCGAAGGTCTCCGGTCCCGCCGTGCCGAAGCGGTACGGCTTGCCGATCTGCGCCTTGGCGTAGGCGACGGCGACGGCGACCCGGGCGGCGCGCGTGGACTCCGACAGGATCAGTGTCTGACCGATTCTGATCAGGGTCGAGGCGCCGAGGTTGTTGAGGCGCTGGAGTTCGGCGACCGTGGTGCCGTTACGGCGGGCGAGCCCCCACAGGGTGTCGCCGGCCTGCACGAGCACCGTCTGCGCCGCGGCCGGCGGGGCGGGATTCGCCCGGGCGGTGGCTGCCGGTGCGAGCCCGATGACGGCCGCGGTGAGCACGGTTGATGCCTTGAGCCAAGCTGAAGCCATGAACGGAACATAGCGAGCCTTATTCGGATAAGTCCGCCTTATCCGAATATTCGCATCCTGCGCGGCGGCCGCTCGAACCGGTGGAACGCCGCCCAGCAGGCCGCGAGCACCAGCGCGAACACGGGCAGCCAGGCCAGCCTCGCCGCCATCCAGGCCGGCGTGTCGGGCACGGTGTGCAACCCGGGCCGGGTACCGTCGACCAGCAGCGTGACCGCGATCATCGCGGTCTGGTGCCACAGGAACACGGTCATCGCCGACAGGTTCAGCAGCGCGACGCCGGCCCACACCCGCGGGCGGCGCAGCAGCGCCCGCAGCGGCCCGAGCAGCAGCAGCGCCAGCCCGCACTGGGCCAGGCCGAACGTGACCGCCGTCAGGGTCGGCGGGTTGAGGTTGGACACGCCCTCGCCGGGCACGCCCACCATCGACGCCGGGTAGCCGAACCAGCGCACCAGCACCACGGTCGCGGCGGCGCCGCCGAGCAGCAGCCGCCAGCCGGTCCGCCGCACCGCCGCCGGATCCGACCCGCCGCCGGACATCCCTGCCCCGGACGCACCGCCGCCGGATCCCTCGGCGGACCCGCGGGGGGTCAGAGTGCCGGCCAGGGCGCCGCGCGACCAGGCGATGCCGAGACAGAACGGCACCAGCCAGCCCGCGGCCAGGTTGACCCAGCCGATCCACTGCGGCCCGAGCGGGCCGAACCGCAGCACGTCGACGGCGGCCACCACGCTCAGCGGCCACTGCCAGTGCAGCCGCGCCACCAGCGGCGTCGCGGCGGTCAACGCGGCGAACACCAGCAGGAACCACAGCGGCGACAAGACCAGCTTGACCAGGGTGTGCACGGTTCGGTCGGTCGCGCCCGTGGCGATCAGCACCGCCACCACCACCGCCCACCCGCCCAGCAGCGGCGGCACCGGCCGCAGCAGCCTGGTCAGCCGCGCGGCCAGCCAGCGGCGGTACGGCAGCGTCCGCGGCCGCCCAGCCGTGTAGCCGCCGACCAGGAAGAACACCGCAAGGGTCTGGAACAGCCACGACACCGGCGCCAGCTGCGGCAGGAACCGCAGCGGGCTGGCGCCGCGCACCGTGCCGCCATCGGTGACCAGCGCGGTCACCAGCCAGTGCCCGAGGACCACGCCGCCGATCGCGAGGGCGCGCAGCCCGTCCACGGCGCGGTCACGGGTCGGCGGGGTCGCGTCCACCACCCGGTGGACGAGTGCGTGCAAGGTCATGGATCGACGGTAGGGAGCGGCCGGCCGCACCGTCGTCACGCTGCGGGACTGTCTCGCCGTAGCTCCCCGGTACTACATCGCTGGGCGGCTTCCGGTATCAAGGTGGTCATGAGACGTCTCTGGTGGTGGCTCGGCGGGATCGCCGGCGTGCTGGTCGTGATCGTCGGGTATCTCGTCGCGACGGGCTTCCCGGCCCGCTCCGACGCCCTCGCCGAGCGGCAGGCGGGCACGTGTGCGCTGCTCTCCGGCGGCGCGCCGGGCGCGACCGTGCAGGGCACGCCCTACGGCACGGTCACGTCGTGCATGATGCTGGGCCGGCGCACCAGCCTGTCGGGCGACCCGGACGGCACCGTGTTCGTGATGGTGGAGACCGACCGTGGCCCGGTCGCGCTACGCGTCGAGTACGACGGTGCCGGCGACGGGTACACCGCCGACGCCGTGGAGATCCACCCCTACCTGGCACCGGGCATCTCCGCCGACACCGGCAACCGCATCAAGGACGGCATCACCCAGCGCGGCGGGCTGCGAACCGGGCCGTGGCGGGTGCATCCCGTGCAAGGCTGAGGTCATGCATGACGCGCCACCGAGCATGACCAGGCTCCTGCACCCGGACGTTGCGCCGCAGCCCAGCGGCACGCCAGTGGTCACCCCGATCCACCAGACCAGCACCTACGAGCTGCCCCGCACCGCCGAGGCCGCGCAGATCGCGGCCGCGGTGGCGCCGGGCGCCTACTACACCCGGTACGGCTCACCCAACGCCCGCGAGGCCGAGGCGATGCTGGCCGGCCTCGACGGCGCCGAGGCCGCCCTGCTGGTGGGCAGCGGCATGGCGGCCGTCAGCGCCGCGCTGCTGTCCGTGCTCTCGTCCGGCGTGGCCGCCGGCGGCGAGGTGCTCGCGCAGACCACCCACTACACCGCGACCCTGACGCTGCTGCGCACCATGCTGCCCGGCTTCGGCGTCGACGTGCGGCTCGTGCCGCAGGAGGAGCTCGCCGCCGCGGTGCGCCCCTCGACCCGGGTCGTCTACGTGGAGACGCCCAGCAACCCGGCCATGGCCCTCACGGACCTCGCCGCGGTGCGTGCCGCCGCGCCCGACGCGGTCATCATCGCCGACAACACCTTCGCCACGCCGTACAACACCCGGCCGCTGGACTTCGGCGTCGACCTGGTCGTGCAGTCGGCCACGAAGTATCTCAACGGCCACAGCGACGTCACCGCCGGCGTCGTCACCGGCTCCGCCGCCCTCGTCGCGCAGGCCTGGGAGACGGCGCGGGTGCTGGGGCCGGTGTGCCACCCGTTCGAGGCGTGGCTGCTGGCGCGGGGGCTCAAGACGTTCCCGCTGCGGATGGCCCGGCACAACGCGTCGGGGCTCGCGGTCGCGCAGTTCCTGGCCGGGCACCCGGCCGTGCGCGCCGTGCACCACCCGGGGCTGCCCGACCACCCGCAGCACGACCTGGCGGTGCGGCAGATGCGCGGGTTCGGCGGGATGCTCTCCTTCACCGTCGCCGACGTCGATGCCGCGGTACGGGTGCTGCGCGCCACCCGCCTGTGCCGCAACGCGGTCAGCCTGGGCGGGCCGGAGACGCTGATCACGCATCCGGCGTCGCTGGTGTTCGCGCACCAGAGCCCGCAGGAGCTCGCCGCGTCCGGGATCGACCCGGCGATGCTGCGGCTGTCGGTCGGGCTCGAGGAGCCCGGCGACATCATCGCCGACCTCGGCACCGCACTGTCCACAGTGGACTGACGGTCGAGCTGCCCACCGCACCGCCGGCACCGCTGGCACCGGCGGCAGGCAGCGGGGTGTGTGCGGCACCGCCGCGACAGCAGTCAGCGCCGTGTATACGATGTCGCCGTGACATATCCCGGGGGCCAGCCAGATCCGCAGCAGCAGCCGTTCGGCCAGCCGCCCGGCGCGCCGCCGCAGCATCAGCAGCCGTACGGGCCGTACCAGCAACCCTATGAGCAGCCGGCGGTGGCCGCGGGACCCTACCAGCCACCGGTCTCCGGGCAGCCCTACGCCCAGCCCGGCGGCCACCCGCCCCAGCCGGCCTACGGCCCGCCGACGGGTGCGCTGCCGGTGCCCGCACCCGGCGGCGGCGAGCAGCGCGGCGGCAGGTGGGCGCTCATCGTCGGCGGCGCGGTGCTGCTGGTCATCGCGCTGGTCGTCGGTGGGTATTTCACGTTCCAGCAGGTCTTCGTGCACACGCCGACCGAGGTGGTCGAGGCGTATCTCGACGAGGCCACCCAGGACAACCCCGACCCGGCCGAGCTCGAGCGCTACCTGTGCGCCGACGAGGCGGCGAAGCTGAAGAAGGACCTCGCCAACAACAAGTCCTCGTCGGGCTCGTCGTCGAACAGCACCACGATCCTCGACTGGCACGTGACCGGCGAGTCGGTCAGCGGCAAGACCGCCACCGTCTTCACCGAGTTCACCATCAAGTCCGGCAGCGGCCGCACCACCACCAACAACCTGAACCTCACCCTGGTCAAAGAGGGCCGGGCCTGGAAGATCTGCGGCTACGACGACTGACAGTGGCGCCGCCCGGCCTGCGGCAGCTTGCGGGTCTCGACCCGGTCGAGCACGCCGCGCAGCCGCTCCACCCGCAGCGGGGCGTAGGACTGGCAGCCGAACTCGCTCACGGTGAGGGTCCCAGGCGCCGGCGGGAGATCCGGCTGCCGACCCGGCTGCTGGCGGTGACGCTGGACCTGCCGGTGTCCGCAGACCCGGTGGTGTGGGGCGTGCGCAGCTCGCTGTGGCACGGTGACGTGCCGCTGCGCACGCCGATCACGCACGAGGTGCCCGGCGACGACCGGGTCGTCTTCACCTGGCAGACCGACCGGACCGCGCTGCAGGAGCGGTACCGGCTCGAGTGGCGCTTCCGCAACGATCCCGGCGGGGTCACCGCCCGCGCGCCGGGGCACGGGCAGCCGGCGTGATCAGCCGAGCGCGGCGACGAGCTTGGGCAGGGTCGCCTTGCCGATGTCGCCGAGGCGGGTCTGCAGGTCCGTGATCTGGGCGTCGGTGAATGGCTTGCCGGTGCTGCCGGGGCTGACGACCAGGGTGATGTTGAGGAGCAGGTTCGACTCGACGCCGACGAAGGTGGCGGTCAGCGCCGCCGGCTGCTGCGTGTCGACGTACATGAACGCCTGCTCGCCGACATCCTGCAGCTCGGTGACGGGGCCGTTGAGCTTGGCGGAGTCCAGCATCTGCTTGGCCACGGCGGTGCCGGACGCCAGGCTCGCGTAGACGGTGGCGATGGACATCACCGAGGCGGTCGCGACGGTCGAGCCGGCCTTGTGCATGCGGCTGACCGTGCAGGTGGCACTGCCGGAGAACGTGTTGAGGTTGCGCGACGGCGTCGGGTCGCCGACGAGCTCCTCGTAGGAGCCGTTGATCGAGCTCGTGTCGAGCGTGCCGCAGATGTTCTGGGGCAGCTTCGTCAGCTGGAACCGGCCCGGGCCGCCGGACTGGCCGGCGGCGCCGGAGGTGGCGGATCCGTTCGGGCCGCCGGTCTTGCCGTTGTCCTTCGTCAGCAGGTACACGCCGACGCCGCCGCCGAGCACGACCACCGCGACGAGCGCCAGCACGGCGGCCACGGCGATCCCCGCACCACGGCGCCGTGGCGCGGCCGGCGGCGGCGGGTTCCATCCGCCCGGTGCGGAGGGCTGCGGCGCCGGTACCGTGGAGACGGGGGCCGGGCCGTACGGCGTCGCGGACACGGGCATCGGCGCGGCCCGCAGCCCGCCGGCGACGGTCGAGTCGGGCAGCGCCGAGGCCGGCATCCCGGCGGTGTACGCGCCGGTGTCGTACCCGCCCGCCGGTGACCCCGGGAACGGTGCCCCGGGCCGGCCGGGCGGGAACGGGCCCGGCGACCCCGGTACCGGCGGCCCGTACGGCGACTGCGGCGCGGCGGCCGGCTGCGCGTACCCGTACGGCTGCTGCTGCTGCTGCGCGGGCGGGCCGGAGACGATCATGGGGGACGTCGGCGGGCCCAGCACCGGGGCAGCGGCGGCGAGCGGGGTGCCGGTCGCGTACAGCGACCCCTCGGCCACGACGAGCTCCGGCTGCTCCGCGACGACCGGCGCGATCCCCAGCGCCTCATGCAGCATCGTCGCCACGAGCGGGATCCGGCTGGAGCCGCCGACCAGGAACAGCCCGGCGATCGCCGACGGCGGCACGGCCGCCTCGGTGAGCATCGCCCGGGTCATCGACACCGTCTGGCGCAGCACCGGCCGGGCGAGGCCCTCCAGCTGCTCCCGGCCCAGCGGCACCTCCTTGCCCAGCGCCGGGATCATGACGACGGTGCCGCTGGCGCGCGACAGCATCTCCTTCGCGGAGCGCACGTCGTCCCACAGCTGCCGGCGGGTCGCCGGGCTGGTCCACAGCGTGCCGTACGTCGCCTCGAGGAACGCGACCACGGTGGCGTCGACGTCGAGGCCGCCGACGTCGTTGAGCCCGTCGGAGGCGACCGGCTCGAACCCCTGCGCGGAGCGCCGCAGCAGGGTCACGTCGCAGGTGCCGGCGCCCAGGTCGTACACCACGACACAGGCACCGACGGGCAGCTCGGCGCCTCTCGTCGCGGCCAGGTAGGTGGCCGCGGCGACGGGCTCGGCGACCAGGTCCACGTCGGTGAAGCCGGCCTGCCGGGCCGCCTCGACGAGCACGGCCCGCCGGCCGGTGCCCCAGTTGGCCGGGTGGGTCAGGGTGACGCCGCCGACCGGGCCGGCGACCCGGGCGGCCTCGACCGCCACCCGCTGCAGCACGGACGCGACGAGGTCCCGCACGCCGACCTCGGCGTCGCCGAGCAGGACGCTGGTGTCGTCGACGCGCCGCTTCGGGTTGGGCTCCAGCCGCTCGGGGGCGCTGCGCGCCAGGTGCGCGGCGTCGCGGCCGGTGTGCAGGCGCCCGTCGGGGCCGAGCAGGACCGCGGAGGACAGCAGCGGCGAGCCGTCGAACAGCAGCGGCTGGACCCGCCCGTCGGGCCGGCGCAGCATGGCGATCGTCGTGGACGTGCCGAAGTCGACGCCGAGCCGGAAACCTGTCACGGTCGGCGAGCTTAGCCTCACCAGCCCCTGGTGCCCGGACCGCCCTTCACGGGGCCGGTGATGTCGCTGGTGAGCCAGCCGCCGTAGAAGTCGCCGGGCTGGGCGGTGACCCGCTCACCGTCGACGGTGCACT
This sequence comes from Dactylosporangium sp. NPDC050688, assembly GCF_040654515.1. Taxonomy (NCBI): domain Bacteria; kingdom Bacillati; phylum Actinomycetota; class Actinomycetes; order Micromonosporales; family Micromonosporaceae; genus Dactylosporangium; species Dactylosporangium sp. NPDC050688. Next base: position 150,800 of record NZ_JBFAIC010000010.1, read on the forward strand.
CGTCGAACCTGCCCGGGTAGAACGCCAGCAGCCCGCGCAGCGCCTCGTAGCCGGCCGCGGGGTCCTCGTAGGACCACGCCCCGTCCGCGACGCCGGCCACCTCCCAGTACGTGGCGACGCCCTTGAACTCGCAGAACGTCTGCCGGTGCGAGCGCCGCGGCTGCCCCGCGACGTCGGCGGGCGGCACGTAGTACACCGGCGGATGCGACGTCTCGAGCACCCGCAGCGCGCGGCTCGTGTCGGCGACGACCTGCCCCGCGTGCCGGACCACGATGTGCCGCGCCGTCCGCTCCACCCTGGGCGGCCGCGGATAGTCCCACACCGACTCGGTCACGATCCCAGGCTACCGCCGTCCGTCCGGGCCGGTGGTTTTCGCTCACCCGGGCCGGTGCTTTTCGCTCACCCGGGCCGGTGGTTTTCGCTTACCCGGGGCGGTGGAACGGCAGGGGCGTGCCGGCGGCGTCCAGGACCCGGATGTAGCCGTCGAGGAGCCCGGCGAGATGGTTCGCCACGTACGCCAGCTCCTCCTCGGCGCTCGCTGTGTCCCCGGCCCGCAGCAGCGTCAGGGCCTTTTGGACCTCCGAGGTGAGGATGGACAACGAGTCACCCTGCACCAGCACCCCGGGGAAGCGCCGGCCGGGCAGCCGCAGCACCGCGTAGTTCTGCGCACCCGTCATCATCTCGACCTCGACCCGCGCCACCGTCCGATGGTACGGCGGCCGGCGGGTTCGCCGTGGTGGCACGTTTCCGGGATTTGTTCCCGCCGCCGGTTGCCTACCTTCGTATTCACCAGCAGGACACAGCACTTACCAGGGAGACAGTGATGAGCGAGTACGACGGCGGCGTGGACTACGGCCACATCGAGACGGGCGAGCAGCACGAGTCGCTCGACCAGCTGCACCAGGTCGACGCGAGCCAGGAGGACTACCAGTCGCAGTTCGGCGTGTACGAGCAGGACCACGCCGCCGCCGAGTCCACCAGCTTCGACCAGGGCCAACACGTCGAGTACACCGGCGCGGACGGCTCGCACTACGAGGAGTCGGACTTCACCTCCTACGACCACTCGGCCGCCGAGACCGACCACATCTTCGCCGCCGAGGGCTCCGAGTCCTACAACGCCAGCGAGTACCACGAGCTCGACGCCTTCCAGGCCCGCCTGGACGCCGCGTTCGCCTCGGCGACCGAGATCAACACCGTCTCGGCGTAGCCCTTCCGCACCACTTTGCCCCTGGCGTGAGGCCGGCCACCGACTTCGGTGGCCGGCCTTCGCCATGTCTCAGGCGTCCGGGTCCGGGCGGGCGTTTCAGACCCGGCGGATCGTCTCGCCGTCCGGGGCACCCTCGAAGAACCGGGCGATGACCCGGCCGAACACCGTCTCCCGCGGCGCGGCCAGCTGGAACAGCGTCATCGACGAGCGCAGCTTCATCGCGTCGACCTCGCCGAGGATCTGCTGGGCGGTCTCCTCGGTGTTGCCGAGCATCGCCTCGGCGCACTCGTGCAGGCGCGGGCCGAGCACCGGGTGCTGCAGGTACGCGCGCGCCTCGTCCAGCGACCCGATCGCGTACCGCTGCGCCATGGCACTCGACCCGAGGCCGGCGATCTGCGGGAACACGAACCACATCCAGTGCCCGCGTTTGCGGCCACTGCGCAGTTCCGCCAGCGCGTCGTCGTACGTGCCGGCCTGAGCCTCGACGAACCGGGCAAGGTCGTACGGATCCTCCATACCGAAAATTGTCGTACCCCGGGGGCATGATGCGTGGGACGGGGAGGGGTGTTTCGGCGATGGTGGTGCAGGTGGCGAGCCGGCGGCGGGGGCAGGCGTCGCTCGCGGCGGCGTTTCCGGGCGCGACGGTGCTGGACGTGACGTCCCGCGGGCCGCAGCCGTGGGTGCGGCTCAGCCCGTTCTATCCGCACGGCGGCATCCCGGTGCCGTTCAGCCCCGGCACGACGGGGCAGTCGGTGGAGGGTATCTGGCAGGCGCTGAAGGTGTTCGAGACCGCCGACGTCGACCCGGCGAAGCTCACCGCCACCGGCATGACGGGCCTGAAGCGGACGGTCCGCCGGTTCGGCGCGGTCCGCGGTCACCGGCGCGGCCTGACCGGCGACACGCTGCTGGACTACGAGTCGTCGCGCCGCCAGATCTACCTGCCGGTGTACCGGTGGGTGCTGGAGCACCGGGCCGCCGACGAGGTGACGGCACTGCGGCGGCTCGCCGCCGCCGGTGACCTGGTGCTGCTCGACTACACCACCAACGGCGACGTCACCGACCTGACGACGCCGCTGTCGCACGCCGCCCTGATCCGCCGTCACCTGCTGTCCGACTGGCCCGGGTGAGCCGCTGAGGAGGAGGTCCACGCCTGTGGCGCCGTCATTGCCGCGACGGGCGGGGGTTCTGCGTGCAGTTGTGACGTCGGGCGGTGCGATTCGGTCGTCGGGGGTGGTTGGCGTCGTTCGTGGCGGAATCGTCGTGTCGCGTGGGACCTGTGCCTGGTCAGGCTGGCCGCGCGAGGTGTCTTGGGATGGGCGCGGGTAGGAACGCTCGTCGGCGCGTGTGCGGTATACAACGCGAGGTCGGCGGCGGGTGGCCGGCTGTGGGCGGGTCCTCTGACCAGGACACCCGACGATCGGACCGCGCTGGCGGCGGCGTGGCTGCCGCGTTGGACCCCGTCACCCTACGGTGACTGCCGGCGTTCGCCTGTCACCCCGTGCGCGGCTGCGGCGCCTGGCCCGCCCTGTGGCTGCGGCGCCTGGCCCGCCCTGTGGCTGCGGCGCCTGGCCCGCCCTGTGGCTGTGGCGACCGGCCTGCCTGTATGGCTGCCGTGCCGGGCCTGCTGTCCCGTGCCGTCTTGGGCCTGCTGTCCCGTGCCGTCTTGGGCCTGCTGTCCCGCGCCGTGCTGGGCCTGCTGTCCCGCGCTATGCCGGGCTGCCGCGCCGCGGGTAGCGGGAGTACTGCGGGCACCGCCGGCCCCACTGGCGATCTTGCCTGGTTGATCGAAGTCGCGGCGTGGTCGTCCGGATGGCCGGGACGCGCCTTTGATCATGGCGGCGATCCGGTTGGCGCGATGCCGGTTCGGGCTCTGCGTCAGCCACGGGCCAGCAGGCCGCGGGCGGGTCAGCGAGACGGGCCGTCCGAGCGCGAGGCGATCTTGCCTGGTTGATCGAAGTCGCGGCGTGGCCGTCCGGATGGCCGGGACGCGCCTTTGATCATGACGGCGATCCGGTTGGCGCGATGCCGGTTCGGGCTCTGTGTCAGCCACGGGCCAGCCGGCCGCGGGCGGGTCAGCGAGACGGGCCGTCCGAGCACGGAGCGATCTTGCCCGCTTGATCGAAGGCGCGGCGTGGTCATCCAGACGACCACCGCGCGACTTCGATCACCGCGGCTGTCCGGCCGGCGCGACGGCCTGGCGGACACGACCATGCGGCGGGTGGCGAGGGCTGCCGCGGATGGCGGGGGTGCCGGGTGCCGCGCCTGGTGGGCGCACCACCCGCACAGCCGGCTCGGCTGGGCCTGCCGTCTGGTGTGCGGGTGCCGCGCCGGGCCTGCCTCTCCATGCGTGGGCGGCGCTCCACGGCCCGCGGTGGGCGGCGCTCCACGGCCCGCGGTGGCCGGCGCTCCACGGCCCGCGGTGGCCGGCGCTCCACCGCCCGCCGCGGGCGGTGCAGCCACCCGATGTGCGGGGCGCATCGGTCGGTCCGGGAATGCTGCGAGGTGTGGGGGCGGCGTGGCGGGGTAGTGCCCGATCCTGCCGCGTCCCGCCCGGGGGCGCACTTGGGGCGGAGGTTCGCAATGCCCGCAGGGTTCGGGGTCGGGTCGGAAGTTGGCCGGCTACGGAAAGTGATCGTGCACCGGCCCGAGTTGAGCCTGCGGCGGCTGACCCCGAACAACCGGGACGAGCTGCTCTTCGACGACCTGCCGTGGGTGAGTCGGGCTCAGGCCGAGCACGACGAGTTCGTCGCGATGCTGCGCGGGCACGGCGTCGAGGTGTACCACCATCAGACGCTGCTCGCCGAGGCGCTGCAGAGCCCGCAGGCCCGCCGGCACGCGGTGGAGCGCGCCGTGACGCATCTGTCGGTGGGGCCGGCGCTGCTCGAACCGGTGCGCGAGGAGCTGGCCGGGTGGGACGGTGAGACGCTTGCCCGGCACCTGATCGGCGGACTGACCAAGGCCGAGTTCTTCGACCTGGTCCGCGAGCGGCGCGCCGACCTCGACCGGCGGTCGCTGGTGGCGGCGCTGGCGCAGCCGAGGGCGTTCGTCCTGCCGGCGCTGCCGAACTCGCTGTACCAGCGTGACCCTTCCGCATGGCTCTACGGCGGGGTGTCGCTCAACCCGCTGTTCTTCCACGCGCGGCGGCTGGAGACGATGAACCAGAGCCTCATCTACCACTATCATCCGATGTTCGCCGGGGCGGACTTCCAGTACTGGTACCCGCCGATGGGTGACGACGGCAGCTTCGACGAGGAGGACTTCGGCCGGGCCTGCCTCGAGGGCGGCGACATGATGCCGATCGGCAACGGCGCCGTCGCCGTCGGGGTCAGCGAGCGCACCAGTGCGCACATGGTCGAGCACCTCGCGCTGGCGCTGTTCGCGCAGGGCGCGGCGAGCCGGGTGATCGCGGTGCAGATCCCGCCGAGCCGGTCGTACATGCACCTCGACACTGTGTTCACCCTCGTGGACCGGGACAAGGCGACCGGGTACCCGCCGGTGGTCGACGGCGCCGCCGCGTTCACGCTGTTTCCCGGGGACCGGGCCGGCACCCTCGACGTGCGCCGGGACAAGGGGCTGGTCGCGGCGTTCGAGGATGCGCTCGGCATCGGGCACCTCGACATCATCCCGACCGGCGGCGACCCCGATCAGCGGGCCCGGGAGCAGTGGGACAGCGGCTGCAACTTCGTCGCCGTCGAGCCCGGGGTCGTGCTGGGCTACCACAAGAACGAGTACACCAACCGCAGCCTGCGTGACCACGGCGTCCAGGTGGTGGAGATCGAGGGCTTCGAGCTCGGCAAGGGCCGCGGCGGCGGGCACTGCATGACCTGCCCGATCCTCCGCGACGGGCTGTGAGACCGCAGCACGATGTCCAATGTGGACCTGGCGGTGCTCATGCTGCTGGCCCTCGTCGGCCTGTACAGCCCGGTGGCCGCCGTGTCGTCGTACATCCCGCTGCTGAAGCCCATCGACGCGCGGCAGCACTCGCGGCTCGCGTTCGGGCTGTTCGTCAACGTCGCCGCGATCGCCGTCGGCACGATCCTCGTCGGTGAGCCGCTGCTGGAGCTGCTCGGCCTCACCCCCGCAGCCCTGTCCGCGACCGGTGGCATCGCGCTGATGATCGCGGCGGTACCGCTGATGCTCGGCCGGACCGACGACCCGGCGTCGGCCTCCACCGAGGCGGCCCTGTCCCCGCCGTCCACGTCGTGGCGGTCGGTGGTGTTCATGCCGCTCACGTTCCCGCTCACCGTCGGCGGCGCCACGATCGCGGTTCTGATCAGCTTCCGCGCCCAGGTCGAGGGCGTCACCGGCGTCCTGGTGCTGGTCCTCGCCGCCCTGGTGCACGCCGCGGTCACCGGCGCGTGCGTGTACGTCGCCGGCCACGCCGGGCGCCGCCTGTCCGACCGTGCCCGCATGATCCTGGACCGGATCGCCGGCATCCTGCTCACCGCGATCGCCGCGACGCTGCTGGCGAGCGGCTTCACCCGCCTCGCCGTCGACGTCCTCACCTCGATGGGCGTGCTGCGGGGCTAGCGCGGAACTCCGGAGAGCCAGTCGCGGTACGTCGTCGACGCGATGAGCGCCCCCTCGCCGGCGGTGAGCGCGTCGCCCGGCACCGCGGCGTACAGGCCGGCGGCCGGGTCCGTGACGACGGTGCGCTCGTCGCCGCGGGCGGCGAGGGTGATCCGGCCCAGCTCGTCGAGCGGGAAGACCTCCGGGCCGGCGACGTCGAGGGTACCGCCCAGCGGCGCACCCGCGCTGACGTCCGCCACGGCCCGGGCGACGTCGGCCGCGGCGACCGGCTGCAGGGGTGTGGCGGGCAGCCGGACGGTGTGCTCGTCGGCGGTCCACGACAGCACTGTGTCGACGAACTCGAAGAACTGCGTGGCGCGCACGATCGAGTACGGCACCGGGCCCGCCTTCAGCAGGTCCTCCTGCAGCACCTTCGCCCGGTAGTGCGCGACGCCGGGGACCCGGTCGGCGCCGACGATCGACAGCACGACCGCGTGGCCGACGTCCGCGTCGCGGGCGGCCGCGAGGAAGATGTCCATGCTGGCGCGGAAGAACGCCGGGGACGCCTCGTCGAACGACGGCGCGTTCGTCAGGTTCACCACGACCGCCGTGCCCCGCACCGCATCGGCGACGCCCCGGCCGGTGACCAGGTCGGCGCCGGTGGACCGGGAGTGCGGCACCGCCTCGTGGCCGGCCGCGCCGAGCATGGCGACGACCTGCGAGCCGATGCGGCCCGTGCCGCCGAAGACCGCGATCCTCACGCCGTGACGCGGCGGTGGGCCCGGCGGGCGAGCTCGTCCTCCTCGACGAGGGTGAGCATCGGCGTGCCCGGCGCGCAGAACATCGTGACGGTGAACCGGACCGGCACGTCGTCGCGGTGGTTGCCGTCCTGGTAGTGGATGACGTCGCCGCCCGGCTCCCAGAACGCCTCGCCGGCCCGTACCACCCGCGGCGGCGCACCCTCCAGCTCGAAGAGCATCTCGCCCTCCAGGACGTACCCGAACGCCGGCCCCGAGTGCCGGTGCGGCGGCGAGCCCGGGTCGCCGGGCGGGAACTCCACGACGATCGTCATCGCGTGCGCCCCCTCGGCGGGCTGCGGCGGTGACGCCTCCTGCAGCACGGTGATGGCCGACTGCCAAGCATCCGACGGGTGCCGCCTCGCGGCGTCCGTCGACGAGATGTCCTGCATGGCGGGTGACGTACCCGCGCCGCTCCCTCTCACACCGCCGAAACCGCGGAGCGAGGGTGAGGTCGTCCGGCACGCCGCGGGCTAGCGTCGGTCGTGGCTCCTCGGGAAAGGATCTGCCATGTCCTCGACTGCCGCCATCGTCGCCATCGTCGTGCTCGCCCTCGCCCTGGTCGCGATCGTCGCGGCCGTCGTCAGCCGGTACCGCCGGACCGAGGCGTTGCGGCAGCGGTTCGGACCGGAATACGAGCGGGCGGTCGGCGAGCGGCACAGCCGCCGCGCGGCCGAGCGTGACCTGCAGGAGCGCGAGCGGCGCCACGCCGAGCTGCAGCTCAGGGAGCTCGATCCGCAGCAGCGGCAGCGGTACGCCGAGCAGTGGGAACGCATGCAGGCACACTTCGTCGAGGAGCCCGAGGCGGCGACGCGCGAGGCCGACGAGCTCGTGACGAAGGTGATGGAGGAGCGCGGGTACCCCACCGACGACTACGACACCCGGGTCCAGGATCTCAGCGTCGACCACGCGGAAACGCTCGGCCACTACCGAGACGCACACGAGATCAACAAGGTGAACCAGCGTGGGCAGGCGTCGACGGAACAGCTGCGGCAGGCGCTGATGCACTACCGGTTGCTGTTCGCCGACCTGCTCGGCGACACGTCGGGCGGCCGGCCGACCCCGCGGCACGGCTGAGCACGGTCATCGACTTTCCAGGAAGGCGCGATCGCGATGCGTGACGAGAACTTCCAGCAGGCACCGTCCGGCTCCGGGCAGGCGTCCCAGCCGCAGCAGACCACGGCCGAGACCCGCAGCGCCGGCCCGCCGCCGCCCCCCGCCGAAGGCGTCCGCGGGCAGGAAGGCGTCCGCGGGCAGGGCGGGTACCCAGAAGGCGCGCCCACGCAGGGTGGCCGCTACACCGAGAGCCCGCCAACGCAGCCCGGCTACACCGAGGGCGCGCCCACGCAGGGCGGCGGCTACACGGAGGGCACGCCCACGCAGACCGGGTACACCGAGGGCGCGCCAACGCAGGGTGGCGGTTACACCGAGGGCGCCCAGGGGCAGGCGATCTGGGACGCCGCCGAGGCCGAACGGTTCCGGCAGCGCTGGCACGACGTGCAGACCCACTTCGTCGAGGACCCGCACGGCAGCGTCACCGAGGCGCGGCAGCTGCTGGACGAGGCGGTGCAGTCCCTGGCCGGCTGCGTCCACCAGCGCGAGGAGGAGCTGGCACACGCCGGCGCCAGGTCCTCGGACAGCACCGAGGGCATGCGCGACACCGTGCTGCAGTACCACCAGCTGCTCGACCGCCTGCTGACCGTCTGACCCCGGCGCGCGGCCCGGTCACCGCCGCCTGCCACGACGCCCGATCACCGGCCGCAGGTCGGGCACGCCTGGGCGGGCGGCGGCGCAGGCGGGCGTGCAGCCACAGTGTCACGGGCACCGCCACGGCCGCGACCAGCGTGGCGACGACGGCCCCCGCGACCGCGGCCCGCCACGTCGGCCACGGCTGGGGCCCGGACATCGAACCGAGCAGCGCGGCCACCGGCGCGGCCAGCCACGCGAGCCAGGCGACCGCGCCGAGCGTCACGAACGGCCCCACCGGGTGCCACACGAGACCGGCCCGGTCGGAGACCAGCTCCGCGGCGATCAGCCACACCGCGGCGAGGCTTGCGGCCGTCATGAGGGCCAGGTGCGCCGCGAACGGCACCGCGTCGGCGAGCCCGAGCGCGTGGCGGGCCCGCAGGTGCTGGCGCAGGCCGCCGCGGACCAGGTCGGCCACGTCACCGGCGCGCGGCCGGCGCTGCCCCGGCGCGGCGAGGTCCAGGTACGTCTCCACGATCTCGTCGCCACGTTCGGCGCGGTAGTCCGCCGGATAGCAGCGCAGCTCGCCGGCCCGCCCGTTACCGCCCGCGCTCGCGCAGCAGGGCGGCGACGTCGGCGGCCAGCTCGGTGGTCGCCTCGATCTCGGCCCGGCGGATCGAGACGCTCTCCACGTTGAAGCCGTACGGCATGCCCAGCTCCTCGCAGAAGTCCGCCAGGTCCCGGCCGATGGCCAGTGCCTGCCGGTAGGACTCGGCGAGCGGGTCGTCGGCGTACCGGATCGAGTTCTGCAGCCAGCGCGGCACGTCGACGCCGAGCCAGCGGACGAACTCCAGCGTCTTGAACGAGCCGCACAGCGACAGCGTGAACACGACGGTCCGTGGCGCCACCCCGCGCTCGCGGCACTCGTACACGTAGTCGGAGACGAGGTTCTTCGCCTCGTTGACGTCGTACACGACCTGCGAGACGAAGAACGTGCAACCGCGCTCCTGCTTGGCCAGCATGCGCAGGTGCTCGTCGCCGCCGCGGCGGTGCCGCTCGCCGATGACGACCCCGCCCAGCGGCAGGTCCGGGCGCACCTCCCGGCGCACCGCGTGGGCGCGGCGCATGTCCGTGCGCACCGGCTTGTCGCCCGACGACGCGCCGACGAACACCCCGAGCACCCGCCGCGGGTCCGCGGTGCGCAGCCAGTCGGCCAGCTCGTGCTCGTGGTACTTGCCGACGCAGCGGTAGATCACCGCCGGCCGGTCCCAGCCGCCGAGGTGCTCCTCGTGGTACCAGGCCGGGTCCAGGGTCGGCAGATACGGAAACGGCCGCTCCTCGGGGTTGCGGTCGGATTCGTCGTCGATGTCGTACAGGATGAGCCCGTCGACGTCCAGCTGCGCCAGGCGCTCCAGCGTGACGGCGGCAATCTCCTTGATCCGCTCAGGTGTCGCGCTGCGCCGCGGCGGGGTGATGCTGAACAGCAACACCCCCGGCCGCGCCTCGGCCAGCATCCGCTGCAATTCCGGCCGCGTCGATGTCTCTTCCTCGCCCATGCCGTCACCTCCGCTGCGCTCCGGCCCGCTCATTGGTGCACCCACCTTATGGGCGCAGGCTCGACCGTGGATCGAGGATGTGTCCGTCGTTACCCGGCGGCGGGGGCGCGCAGGTCGGCCGGGTCGACGCCCCAGCGGTCCAGGAACTCCCCGACGGTCAGCTCGGCGAGCTGCTGCCGCACGTACGCGAGCAGCTCACCGTCCTCGCGGCGCGACCGGGTCAGCTGCACCGTGGCCCCGTTGTCGATCCGCGTGACGACCAGGGCGCCCCAAGGCGTGGGCGGGTTGCCGTCCTCCACGACCACGGCGAGCGCGAGGAGCAGCAGCGCGCGGGTGCGGGTCCAGGCCCGGCCGGCCGGCCGCGGCACCAGGTCGGCGCTGAGGACCAGCCCCGCCAGGACGTCCAGGTCGAGGTCCACGGGCTCGTCGCGGCGATCGTCGTCCATCGACGCCCGATCGTAGCGGGTCGCATGCGCCGGGGCGGGAACCGGTGACCCGGTCCCCGCCCGCGGTGTGGCGCAGCGGTCAGGCGTACGTCTCGAACTCCGCGACCCGCGGGGTGCCGGTCGCGCTGGTGATCTCGAAGGTGACCTTCTTCAGCGAGGTGCGGGTGAACGTGATGACGCCCGCGCCGGTGCCGGAGGCCAGGACCGCGCCGGTGTCGCCGTTGAGGACGCGCCAGTTGCGGATGTAGCCGGTGGCGCCGGACGCCTCGCGGATGTTGATCCGGGTGATGGCGGTGGCGGAGCCCCACTTGATGGAGATGGAGCCGGTGGTGCCGGACGGTGACCAGTACGTGCTCATGCTGCCGTCCCGCACGTTGCCGTAGCTGGTGCCGTCGGCCTTGCTGGAGCCGTCGGAGCCGGCGCCGATGCTCAGGTTGGTCCCGCCCTGCGTCGGGCCGGGCGAGGACGGGCCGGGCGACGACGGGCGCGGCGAGGTGGGCGTCGGGGTGGTCGGGCCGCCGGTCGGCGTGGTCGGGGTGCAGCTGCCGTCGGAGACCTGCAGGCCCTTGTTGGCGCCGGCGGTGCGGCTCACCACGTCCGGCACGCAGCTGGCCGGGTCGAGGGCGAAGCTGTACGGGATGCTGACGCTGGTGTTCGAGGTCGGGTTCGGGCCCGCGGGGTTGGTGTCGGTGCCCTTCGGCGACCAGGTCACGTTGTCGAAGATGTTGCCGTTGACCTGCCAGTAGCCGGCCTCGCTGGTGTAGAACGTGCCGATGACGTCCTTGGAGTTCTTGAAGTAGTTGTTGTCGATCCTGGCCCGCGCGCCGGCCCGGGAGTTGATCCCGGACTCGTTGAGGCTGACGTAGGAGTTGTTGTAGATGTGCGCGATGCCGCCGCGCAGCAGCGGTGTGCGGGAGTCGATGTTCGTGTACGAGTTGTGGTGGAACGTGATGTAGCTGTTGCCCCGGTCGCTCTCGCTGGAGCCGATCAGGCCGCCGCGGCCGGAGTTCTTCAGCGTGCTGTAGGACAGCGTCACGTACTGCACGTCGTCCTTCAGGTCGAACAGGCCGTCGTAGCCGGCGGACTCGCCGCCGGACGCCTCGAGCGACACGTGGTCGACCCAGACGTTGCGCACGGTGCTCTCCATGCCGATGGCGTCGCCGCCGTTGGACGTGGGGGAGCCCGACTTCTTGACGTTCCTGACCGTCACGTTCTGGATGATGATGTTGCTCGAGTCGCGGATGTGGATGCCGAGCTGGTCGAAGACCGCGCCACCGCCGACACCGATGATGGTGACGTTGCTGATCTCCTTGAGCTCGATCTTGTCGGCGGCGGTGTTGCAGCTGGAGCCGGACACCTTCGTCGTGTTGCCGTGGTTGATGGTGCCCTCGACCTGGATGATGATCGGGGTGCTGCTGCTGGCCCGGTTGCACAGCGCGGCGTGGATGGCGGTGCCGGTCGTGGCCCGGACCGTCTGGCCGCCCGCGCCGCCGGTCGTGCCGCCGTTCTGGGTCGCGAAGCCGGTCACGCCGCCGGTCGCCGCGGACGCTTCGGTGGTGGACAGGGCGATCCCGATCCCGGCGCCGACGACCGTGGTGGCCAGCGCTGCCACCGAGGCCCGCAGCGCGAGTCGTCGGCGGTTTCGGACGGTGTGACTCATGAAGACCTCCGGTGAGGCAAGTGGTACGGCGGCGACGCGTCCTCGCGCCGTACCGCGCAGTCAGGAGGCGTTTCCCAGGCGGGGGAGCGGCACTGAACTGCATCGACGGGACCCGATTCTAGGAAAGCGCTTTCCCCGAATACAAGACCAGCGATGTGCAGGTTTGTTGCAGTGCGCCGGGCGGCGGCGCGGCGCTGAAAATTTCGCGGCGGGACGTCAGCCGCGCGCCAGGATGCGCTCCACCAGGCCCGCCACCCTCGGGTCGGCCAGCGCCGCCGGCTGGTGGACCAGGTGGTACGTGACCGGCGGCAGGTCGGTGACCGGCCGCGCGACCAGCCCCGGGGGCGGCGGCACGCACCCGTTGACCACCGCCAGGCCCACGCCGAGCGCGACGAACTGCGCGATGAGCGGCCAGCCCTCGGCCTCCACCGCGACCGTCCAGTCGACGCCCGCCGCCCGCAACGCCTGCTCCAGCAGCACTCTGTGCGGCCGGTGCTGCGGTGGTACGACCAGCCGCGCGCCCGCCAGGTCCCGCAGCGCCACCGGCCCGGGCAGGGCGGACCGGTGCCCTTCGGGCACGAACAGCATCTGCGGGAACGTCGCGACGGCCACCGCGGTCAGGTCCTCGGGCAGCACGTCGAGCACGCTCACCCCGAGGTGCGCCTGCCCGGTGCGCACGGCGGTGAGCATCTGCCGGTGGTCGCAGTTGACCAGCCGCAGCCGGGTCGGTTCCTCGGCGAGCACCGCGCGGATCGTGTCGCCCAGCAGGTACAGGTAGGCGCCCTGCCCGGCGGCGAGCACCACCGGCCGGTGCGGTGCGCCCCCGGCGAACTCGGCCAGGAAGTGCGCGAGCCGCTCGTCGTGCGCGCGGGCGAAGCGGGCCACCGCCTCGCCGTCGGCGGTCAGCACCAGCCGTCGCCCGGCCCGGTGGTACAGCGGGCGGCCCAGCGCCTGCGCCAGCTTGCCGATCTTCACGTGCAGCGCCGGCTGCGAGATGCGCAGCTGTGCGGCGGCCCGGGTGAAGTTCAGGTGGTCGGCGAACACCACGAACGCCGCGAGCGCCTCCGGCGACACGGCCCGGCGATCCATAGGTACCAACTATAGCTGCGACGACAAGAATAGTTCTGTTCTATTGCCGCGACGGCCACGCTGGGACGCATGAGCGGGCCGGAGCGGAGCGGAGGGCTGCGAATCATGGGTGCAGGGTGGGGCTCAGGCCGGCGCCGGAGCGCAGCGGAGGTGACGGCATGAGCGGGCCGGAGCGGAGCGGAGGGCTGCGAATCATGGGCTCAGGGTGGAGCTCAGGCCGGCGCCGGAGCGCAGCGGAGGCGACGGCATGAGCGAACGACACTTCCGGCTCGGCGTGGACATCGGCCGGGTCATCATCGGCGGGGGTGCCCCCGGCGGCGGCGACACGCAGTTCTTCAGCGGCGACACCGCGCGGATGCTGGCCACGCCGGCCGTGCCCGGGGCGTTCGAGGCGCTCGCCCGCCTCGCGCCGCGCTTCGAGCAGGTGTGGCTGGTCTCCAAGTGCGGCGAGCGGGTGCAGCGGCTCACCCGCCAGTGGCTGGAGCACCACGAATTCGCCGCCCGCACCGGGATCCCGCGCGAGCACCTGCGGTTCTGTCTCAAGCGCCCCGACGAGGCCCTGCACTGCGCCGAACTCGGCATCACCCACTTCGTCGACGACAAGCTCGACGTGCACCAGGCCCTGCGTGGCGTCGTGGCGCACCGGTACCTGTTCGGGCCCCAGCCCGGCCCGGCGCCGGACTGGGTGCGGCACACCGAGACCTGGCCGGACGCAGAGGCCGCGATCCTCGACAGCCTCCGGCGGCCCCTGGCGTCCGCGCGGTCCTGACCGGCGACCACCCGGGGTCGGGGTCAGGCGGCGCGCTGGAGGCGGCCGAACGCACTGCGGTGGAACACGAGGGGCTCGACGGTGCGGTCGGCGTGCAGGTCGTGGACGCGCAGCAGGACGATGTCGTGGTCTCCGGCCGGCAGTTCCCGCTCGATGCTGCAGTCGAGCCAGGCGCACGCGCCGTCGAGCAGGATCTCGCCGACGTTGCTGGCCCGCCACGTCGCGCGGTTGTCGCGCAGGGCCCGTTGTCCTTGCCGGCGCGGCGCGGCCCTTGACAAGAGGGCAGGGGGCACGCCGAGCGCCTCGACAACGAGCCCGTCGACCCTCAAGGCCGGCTTCCGTGGCGGCCGCGCGCCGCTCGACCCGGCCGCGGCCGTCCGGCTCCGGTCGCTGACCAGGGGTCACCCCGCCGGGGGACGCGTCGGCGTAACCGCGTGGGCGGACTGATCGTTGTGGCGGTCAGGTGCAGCAGCGTGGTCGACAGCGTGGGGGCCTGGGACAGATGTTGATGCAGAAACCGGTGGCAGGGGCCAGATCGAGGGCGGGCAGGACGCTCGCCGTCGCGGTCGTCGGCTACATGTTGCACTACTGGACGTGGATGCTGGTCGCGCCGATCGGCCCGGAGCTCGGGTACCGGTACGGCCTGCCGCCCGGCACGTGGGCGCTGCTCGGCATCGCCCCGCTCGCCATCGGCGTGCTCGTGCGCATCCCCGCCGGCGTGCTCACCGACCGGCTCGGCGCCCGGGTCGTGCTGCCGGCGGTCAGCGGCGCCGCGGCCCTGGCCGTGCTGGCCCTGGCCGTCGTCGACGGGCTCCCGTCGCTGCTCGTGGTGGCGTGCGCGATCGGGGTCGCCGGGGCGGCCCTGCCGGCCGGCACCGCCGCGGTCGTGCGGGCGTCCCGGCCGGGGCGCCGCGGCATGGCGCTGAGCGTCTTCGCCGCCGGCATGTGCATGGCCGCGGCCTCGGGCGTCATCTCCCGGGCGGTGACGCACCTCGAACGGTCGCAGGGCCTGCTGGTACTGGCCTGCGCGCTGCTCGTCTACGGTGCCATGGCCGCCCTGCTCCTGCGCGACGGCCCCCGCCCGCAGCCGTACCCGGCCGGCCCCTGGTCGGCGGCGGCGACCCTGCTGCACCGCCCCGCGACCCGCTACCTTGCCGTCTGGTACGGCGTCTCCAGCGGCGGCATCGTCTCCCTCGACCTGTACCTGCCCGGGTACCTGCACCGCACGTACGGCGTCGACCGGACCCCGGCCATGTTCCTCGCGGCGGCCGGGATCTGCCTCGCCGCGGCCGCCGGGCCGTTCGGCGGCTGGCTGTGCCGGCACCGCGCGCCGACCGCCGTGCTGGGCACCTGCTTCACCAGCCTCGCCGGGCTGCTGCTGATCCTCGCCTTCGAGCCGCCGCTGACCTGGGTCGCCGCGCCCGTCCTGGCGGGTATCGCGATCGCGCTCGGCACCGCGTTCGGCAGCGTGCTCGCCCTCATCGGCCGCACCGCCCCGCCCGCGCAGGCCGGGTCGATCGCCGGGGTGCTGGGCGCCGTCGGCAGCGCCGTCGGGCTGTTCCCGATACTGCTGCTCCCGGTGGTACGCGGGTTCGACGGCTCGTACACCATGGGCGTGATCCTGCTGGCCAGCGCCGCAATCGTGGGGGCGAGCAGCCTGCGGGCGCGCCGCGCCTGGATCGGCGCCGCGGTCGCCTTCCCGGCCCCGGCCGTCGTCGCCTCGCAGGCCGCCACGACCGTGGTGTCCCTCACCGGGTCGCAGATCCGCGCCTACCTCGGCGACGTCACCGCCGTCCTGGCCGCCCTCGCCACCCGGCACGAGCTTGCCATCGTCTACGCCGACCCCGACCCGTCCGCCGGCACCGGCCTGGGCTTCCCGCTCGTGGCCGGGCTGCGCCAGCACCTGCCGGCGCACACCGTGCTCGCCATCACCGCCGAGACCCCGCCGCACCCGCACGAGTCGGCGGCGATCGCCGAGATGATCGACGCCGGCACGATCCCCATCGTCCTGGTTGCCGGCAGGGACCCCACCCCGATCGCCATGCTGCTGGCCTCGGCCGTCGACGCCGACCAGGTGCTGCACCTGACCCCCGACCGGGTCGAGGGGCTGATCCCGTACCAGCGAAAGCCGGTGCCCCGATACGCGGCGCGCTGAGGCCCGAACCGGCACCCCGGGGGCGAGCGTCACCAGGGGCTCGGTGCGCCGCCGTCCATCCGGCGTCGCCGGCGGCGGCGTCCGCGGATCCAGCGGTACACCAGCAGGGCGAGCAGCGCGAGCAGCACGCTCACCGCGGTCACGGTCACGGTCGTCCACCGCGGCCACGGCCCCCGGTCGGCGTCGGCGGGCCGGACCGCCAGCGACGGCAGCAGACCGGTCGCCATCCGGATCTCGTACGCCTGGCAGGACGACAGGCCGAGCTCGCAGGTGTTGCCGGGATCGAAGCGGCTCAGCACGGTGCCCGGGCCGCCGGTGACCGGCAGGTCGCGCAGCTCGCCGGCGCCGTCATCCGCGGCGACCTGGGCGAGGATCCGGTCCGGGGCGCGCCAGCCGAGCATCTCCTCGGCGGCAACCGGCTCCGGGACCGGGCCGCCGGCGCCGGTCGCGTCGGCGAACACGATGCGCCGGTGGTACTCGATGATGTCCGGTCCGCCGGGGGAGGCCGTGGCGCCGGTCGCGGCGAGCAACCGGCCGTCGGGCGACCACGCGGCGTTGCTGGTCAGGATGTGCTCGGCGGGCAGGTCGACGGTCCGCACGGCCGCGCCGGCCCGGTCGACGATGCGCACCTGCGGGCCGGTCTGCACGGCGAGGAGCTGCCCGTCGGGGGAGAACGACGCGGCGAGGACCGGGGTCACCCCGCTCAGTGTGCTGCCGCGGCCGGTGTCCAGGTCGACCAGGACCAGCACCCCGGTCCGGCGCACCTCGCTCGTCACGTCGGCGTACTGGTCGCTCGGCGGCATCGGCACCGCCGCGTACGCGAGGGTCCGGCCGTCCGGGGAGAACGCCAGCGGCAGCGCGCCCGCAGGGGACGGCAGCGGCACCGACCGGCGGCGGCCGGTGCGCAGGTCGACCAGGGTCAGCGCATGCACCGGGTCGACACTGGCGGTGACGACGGCGGTCGTGCCGTCCGGCGACAGCAGCCACGGCCGGATGCCGCGCCGACCCTCGGCGGCGTCCAGCTGCCGGTACGTGTCGCGGTCCGCGCCGAGCGCCAGCGGCTGGAACATGTTGAACACCTCGCCGCTGCCGAACTGGTACAGCATGACCGCCCGGCCACCGGGGGACCGGCTCACGGTGCTGGTGAGCGTCGAGTACGGCGCGATGCGGTCAGGCAGCGACGGCGACCCGGCCGGCACCGGCGGCACCGCGGGCACCGACGGCGGCCGCCCCGGCAGCACCAGGGCCAGCCCCGCGACGAGCAGCGCCAGCACGCACAGGACCGCGCCGGCCCGGCGGCGGCGGACCGAGGCGCGGCCGGCGGCTACGAGCCGGTCGACGTACTGCGGGGGCAGCGGCGGCTCGTCGAGCGCGGCGGACCGGAACAGGTGCTCGCTCACCGTGGCTCCCATGCGTAGTCGGGCATCAGCCGCCGCAGCGCCGCGATGGCGTGCGACGTCTGGCTCTTCACCGTGCCGGTGGAGCAGCCGAGGACCTGCGCGGTCTCGGCGACGTCGAGCCCCTCCCAGTACCGCAGCACGAGCACCGCCCGCTGCCCGGGGGCGAGCCTGCCCAGCGCCGCGTGCAGGTCGACCCGGCGTTCGGTGAGCGGATCGGTGAAGGGCTCGGGATGGTCGGCGGGCTCGGCGAAGAGCCGCACGTTGCGCGACCACCAGGTGCCGCGCTGCTGCAGGAACACGTTGACCAGCACCTGCCGCACGTACGCGTCGGGGGAGTCGGCGGCGCTGACCCGGGCCCAGTGCCGGTACAGCTTGATCAGCGCGCCCTGGACGAGGTCGTGCGCCTCGTGCCAGTCGCCGCACAGGTGGTACGCGGTCCTGCGCAGCGCGAGCACGCGGCTGCTCACGTACTGCACGTAGGCGTGCTCCTCGTCGGCCCGCATGCGGCTCCCTTCCCGTCCACCTCCTTGATCGCAGCATCGGGCCGGTCGGTTGTGCCCGGCGCCGGAAAATTCTGTGGGTCAGGCGCGCGGCAGGTCGAACCAGACGAGCTTGCCGCCGGTCGCCACCGGCTCGGAGCCCCAGGCCGCGGCGAGCCGCTCGATGATGTACAGCCCGCGGCCGTTGTCGGTGTCGGTGTCGGGGTCGCGGGGCTGCGGCGGGCGGTTGCTGGCGTCGTGGACGGTGACCCGCAGGTGCTCGCCGAGGCGCAGCTCGACGGTGACGTCGCCGACCGTGTGCTGGATGGCGTTGGTGATGACCTCGTCGAGCAGCAGCAGCGCGTCGTCGACGATCTGCGGCTGGTGCCAGGCGGTGAGCACGTCGGCGGCGAAGCGGCGGGCCGCGGACGCGCTGATCGCCTCGCCGCGGAAGCGCCGCCGCGCCGTGGGCGGGCCGTCCGGCACCGTGTCGCTGGTCAGGCACAGCACGGCGACGTCGTCGCTGCGGGGGCGCGGGCCGACGTCGCTGGCGAGGATGTGGTCGAGGGTGCCGCCGGGGTCCCGGGTCGGCGCGTCGTGCAGGGCGGCGCACAGCTCCCGCAGCCCCCGGTCGATCGGGTGCCGGCGGTCCTCGACCAGCCCGTCGGTGTACAGCAGCAGCTGCGCCGCCGGCGGGACCAGCAGCGTGGTGTCGAGGTAGACGGCGTCCGGGGTGACGCCGAGCGGCGGCCCGGTGCGCAGCCGCAGCGGCTCGGCCCCGTCCGCGGTGCGCAGCATCGGCGGCGGGTGCCCGGCGGTCACCGCCGTCACCGTGCCCTCGGCGGGGTGCAGCTGCAGGTAGCAGCAGGTGGCGATGGTGTCCGGGTGCATGTCCAGCAGCAGCTGGTTCACGTGGTGCACCACGCTGGCCGGGTTGTGCCGTTCGGTGGCGTACGCCCGCAGCGCGTTGCGGACCTGCCCCATGGTCGCGGCGGCGGTCGCGTTGTGCCCGGCGACGTCGCCGATCACGATGCCGACCGCGCCGTCGCCGAGGTCGATGATGTCGTACCAGTCGCCGCCGACGTCGGCGCCGTGCGTCCACGGCAGGTAGCGGGCGGCGTGGCGCAGCCCCGGCACGTGCGGCAGGGTGGCCGGCAGCAGCGCCCGCTGCAGCGCCGACGCGAGCGTGGTGCGGGCCTCGAAGAGCAGCGCCCGCTGCAGCGCCTGGGCGCCGAGCCCGGCGAGCGCCATCAGCATCGCCTGCTCGTCATAGTCGAAGTCGCGCGGATTGCGGTAACCCACGACGAGGGTGCCGAGGACCTCACCGGCCACGGTCAGCGGCAGGAACGCCCAGGCCTGCCGCTCACCGGCCGGGACCGCGGTCACCGGGTCCGGCTGCGCCGCCCGGAACTGCTCCAGCGACGTCAGGTACAGCGGGTGCCCGGTGCGGGCCACGGCGGTCGCCGGGTACGGGTGGTCCAGCGGCAGCTCGCGCAGCCGCGCCACGACGTCGGGCTCGTAGCCGTCGTGGTACCGCAGGTGCAGCCGGTGCTCGTGCAGCAGCAGCAGCGCCAGGCCCTGGCCGCCGGCGGACGGCCGCAGCACCGAGCCGATCGCCGCATACACCTCGGCCGTGGTGCTCGCCGCGACCAGCGCGGTCGTCGCGGTCTGCAGCGCCGTGGCGCGGGCCGCCGCCTCCGTGGCGCGGGCCGCGGCCTCCTCGGCCTTCTCGGCGACGGCGGCGAGGTGCCGCTCCTGCTCGACCTGGTCGGTGACCTCGCGGAACGACACGGCCACGGCGGGGGCGCCGACCCCGGCGCGGGCCATCTTGACCTCCCACACCTGGCCGATGCGCGGGTACGCCCGCTGCTCGCGGATCGGCTCGCCGGTCTCCGCCACCGACCGGTACCGGTCGAACAGCCCGTTGTTCCAGCTGCCGGGGGAGATGTCGCTGAGCCGCTGCCCGATGACCGCATCGGGCGTGCGCCCGACGAGCCGCGCGCCGAGCTGGTTGACGTAGTCGCAGACGAAGTCGACGACCGCGCCGGTCTCGTCGGTCACCGCACGCAGCAGCGTGAAGCCGTCGAACGCCGCGTCGAGCGCGTCGTGGAGCCGGGTGCCGCCGCCGGACTGCGGGACCACGGTGACCTGCCGCAGGTCGACGAACCGCGCCCCGAACCCGTCGCCGAACGGGCTGATCCGCAGCTCGAAGTGCCCCTGCAGGGTCGGCCGGTCGTGGTAGACGGTGCGGGTCAGCGGCCGGCCGGTCTCCACGACGGCGATGTACAGCGGCAGCGTCCCGTCGTAGCCCATCTCCGGCCAGAGGTGCCGGTAGCGGCCGCCGATCAGCTCCTCGCGGGGGCGGCCGACGAACCGGCAGCCGGCGTCGTTGATGTAGGCCAGCTCGAAGTCGACGATGCGGCCGTCCTCCCGCACGGACCTCGCCAGCACCCAGCCCTGGCGGTCGTCGTCGAGCATCGCCAGCAGCCGCGCGTCCGGGAGCCCGCCGGCGTCGTCGAGCACCGTCCCCGCCCCCTCCGCAGCGCGCCACCGTGACCCAACGTCATCATCTCCCATCGCCGCAGCCGCGTCGAATCATGGCCGGACGGGTGCGCGAGGGTTGCCGGACCGGTGGAAATGGCGGCGATCACGGTGTCCGGGCCGCGGACCGGCCGACCGGCTGACAAGCGACGGCCGAGGAGCACCGCACGATCGAGGTAACGCACCGCTAGATGGAGGTTCGATGCGTCCAGCTTCACTGCTCAAGGCGGCCGTCGCCGCGACCGTGGCGACAGGTCTGCTGGCCGGCCCGCTCAGCACGGCAGCCGCGGCGGCCCGCCCCACGCACACCGCCGCGCCGCTGCTGCCGGTCATCGTCCGGCACGACGGCACCGGCGCCGCGGAGGCCGCCGTGACCCGCCTCGGCGGCACGATCGGGCAGCACCTGGACCTGGTCGGGGCGTTCACCGCCACGGTCCCGGCCGGCGCGCTCGCCGCCGTGGCCGGTGCGCCGGGCGTGCGGGCCGTCACCCCCGACGGCGAGGTGCGCCTGCAGGCCGACACCTGGAACGCCGACGAGGACCAGCACTCCCTGTACAGCCTGACCCAGTCGATCGGCGCCCAGGAGGTGTGGGGCGCCACGGACGCCACCGGTGCCCGGCTCACCGGCCAGGGTGTCGGCGTGGCCGTCATCGACTCCGGGATTGCGCCGGTCGCCGGCCTCGACACGGCCGGGAAGATCATCAACGGCCCCGACCTGTCGTTCGAGTCGCAGACCCCCGCGCTGCGCAACCTCGACACGTTCGGCCACGGCACGCACATGGCCGGCATCATCGCCGGCCGTGACACCGGCGTGC
This sequence comes from Dactylosporangium sp. NPDC050688, assembly GCF_040654515.1. Taxonomy (NCBI): domain Bacteria; kingdom Bacillati; phylum Actinomycetota; class Actinomycetes; order Micromonosporales; family Micromonosporaceae; genus Dactylosporangium; species Dactylosporangium sp. NPDC050688. The sequence continues at coordinate 171,909 of NZ_JBFAIC010000010.1, forward strand.
AGCCGGGCCAGGAGGCCGACAAGAAGCAGTTCGTCGGCGTCGCCCCCGGCGCGCACCTGCTCAACATGAAGGTGGCCGCGGCCGACGGCGCCGTCGACGTGTCGCAGGTGATCGCCGCGATCGACTGGGTCGTGACCCACCGCGACGACCCGGGCCTCAACATCCGGGTGCTCAACCTGTCCTTCGGCACCGACTCCACCCAGGACCAGCGGCTCGACCCGCTGTCCTACGCGGTGGAGGCGGCCTGGAAGCAGGGCATCGTGGTCGTGGTCTCCGTCGGCAACGAAGGGCTCGCCGAGACCCGCGTCGGCATGCCGGCCCAGAACCCGAACGTCCTGGCCGTCGGGGCCGCCGACCCGCTCACCACCACCGACCGCACCGACGACGTGGTCGCCGACTTCAGCACCGGCGGCAACGCGACCCGCCACGCCGACCTCGTCGCCCCCGGCAAGTCGGTGGTGTCACTGCGGGTGCCGAACGCGTTCATCGACGTCGTCTACCCGCAGGCGCGCATCGCCGAGGACCCCGCGCAGCGGTACTTCCGCGGCAGCGGCACCTCACAGGCCGCGGCCGTCGTCTCCGGCGCCGCCGCCCTGCTGCTGCAGCAGCGTCCCGACCTCACCCCCGACCAGGTGAAGCGGCTGCTGACGAGCACCGCCGACGCGATGCCCGCCGGTGACCAGGTCGCCCAGGGCGCCGGCCAGCTCGACATCGCCGCCGCCGTCAACGCCCCGACCCCGGCCGAGTCGACCCAGACGTACCTGCCGGCCACCGGCCTCGGCTCGCTGGAGCTGTCCCGCGGCACGTCCCACGTCGCCGACCCCGACACCGGCGCCGAACTGACCGGTGAGTTCGACATCATGGGCCAGGCCTGGACGCCGGCCGGCTGGGCCGAGGTCTGCACCACCGGCACCGCCTGGTCCGGCGACACGTGGAACGGCCGCACCTGGTCGGGCCGCACCTGGTCCGGCGACAACTGGGCCGGCCGCACCTGGTCGGGGCGCACCTGGTCCGGCGCTGTCTGGGACGGCCGCACCTGGTCCGGCCGGACGTGGTCCGGCCGCACCTGGTCGGGCCGGACCTGGTCGGGTCTGAACTGGTCGGCGGCCTCCTGGAGCTGACCGGGCACCGCGGCAGGGGCCTTCGACGACGTGGTCGAAGGCCCCTGCCGCGATGGCCGGGGTGTTCCTGCTCAGCGGCGTGTTCCGGTCGGTCGGGTTCACCGGGTACAACACGCTGCAGTTCGCCGACGTGCCGGCCGCGCAGATGAACGGCGCGACCACGCTGTCCTCGACGGTCGTGCAGCTCGCCAACGGCCTCGGCATCGCCCTGGCCGCCCTCGGCGTGCGGGCGGTCGACGCGGTGAGCGGCCCCGGCGCCGGGGGCGGGCTGCTCGGCTACCGGGTGGCGCTGGTCGCCCTGGCCGCCGTGGCCGCGCTGAGCATCGTGGCGCCGCTGCGGCTGCCGGCACGGCGCGGCGGAGCACGTGCGCCGCCCGCGCCGCGCCCGGCCTTCACCCTTCGGCCAGGGCTACCACCGGGCCAGGCCGATGCCGGCCGAGAGCATGACCCGGCTGCTCGCCGCCCAGCAGCACCTCGCCAGCTCCGTCTGACCGGAGGGCGGGGTGCGACGAAGACGGCGCCGCGGCCGTCACCGGCGCGGCGCCGTCTCCCCCCTCCTGCGAGCAAAGCCTTGACAGTCACAACCAGCAGGGCGACCAGGAGCCGGTGCAGCGATGGTCAGCCGGCGTAGCAGCGGTCGTGGGCGTAGATGCCACCGACGCCGTAGGCCCAGCCGGGGAAGCAGATGACGTGCGCCCAGCTGGTCGAGTAATAGGGCGTGCTGGTGCTCGCCGCCCACTGCTGGGGCGTGCCGCCGCAGCCGACCGTCAGTGAGTACGACTTGCCCTGGGTGTTGTAGCTCCAGTTCTGCGAGTAGCCGGAGCCGCTGCGGCTCGCCCAGCCGCTCGTGCCGCCCGACACGTTGACCCAGACGCCGACGACGGGGTCCTGGTTCGCGCACATCGCCGATCCGGAGTTCGCCGCGGACGCCGGCGCGGCGCCGAGCCCGACGATGGCGACGCCTGCGGCCAGCATGAGGGCGATACGCGTTGTGGTCATGAGCGCTCCCTGTTCGATGGTGGAATGGTTCACGGACCGCAGCCGCGGTGACCTCACGACGGCGAGCAGCGGTTCAGGCCGCCCGTGGCGTATCCCGGGATGCACACCCAGTCGGCGTCGCCGGACTGCGGGGTCACCGAGGTGGTGGTGTACTGCCACGCGCTCGGGCTGCCGCCGCAGCCGACGTGGACGTTGTACGTGGCGTCCGAGTCGATGTTCTCGCGGTAGTAGTCCTGCGTGGACGAGCCGTCGTTGGGTGTCCACGCCCAGCCGGAGGTGCCGCTGCCGCTCACCTTCTGGATCCAGACGCCGACGACGGCCAGGTTGCCGTTGCAGGTGACGCTGCCGCTGGCCGAGGCGGAAGCGGGGGACAGGCCGGCGAGCGGGGCGCCGGCCGCGGCGAGCGCGGCGGCGACCACGACGCGGGTGATCTTCATTCGGGCTCCGATGTGTGCGGGGCGGCCGGGGTGCCGCACGTCGAGCGAACCGGGCGGCGGCTGCCCGGCGGAAGAGCGCACGGCCCGGTCCGGACAACTCCGGACGGGGCATGGGCCACCCCGGACAGGGCCGGACGGGACCGCAGCGCCGCGAAATTGGCTCAGCAGGGTGGGCTGTAGGGCGCTCCGGGCACGTACTGGTCCCATTCGGCGCGGCTGATGCCCACGCCGGCGGTGCGGCAGATCTCGGCGGCGGCGCGGGCGGGGTCGGTGCCCCAGAGGCGGGTGGTGCCGTCGTCGCTGCCGGCGACGAGGACCGTGCCGTCGGGGCTGAAGGCCGCCGTGTAGTAGGCCGGGTCGGCGCGGCCGAGGGTGGCGACGACCGTGGCGCGGGCGGGGGTGGTGACGTCCCACAGCCAGACGGTGCCGTCGGTCGACGCCGTGGCGAGGGTGGTGCCGGCGGGGTTGAACGTCACCCAGTACACGTAGCTGGTCGGGCCGAGCAGCGGCGCGGGGAACCGTGCCGGATGCGCGGGATCGTCGACCGTCCACAGCTGGACGGTCTTGTCGCCGCCGCCCACGGCGAGCAGCCGCCCGTCGGGGCTGAACGCGGCGCTGTAGGCGTAGCCGGCGAACCCGCCGAGCGCGCTCAGCGGCGCTGGGTGGGCCGGGTCGTGGACGTCGAGCAGCCGCACGGAGCCGTCGGTGTCGGTGGCGGCGAGGACCGGCGCGTGCGGGTGGAACGTCAGCGACAGGACGATGGCTCCGGTGCCGGGGACGGTGGCCAGCAGGACGGGCCGCTGCGGCGTGGCGACGCCCCACAGGTAGAGGTTGCCGTCGTCGCCGCCGACCGCCAGCAGCGTGCCGTCGGCGCTGAAGGCGACCGTCTCCACGAGGGCGTGCGCGGCGCTCAGCGCCGGGGTGAGCCGGACCGGCCGGTCGGGTTCGTGCACGTCCCACAGGTCGACGTCGCCGGCTCTGGTACCGGCGGCGAGCAGCCGCCCGTCGGGGCTGAACGCGGCGGTGCCCGCGTATCCGCCCTCGGCGCGGCGCAGGACGGGGCCCGGCGGGCCGTGCGGGTGCAACAACCGGATCGTCTCGTCCCGGCTGGCCACGGCGAGCGTCGCCCCGTCGGGGCTGAACGCGGTCGCGAACACCCCGCCGGCCGGGCCGGTCAGCAGCGGACCGGGCAGCGGCCACAGGCGCACGTGACCGTCGGTGCTGCTGGTGGCGAGCGTCTGTCCGTCGGGCGTCAGTGCGACGGCGGTGACCGGCGCGGGATGCGGCAGCGTCTGCAGGGCGCGGCCGGTGGCGACCTCGTACAGCAGCACGGTCTTGTCCGACGACCCGGCCACCAGCAGGCGGGCGTCCGGCGTGAACGTCACCGCGTTCACCCAGCTGGTGGGGCCGGTCAGGGGCGCGCCGCGCGGCGTGGGCCGGCGCGGGTCGGTGAGGTCCCACAGGCGGACGCTCTGGTCGCTGCTGCCGCTGGCCAGCAGCCGCCCGCCGGCGCCGAACGCGACGCCGAGCACCTTGCCGGTGTGCCCGGGCAGCGCCGCGACGTGCTCGGGCCCCTGCGGGGCGAGCAGGTCCCACAGGTGCACCAGGCGGTCGGCGCCGCCGGCGGCCAGCACGCGCCCGTCGGGGCTGAACGCCAGGGCCTGCACGCCGGTGACCCCGTCCAGCGGCGGCAGCGGCACGGCGGCCGGCCCGGTCAGCTGCCAGCGGTACACGGTGCGTTCGGCGCTGCCGGCGACCAGGGTGTGCCCGTCGGGGCTGAACGCGAGGGCGTAGACGGTGCCGGACGGGCCCGGCAGCGGCGGCAGCGGCTCGGGCCGGGCGGGGTCGTCCAGCCGCCACAGGAACACCCGGTCGTCCGCCCCGGCGGCGGCGAGGAGGCGGCCGTCGGGGCTGGCGGCGAGGGCGTACAGGGCGTCTGCCGGGCCGGTGAGGGTCGCGGTCGTCCTCGGTGCCGCCGCGCCGGTCGCCCACAGGCGCACGGTGTGGTCGGTGCTCGCCGCGGCGAGCAGCTGCCGGCCGGGCAGCACCGCCACCGCCTGGGCCGGGCGGCCGAACGGCTCGAGCCGGGTCGCGCTCAGCGTGGCCGCCGCGTCCAGCAGGCTGGAGCGTGCCTCCACGGTGGGTGCGGTCCGGTACGCCGCCAGCGCCAGCTGCCGCGACAGCGTCGTGTCCCGGCCGCGCAGCCAGTCCGCCCGGCCGGCGATCATGCGCGACAGCGCCGCGTTGCGCTGGACGATCGCGGCGTGCCGCTGGGTGTCGGCGGCGGCCCGCTGCTGGAATGCGTAGCCGGCCAGCAGCAGCGTGACCACGGTCAGGGCGCTGAGGGCGGCGAGCGTCTGCTGCAGCCGGCGGGTGCGCCGCCGGGCGTGGCGGGTGCTGACCCGCAGGAACTCCCGCAGCGGCGGCGACAGCAGGGCCGGATGCTCCGCGGCCCAGCCCTGCGCCGCCGCGAGGCGGGTGCCGCGGTACAGCGCGTTCGGGTCGTGGCCGTCCGCCTGCCAGGCCGCGGCGGCCGTGGTCAGCTGCTGGCGGATCAGCAGGCCGGCCCGGTCGGCGCGCAGCCAGCCGCGCAGCCGGGGCCACGCCGACAGCAGCGCCTCATGGCTGAGCTGGACCGTGTCGGCCTCGGCGGTGATGAGGCGGTGCTGCACGAACCGCTCCAGGACCACCTCGGCCGCGTCGGCGTCGGCGCCGCACTCGGCGAGCAGCGCGGCGGTCGGCACCACCCGGCGGGTGTCGACGGTGTCCTCGCCGAGGTGGACGAGGGCGGTCAGCAGCCGGCGGGCCACCTCCTGCTGGGGCGGGGTGAGCCCGTCGTAGACGGCGCTCGCGGTGGCGGCAACGGCTCCGCGGACGCCGCCGACCTCGCGGTACGCCGCGTGTGTCATCCGCCGGCCCTCGTCGTGCTGCCACATCGCGGACAGGGCATGGGACAGCAGCGGCAGCGCGGCGGTCTCGGCGGGGTCGTCCGCGCCGCCGAGCCCGGCGACGTCGGCCAGCAGCACCTCCACCAGGCCCGTCTCGACCTCGATCCCGGCCCGGTCCGCGGGGCCGGCGATCACCGAGCGCAGCTCGTCGCGGGTCATCGGCCCGACGGTGAACTGGCGCCGCTGCGCCGCCCGCAGCAGCGGCGGATGGCGCAGCGCCTGGGCGTAGAAGTCGGCGCGCAGGGCGACCACCACGACGGCGCGGGCCGGCGCCGCGCACAGCCCCGCCAGCTCGCGGACGAAGGCGGCGGCGTGGTCGGCGGCGAGGGTGAACAGCTCCTCGGCCTGGTCCACGACGAGCAGCGCGGGACCCGGCGCGGCGGTCACGGCACGGACCCGCTGCGCCAGCTCCGCGAGGGGGTCGGCGCCGGGCGTCATGACCTCGACCACCCACGCCGCCGCGTCAGATCCAGGCGCCGTGTCACCGCCGGGCGCCGTGTCACCGCCGGGCGCCGCGTCAAAGTCCGGTGCCGCGTCACCGTCCGGCGCCGCGTCAGGTCCGGGCGCGTCGTCCGCGGGACGCCCCCGCAGGCTGGCCACGAGGCCGGCGCGCAGCAGCGACGACTTGCCGGAGCCGGAGGCGCCGACGAGCAGCAGCAGCCCACCGCCGGCGGCCCGCAGCGACTCGACCTCCCGGCGCAGGCGGGCGGTCAGCCGGTCCCGGCCGAAGAACCACCGGGCGTCGTCCGGCCCGAAGCTCGCCAGCCCCCGGTACGGCTCCTCGGCGGGGACCGTGGCCGCCGGCCGATGCCGCCCCCGGCGCCAAGCCGCGAGCCACGCCTCGATCTCGTCCGGCGGCACGTCGCAGACCTCCAGCACGCGCACCAGCAGCGGCTGCGACGACAGCGACGGCAGCCCTCGGCCAGAGAACCAGTCGCCGACGGTGCTCACCGAGTGCCGCGCCCCGGCCTGCGCGGCGACCTGCCGGACGGTCAGCCCGGCGCGCTCGCGCTGCCCGGTGAGCGCGGCGGCGAACTGGGCACGGTCGACGATGCGTGCCGGGTCCGGCACGTCGCGGTGGCCGTCAGGCACCCCAACCTCCCACACCACGTCTGGTGACCGGAACGTTACCGAAGGCCACGTCGATGTGCGAGGATGCGTACGGACCCGAAAGGTTTTGCCGGCGGGCGGCCGGGATATCGAACCCTGTGAAGGCACACTGCTGAGGGGTTGTGGGGGACGATGCAGGTCAACGCTCGGCCCGTCTGGATCGTCACCGCGGTGCTGGCCCTCGTCGTGGGTGCCGGCTGCGCGGTCGGCGCCGACCCGGCGGTGCGGGGCCGCGGCGCCGCGGTCGGCGGGGGCGAGCCGCTCTCGGCCACCGAGGCCAACAAGGTCGTCCGCGACGCCGTCACCGACGTCGAGCGCTACTGGACCGCCGCCTATCCCGCGCTGGCGGGCGGCAAGCCGTTCGAGCCGGTGTCCGGCGGGTACCACCCGTACACCGAGCAGGACCCGCCGCCGCAGTGCGGGCCCGAGCGGTGGCAGTACCAGCCGAACGCCTTCTACTGCTCGGCCGGCGACTTCATCGCCTGGGACGCGCAGACGCTGATCCCGCAGCTGGCCGCCGACTACGGGACGTTGCTGGTCGCGGTGGTGGTCGCGCACGAGTACGGGCACGCCGTCCAGCTGCGCCTCGGGCTCGCCGAGCAGGCCACGATCGTGCTGGAGCAGCAGGCCGACTGTTTCGCCGGCAGCTGGATCGCCGACGTCACCGCCGGGCACTCCAAGACCTTCGCCCCGCCTCGCGCCGAGCAGCTGGACAGCACCGTCGCCGGGCTGCTGTCGCTGCGGGACCGGCCAGGCGTGTCCGCGCAGGCCCCACAGGCCCACGGCAACGCCTTCGACCGGGTCCGCGCGCTGCAGGAGGGCGTCGAGCAGGGCCCGGCCCGGTGCGCCTCGTACCGCGCCGGCAACCTGCCGGTCACCGAGATCCCGTTCAGCTCCGCCGACGAGGCGGCCAGCGGCGGTGACCTGCCGTACGGGCAGGCCGTGACCGAGCTCGCCGGCGACGCGCAGGAGTACTGGCAGCGCGCGTACCCGCAGCTGACCGGCGGCGCGGCGTGGAAGCCGCTGAAGGTCGTGCCCTACGACCCGGCCGACGCGCCCGACTGCGAGGACCGGCAGCCGCCCGGCACGCAGCCCACCGGTGCCGCGTTCTACTGCCCCAGCGGCGACTTCGTCGCCTTCGACAACCGGGAGCTCGGCCCGCAGCTGTACCAGCACATCGGCGACAACGCCGTCGGCATGCTGCTGGGCGACCTGTTCGCCAGGGCCGCCCAGTCCCGCCGCGGCCGGCCCGCCGACGGCCGGGCGGGCCAGCTGACCGTCGACTGCCTCGCCGGCTCTTGGGGCAACGACCTGCTGCACCGCGGTGCGGGCGACGGCCTGCGCCTGTCACCCGGCGACCTGGATGAGGCCGTCGCGGCGCTGCTGGTCTTCGGCCGGGCCGGCGGCAGCGGCGAGGCGAGCGCCTTCGACCGCATCGGCGCCTTCCGCAACGGCGTCCTCGGCGGTCTCGCCGCGTGCCGGTGACGCCGCTCAGGAGCTGCGGCGTCCTCGGCGGCCTCGGCGGGTGCTGGTGCGCCGCTCAGGAGCTGCGGCGTGCTCGGCGTGCTCAGCGTGCACCCGGTCGCCATCAAGGCCGTCGCCGCCACGACCGCCGCTGCCCGACGCATGGATCGTTCCTCCCGTGTCCCGGCCGCCGAGCGGCCACTGCCACGGGAGGCTAGCGACGCGAGTCAAGCCGGCGGGTCAGCCGGCGTTGAAGTTGTCGCTGACGTCGAGCTGCAGCCGGCGCATCGCGTCGCCGACGAGGGCCAGCACCCGGTCCGGGCCGGCGTCCGGGGTGTCGACGCTGATGTGCACCTGCGCGCCGCCGGCCGGGCCGTCCTCGGCGCGGAAGGTGCCGTGCACGCCGGGCCGGTCGGCGAGCCGCCACTCCAGCCGCAGGTCGTCCGGCACCGTCGCGACCTCGCAGACCACGACGGTGCCGCCGGCGCGGATCCGGTACCGGTCGGGGCCGGCCCGGTCGGCGGTCACCCCGGACGGCAGCCAGCGGGCCACCCGGTCCGGGTCGGTGAGGGTGCCGAAGACGACCTCCGGCGGCGCGGTGAAGCCGTAGCTGCCGGTGACCGTCACCGGCGCGGCGCGTTGTCGACGGCGCCGCGCTCGACGCCGGTGTCGGGGTTGACGTCGGTGCCGCCGACGGCCTCGGGGCCGAAGTCGTCCGGGTTGCGGTCGGCGCCCGCCTCGCCGTCGTAGCCGCCGGTGGCAGTGCCCTCGCGGTCCTGGTCCGCCCCGTAGACGGTCTGCTGGTCCGGGTCGTGGTCTGGGTCGTGGTCCGGCATGGGGTGCCTCCTGCTGTCGTCGATGCCGTACCGGCTACCCGGCGGGTACCCCGGCAAACAGCACCAGGACGTCCGGCCGGGTGGCCGGCGCCCGGAACGGGCCGGTGGCCGGGCACTCGGGGGGATCAGTCCATGCCGGCCCGGTTGTCGGGGCTCTCCGGATCCTCGGCGCGCTCCGGGCCGCCGGGCACCTGGTCGGCGAGGGTGGTGTCGCTGTGCTCGCCGGCGAAGTCGTCGTCGGGCGTCGCGTCCTCGGAGAACGCTTCGAGCCGGTCCGGGCCGGCGTCCTTGCCGGTGTTGTCGTCGGTCATGACCCCGGACTACCCCGCCGGGAGTGAGGCCATGCACGCCCCGGGCCGGCGGCGAATTGGTTGAAGCCGCGCCTGCATCGAGTGACAGGAGTGCGATGGCGACCCGGCAGCAGGTGCTCGCGCTGCTCGCGCGCGGCTACGACTACGCGCGGGCCGATGAGCATCGGCTCGTGGATCCTCGCCCCTACGGCCCGCTCGCCGGCGCCGCCGCGGCGACTGCCGTCACCGGCTGGTTCCCGCGGCTCGGCCGGGCCGCCACCGCCGGCGCCGCCCTCACCGGCCCGGCCGTCGCCGCGTACACGGGCGTGCTGCTCGCCGACACAGCCGTGCCGGCGTGGCACGAGGCGCACCGGCAGCTGCCGTTCACGTTCGCCGGCTCGGCCGCGGCCGCCGCCGGCGGGCTCGGCATGATTCTCGCCCCGGTCGGGGAGGCCGGCCCGGCCCGGCGCGCCGCGGTGTTCGGTGCCGTCGCGGAGACCGTGTCGTCCGCCGCCGCCGAACGCGGCATGGGCATCGTGGCGCAGACGTACCGGCAGGGCCGCGCCGGCACCCTGCTGCGCGCGGCGAAGGCGCTCACCGTCGCCGGCGCCCTCGGCGGCGCCGTGTTCGGCGGCCGCAGCCGCACCGCCGCCGCCCTGTCCGGCGCCGCGCTGGTCGCGGGGTCGGTCTGCACCCGGTTCGGCATCTTCGAGGCGGGCCTGGCCTCGGCCCGCGACCCCCGGTACACGGTCGTGCCCAGCGCGAGCGCCTCGCCCGGCGCGGCTGATCCGGTCGGGCCTGGTGGAAGATGCAGGTTGCCGGGTGCACCGCCGGCCGCCGCTCAGTGGCCGTTTTACGCGTGTGGATGCGTCGATCGGCCGTGAACTGCGCCGAGTACAGGACTTGGAGTACTGAGCGCGCGGTCACAGCCTCCCTTATGGCGGTGATTTTGACGATTGTCGGCTTCTCGATCCCTGCGTACGGTCTGTAGAACAGTCCTTACCGAAGGTGATCGGGAGGCGTCAGATGAAGATTGACGTCCGTATGGACCTCGTCGACGAGCAGCTCGAACAGGCCTGGCAGCTGTACGACTCCGCATTCCGCCACCTCAATGCGCTGACCGTCCAGCGCCATCTCATGTACCGCAGCGAGTTCGACGACGTCATGACCGACCGCAGGGTGGAGAAGTGGCTCGCCTACTCCGACGACGGCGTGCTGCTGGGGCTGGCGACCTACACCAACCAGCTCAGCGCGTGGCCGCTCATCTCGCCGGAGTACTTCGCCCGCCGCTGGCCCATGCACTATGCCGACCACCGGATCTGGTACTGCGGCTTCGTCGCCGTCCCCGGTCACGAGCACGGCGTCTTCATCAAGCTGATCGAGGCGATGTACCGGCACGCCGAGGAGCACGAGGGCGTCATCTCGCTGGACATCTGCCGGCACAACATCGAGGCGTACCGGCTCGACCGGGCGATCGCGACCTGGCTGCGCCGCGTCTCCGGCGGCCGGGTCCGCAGCGAGGCCGCCGACACACAGACCTTCATGACCTACGAGACCGCACCCGCCGCCTGACCGTTTCGGATCGGCCAAGGCGGCACGGACGGCGGGCCCCGGGCCCCCGCGGGGACCCGCCGTCCGTCGCGGCGTCACCGGTTGGACTTGGGCAGGCCTGGCGGGTTCACCTCGGAGGTGGGCAGCGCCTCGGTGGCGAGGTTGTACGCGGCCAGCCACTGCTTGTACTGACCGTTCTGGATCAGGTAGTTGATCGCCGCGGCGAGGGCCTTGGCGAAGTCGTTGCCTTTCTTCGTGGTGGCCGCGATCAGGCCCTGCAGGGACTCGCCGGCCCCGGAGTACACGCCGCCGTTGCGGACCGCGTCGGCGGTGCCCTGGGTCTTGCTGATCTGGAACGCGATGCCGGGGTCGGGGCCGAAGTGCGCGTCGAGCTGGCCGGAGACGAGCGCCTTGAACGTGCTGGGCGTGTCGGCGAAGTACTTGATGTCCAGCGCCTTGCCCTCGGCCTTGAGCTTGTCCTGCCAGGCCACCAGGATCTTCTCCTGGTTGGCGCCGACGGCGACCTTCAGCCCGGCGAGGTTGCGGTAGTTCTTGTCGAAGTTCCAGGTGCTGGAGGCCTTCACGGCGAAGCCGAGGTTGTCCTGCCGGTAGGAGGCGAAGTCGTACTTCTCCTTGCGCTGCTCGGTGTCGGTGATGTTGGAGAAACCGACCTCGTTCCCACGGGATGCCGATGCCGAGGCGCGGGTAGAAGTACAAGAAGTTGAACGTGATGATCAGTGGCAGCGGCAGTGGCAGGGCCCGGAAGAACCAGACGTACGCCCATGCCAGCCCGCCGATCAGCGGGTTGGTCGACAGCCGGCCGAGCGCCACGACGATGCCCAGGATCAGCCCGACGACCGCGCTGAGGCCGAGGACCTGCAGGGTCACCACGACGCCGTCGAGGATCGAGGCGCGGGTGAAGTACGGCCAGAACTTGTGCCACTCGTACCGGCTGTTGGTGAAGATGCCCGAGACGAACTGGGCCAGCACCACCAGCACGACCGCGCTGCCGAGCCAGCGCCACGGGCGCAGCCGCGGCGTGACCCGCCGCCGGGCGACCTGCGGGTCGAGCTGCCCGACCCGGTCGGCGGGCTGTCGGACGACGGTTCCAGGGTTACGGCTCGCTGCTCATGCGAGTGGCTCCATGGGGATGTGGCCCGGCGCGGCGGTGTCCGCGGGGCTCAGGTACTGGGGGTGCGGCGCGACCGGTGGCGCATCCGCTCCCACGAACGGTGGAGACGCGGCGGTAATCCTGTTGATCCCTATCGGTGAAGTAGGATTTTACCGCGCACCGGGTCGTCTACAGGTAGGTGTGCACAGTGGACGGCGTAGCGATGACCGGCGATGGTCATTCGTGCGGGTGGGGCGCCGTCACCGCCCGCGGGTGGCCGGCGTGCCGCCGGTGCGGGGCAGCGGCAGGCGCACCGGCGGCGGCAGCGGCGCGCGGACCGGGTCGGCCCGGAACGACTGGAGCATGAGAGCGGCGAGCCGCCGGGACGCCGCCGCTCGCGCGGCCGGCGACTCGGCGCGGATGCCGTCGTTGGCCATCAGCGCCAGGATGACGTCCTCGACCACGAAGTCGGCCCGCAGCGCGCCGGCCCGCTGGGCCCGCTGGACGAGCTGCAGCAGCAGCCGCAGCGTGCGGTCCCGGTCGGCGGTGAGGTAGGCCGCCGCCGAGCGGAACCGGTCGGAGAAGCCCCGATCGACCGCGTGCACCTGCATGAGCTGCTCGATCACCAGGCTGAACCCCTGCCATGGGTCGGCGGCCGCGAGACCCTCCTCGACCACCGCGGAGCACAGCGCCAGCGGCTCGGCGAACGCCTCGGCGAGCAGCGCCTCCTTCGTCGGGAAGCGGCGGTACACGGTCGCGACCCCGACCTCCGCGCGGCGGGCGATCTCGCGCATCGACACGTCGAGCCCGTCGGCGGCGAACGCGGCGCGGGCGACCGCGAGGATGCGGGTCCGGTTGTCACTGGCGTCGGCGCGCAGCGACCGCCTCACTTCGTCCGTCACCGCTCTCACTTTAGCCAGGTGGGCGGGGTGCCCCGGTACCGTCCGCGATCATGAGAGCTGTGCAGTTCACGCGGTTCGGCCCGCCGGACGTCGTCCACGTCGCCGAGGTCGAGGCGCCGCACGCGGGCCCGGGCGAAATCCGGGTCGCGGTGCGTGCGTCGGGGTTGTCTGTCGGGGAGACCACCATCCGCTCCGGGGCGCTGCGCGACGTGGTGCCCACGACGTTTCCGTTCCGGACCGGGTTCGACGCCGCCGGCGTGGTCGACGAGGTCGGTCCCGGCGTCACCGGCGTCGGCGCCGGCGACGAGGTGTTCGGCATGACCGCCACGACGGCGCGCGGCGCCAACGCCGAGCACGCGGTCCTGGTCGCGTGGGCGCCGAAACCGGCCGGGTGGAGCTGGGCGGAGACGGGCGGGGCCGCCGGCAGCGTCGAGACGGCCACCCGGGTCCTGGACCGGCTCGCCGTCGCCGCCGGCCACACGGTACTGATCCAGGGTGCGGCCGGCGGGGTGGGCGGCGTCGCCGTCCAGCTCGCCGTCGCCCGCGGCGCGACCGTCATCGGCACCGCCCGAGCGGACCACCACGAGTTCCTGCGTGCCCTCGGCGCGGTGCCGACCACGTACGGGCCGGGCCTCGTCGAACGGGTCAGCGCCCTCGCGCCGCACGGGGTGGACGCGGTGTTCGACTGTGCCAGAGGGGCGCTGCCGGACCTGATCGCGATCGCCGGCGCCCCGGCGCGCGTGGTGACGATCGCCGACTTCGCCGCCGCCGCGCACGGCGTGCACCTGTCGCACGGCGCCCCGGCGGACGGGAACGGCCGGACCATCGGCGCCGCCGACCCGCTCGCGGTGCACGGCCTCGGCGCCGCGGTCGAGCTCGCCGCGCGGGGGCGGCTGCGGGTGCCGGTCGCGGCGGTGTTCCCGCTGTCGCGGGCCGCGGCCGCGCACGAGCTGGCGCAGCGCCCGCACGCCCCCGGCAGGATCGTGCTCGTCACCGGCGAGGACCCGGTGCCGGACCAGGTGCCGAACCAGGCGCCGGACCCCGCTGGTTAGCCCCGGCGGATCCGGGAAGGCGGTGCGTTCGGCGACCACGCATCGGAGAAAGAGGGCAGTGCGATGGCCGAGGACCAGTACCGCAGGCAACATCCGCAGGACCAGTTCGAGCAGGCCGACGAGCTGCACAGCGACCGCATCCCGCACCCCGGACGGACCGGGGAGATGCGCGACGAGCCGGATCACGGCGAGGACAGCTACCGGGGCACGGGCCGGCTGACCGGTAAGCGGGCGGTCATCACCGGCGGCGACTCCGGCATCGGCCGGGCGGTGGCGATCGCGTTCGCCCGAGAGGGCGCCGACGTGCTGATCGCCTACCTGCCCGACGAGGAGCAGGACGCCCGGGACACCGCCCAGCTGGTCGAGAAGACCGGCCGCAAGGCGGTCACCGTGCCCGGTGACATCCGCGAGGAGCGCCACTGCGAGGCCGTCGTCCAGCGGGCGGTGAGCGAGCGGGGCGGGCTGGACATCCTGGTCAACAACGCCGCGTACCAGATGGCGCAGCCGGGCGGCATCACCGACATCACGACCGAGCAGTTCGACCGGGTGATGAAGACCAACCTGTACGCGATGTTCTGGCTCACCAAGGCGGCCGTGCCGCACCTGGCGCCGGGCTCGACGGTCATCAACACGGCGTCCATCCAGGCGTACCAGTCCTCGCCGGAGCTGCTGGACTACGCCACGACGAAGGCCGGGATCGTCGCGTTCACCAAGGCGCTCGGCGCGGGCCTCGCCGCCAAGGGCATCCGCGTCAACGCCGTCGCGCCGGGGCCGATCTGGACGCCGCTCATCCCGGCCACCATGCCCGAGGAGAAAGTGGAGTCCTTCGGCGAGCAGACCCCGATGCAACGCCCCGGGCAGCCGGCCGAGCTGGCGCCCGCGTACGTGTTCTTCGCCTCCCAGGAGTCCAGCTACGTCACCGGCGAGGTCCTCGGTGTCACCGGCGGTCAGCCGCTGTCCTGACCCTGGAGGTCCCCGTCGGGGCGGCGGGCGATTCCGGGCGAGTCGGTGCGGGGCAGGTTTGGTGCCCGACACCCGGGTAGGGCGCCCGAGGGCGCCACTACCCGCGACAGCGCCCGGAGGGCTGCATTATGAAACGAGGACTGCAGATCACGCTGGCCGTCATGGCCGGCTACGTACTGGGCCGGCAGCGCAGGCTGCGTGCGGCGATGCTGCTCGGCGCCGCGGCGGCGGCCGGGCGCTTCAGCGGCGATCCGACCGACCTGTTGGCCCGTGGACGCAAGCTTGTCGGTGGCTCACCGGCACTCGGCGAGCTGACCGGACTTGCCCGCCCGCTCGTCGATGCCGGCCGGTCGGCCGCCCGTACGGCCGTGTTGCATCGCATCGACTCCGTCAGCGACCGGCTGCGCGACCGCAGCGACGCGCTGCGCTCGGCGGCCAAGCGCGGCCGCCGCGACGAGGATGAGGGCCGCGAGGAGGACTACGAGGCCGAGTACGAGGAAGAGGAGCCCGAGGAGGAGGAAGAAGAAGAGGCGCCACCGAAGCCCGCGGCCCGCCGCCGTTCCCGTGCCCGGCAGGCGCATGAGGAGGACACCGAGGACGAGGACACCGACGAGGAGCCCGAACCCGAGCCTGAGCCGCCGGTCCGCCGCCGGCGCACCGCGGGGCGACGATGACTGGCCACGCGGCCGACGGCGGAATCGGCGCCCGGGTGTCCCGCCTGCTGGTGGACGAGATGCAGAACTTCGCCGGTGCGCTCGGCAAGCATGCCATGGCGGCCCTGCACGACCGGGTCGGCGACGTGACCGGGAGGCTTAACGAGTACGCCCAGAAGAGCGGCAACCCGGCGCTCGTGGCCGCGACGAAGGGTGCCGAGCAGCTCGCCGAGGGAGGCTCGCCGATGAAGGCGGCGGCGAAGGGCGGCCTGGCCGGTGGCTGGGAGAAGGTCAAGCGGGCGTTCGGCGGCGGGCGCAGCGCCACCCGCAAGCTCAAGGTCACCAACATCGTCGAGTGGGCCGACGTCGGCGTGCCGATCCGGGTCGCCTACAACCAGTGGACGTCGTTCGAAGAGTTCCCGAAGTTCATGAAGAAGGTCGAGAAGGTCGAACACCCCGAGGACATGAAACTGCAGTGGCGGGCGCAGATCTTCCTGTCGCACCGCGACTGGGAGTCCAACATCGTGCTGCAGCAGCCCGACGAGCGCATCGTCTGGCAGTCCAAGGGGGCCAAGGGCTACGTCAACGGCGCCGTGTCGTTCCACGCCCTGACGCCGACCCTCACCCGGATCGTGCTCATCCTTGAGTACTACCCGAAGGGGCTGTTCGAGCGCACCGGCAACCTGTGGCGGGCGCAGGGGCGGCGGGCCCGGCTGGAGTTCAAGCACTTCGTGCGGCACACGATGACGCAGACGATCCTGAACCCCGACGAGGTCGAGGGCTGGCGCGGCGTCATCCGCGACGGCGAGGTCGTCATGGACCACGACACCGCCGTGCAGCAGGAGCGCGAACGCGAGCAGCAGGAGCAGCAGCAGGACGAGTCCGCCGAGTCCGCGGAGTCCGCGGAGGAGGAGCCGGAGGAGCCGGAGGAGCACGAGGAGCCGGAGGAGCCGGAGGAGCCGGAGGAGCCGGAAGCGACCGCGGAGGACGAAGGCGAGGACGAAGGCGAGGACGAGGACGAGGAGCCGCGGGCGCGGCGCCAGCCGCGTGCCGCGCCCCGGCGGGCCCGGCCCGACACCGAGTCCCGCGACCGCCGCGGACCCGAGCGCGGCGACCGCCGCAAGCGCAGCACCGCGAGGGGGTGAACGAGCATGTCGGTCGTGCAAGCTGGGGCCGGCGGCGGCGGGCAGTCATCGTCGCTCGCCGACGTCATCGAGATCATCCTCGACAAGGGCCTGGTCATCGACGCGCACGTGAGCGTCGGGGTGGTCGGCATCGAGATCCTCACCATCGACGCGCGCGTCGTCGTGGCCAGCGTCGACACGTACCTGCGGTTCGCGGAGGCGGCCAACCGCCTGGACCTGAGCCAGCAGGAGGGCAAGGGCCTGCCCGAGGTGGTCGGCGGCGCCAAGGGCGCGGTGGCCGGGCACGCCGGGAAGCGCGCGATCGAAGGCGCCGGCGAGAAGATCCTGTCCAAGGCCGGCGACGTGCTGGAGCAGATCGGCGGCCCGTCCGACGACGAGGACCGCGACCGGCCGCGGCGACGCAGAGGAGACTGACGTGGCCACCGACACCACCGCACCGCGGGTCGGCATGATGCTCTACGGCGTGGTGCCGGCGGACGTCGAGCCGACCGGCAGCGCCCGGGGTGTGGGCGACCCGCCCGGCGACATCACCACGGTGACCCAGGACGACCTGACCGCGCTGGTGAGTGAGATCCCGCTCGACCGGCCGCTCGGCCGGCCCGACGACCTGACGGCGTACCAGCGGCTGCTGGACGGCACCGCGGAGGTGGCACCGGTGCTGCCGGTCCGCTTCGGCACGGTGCTGCGCGACCTCGACGCCGTCCGGCAGCTGCTGGCCGACCAGCACGACCAGATCGCCCCGCTGCTCAAGCGGTTCGAAGGCCGCGTCGAGTACGTGGTGCGCGGCCGGTACGCGCAGGACGCCGTGCTCGGCGAGATCCTCGAGGCCGACCCGTACGCGCGGCGCCTGCGCGAGGACATCCAGGAGCGGCCCGACGAGGAGACCACGCAGCAGCGCATGGCCCTCGGCGAGCGCATCAACGGCGCGATCGAGGCGTTGCGGCAGGCCGACACCCGCACCGCGGCCGACCGGCTCGGTCGTGTCGTGGAGGACCTCGTCGTCGCCGATCCGACCCACGAGCTGGACGCCGTGCACCTGCCGGTGCTGGTCGAGCAGGGCCGGCGCGCAGAGTTCGACGCGGCGCTCGCCGAGCTCGCCGACGCGTGGGACGGGCGGGTCGAGCTGCGCCGGCTCGGCCCCGCGGCACCGTACGACTTCGTCAACCGGCTCACGGGGTGAACCATGGGCCTGCTCGTCACGATTCTCACGCTGCCGCTCGCGCCGGTGCGCGCCGTCACCGCGGTCGCCGAGGTGCTGCTGCAGCAGGCCGAGCAGGAGCTGTACAGCCCGCAGGGCGTGCGCAGGCAGCTGGAGTCGCTGGACGAGGCGGTGGCCCGCGGAGAGCTGACCGAGGACGAACGGCGCGCCGCCGAGCAGGACATCCTCGACCGGGTCGCCACCCGGTCGACCGGCTGAACAACCGGAAGGCAGGACGCATGACTCCCTCCAGTACCGAACCGCGACAACGGCGGGAGAAGGCTCCCCCCGAGCCGCTCGCCGCCGCCTCGATCGCCCGCCTGGCGATCGACGAGGTCGGCGAGCTGACCGGCAAGGAAGCCCTGGGCGTGGTGTCCGTCGAGCCGGCCGAGGACGGCTGGCTGGTCGGCGTCGAGGTCGTCGAGGAGCGCCGCGTCCCCTCGTCGGCCGACATGCTCGGGCTGTACCTCGCCGAGCTGGACGACGACGGTGAGCTGCTCGCCTGTCACCGCGACCGCCGGTACCTGCGCGGCAGCACCGACCCGAAGGTGAGCTGACATGGCGGCCTCCTCACCGGGGCTGGGCCCCGCGCCGGCGCTCGGCTCCGGGCACCAGCCGACGAACCTCGCCGACATCCTCGAGCGGGTCCTGGACCGCGGCCTGGTCATCGCCGGCGACATCCAGGTGAACCTGCTCGACATCGAGCTGCTCACGCTGAAGCTGCGGCTGGTCATCGCGTCCGTGGACACGGCTCGGCAGCTCGGCATCGACTGGTGGGAGACCGACCCGTGGCTGTCCTCCTCCGGCCGCCGGGCGGTCGGGCCCGGTGACCCGGGGCGCGGCTCGCTCGGGCCCGGCGCCGGGCCGCGCGGTGAAGTCGGGCGGGGCGACACGCCGCGCGGCGAGCTCGGGCGGGGCGATGCGCCGCGCGGCGAGCTCGAGCGTGGCGATGCGCCGCGCGGTGAGGCCGGGCGTGGCGATGCGCCGCGCGGTGAGGCCGGGCGTGGCGATGCGCCGCGCGGTGAGGCCGGGCGTGGCGACGGGCCGCGCGGTGAGGCCGGCACCGACGCCGGGTCGCGTCCCCGATCCCGGCGCCGCGACTCCTGGGACGAGCGGTGAGCGACGACGCGTGGCGGCTGTGGCTGCACGGTGTCGCCCGTGACCAGGTGCCCGTCGCGGTCGCCGGGATCGGTGACGCGCCGGTCCGCGCGGTCCGCGCCGCCGGGCTGTGCGCGTACGTCAGCCCCGCACCCACCGGCGTGTCCGGCGCCGGCGAGCTGCGGGCACACCTGGAGGACCCGGCGTGGGTGGCGCGGACCGCGTTCGAGCACCACCGTGTCGTGGCGGAGCTCGCCGCGGCCGGCCCGGTCGTGCCCGCGGGCCTGGCCACCGTGTACCGCGACGACACCCGCCTGGCCGCCACCCTCGAGCGGTACGCCACCGGCCTCACCGGCGCCCTCGACCGCGTGGCCGGGCGGACCGAGTGGGGCGTCAAGGGGTACGTCCGCCGCGGCCCGGCGCCGGAACCCGCCACCACGGCGGGCGGGTCGGGCACCGCGTACCTCGAACGCCGCCGCGCCGAACTGACCGCCCGCGAACACCGCCACGACGACGCGGTGCGCGACGCGGACGCGGTGCACGCCGCGCTGGCCCGCCGGGCCGACGCCGCACACCTGCACGCGCCCCAGGACCGGCGGCTGACCGGCGAGCCGGAGGTGATGGTGCTCAACGGCGCGTACCTGGTGCAGGACGCGCAGGCCGAGGCGTTCGCGGCCGCCGTGCGCACCCTCGGCGCCACATACCCTGGGATCACGCTGCGGCTGACGGGGCCGTGGCCACCGTACTCGTTCGTCCCATCGATCGGCACGCCCGAGCCGGACCCGGCCCACCCGGCCGGCGGTGGCCTCGCGCACGCCGGGGGAGCCCCGTGAGCGAGCCGGCGTACTCGCGCGAGATCGCCCTCGTCGACCTGCTCGACCGGGTGCTGTCCACCGGCGTGGTCGTCGCCGGCGACGTCACGATCGCCATCGCCGACGTCGATCTGGTACGGGTGTCGCTGCGCGCCCTGGTCTCCTCGGTGTCGTCGGTCTCGTCGGTCTCGCCGATCTCGCCGGATCCGGTGCTTCCCGCCGGCCCGGACGGTACGCCGTGAACGAACCCGCCCCGGACGCGCGATCCGACCGGGACGAGCGGCTGGATGGGGACGAGCGGCTGGATGGGGACGCGCGGCTGGACCGGGACGCGCGGCTGGACGGGGACGCGCGGCTGGACCGGGACGCGCGGCTGGACCTTGACCGGGACTCTGTGGAACGCGGCTTCGCCTCGCTCGTGCTCACCGTCGTGGAGCTGCTGCGCCAGCTCGTCGAGCGGCAGGCGCTGCGCCGCGTCGAGGTGGGCGACCTCACCGCGGAGCAGATCGAGCGGATCGGCCTCACGCTCATGGCGCTCGAGGACCGCATGGCCGAGCTGCGCGAACACTTCGGCCTGCGCCCCGAGGACCTCAACATCGACCTCGGCCCACTCGGCCCGCTGCTGCCCCGCGACTGAGCTGCTGGGCGCGTCCGGCGCCGGGCCGGTGGCGCTGCTTGTGCCCCGCCTCCGCGGCCGGCCGGTGTGGCGCTGCCCGCCTCCGTCCCCCGTCCGGTGTGGCTGCTGCCCGCCTCCGCGGCTGGCCGGTGCGCTTCATCGCCGGGTCGCTGGGTAGCGGGACCGCAAGGAGGGTCGTGGCCGCAACGACCACGTCCGAAGCGCAGGCGGGCACCGGACGGGGGCGGGCCGCGCCCTTGCCGAAGGAGGCCGCCATGCCCAGACCGGTTGCGGAGCAGGTTGTCGTCATCGTCGGTGCATCCACCGGCATCGGCCGGGCCACCGCCCTGGAGTTCGCGGCGAAAGGCGCCCGGGTGGTGTGCGCCGCGCGCGGCACCCTCGCGCTGGAGACGCTCGCTCAGCAGATCCACCGCGACGGCGGCGACGCCCTGCCGGTGCCGACGGACGTCGCCGACGCGGCCGCGGTACGCTCGCTCGCCGACTTCGCCGAGCAGCATTACGGTCGCATCGACACCTGGGTGAACGCCGCCGCGGTCGGCGTGTGGGGGCGCGTCGAGGACATCACCGCCGAGGAGTTCGACCGGGTCATGCGGGTCAACTTCCTCGGCCACGTCCACGGCGTGCACGCCGCGCTGCCCGCGCTGCGCCGCTCCGCCGGCACCGTCATCGGCATCTCCTCCGCCGAGGGTGTCCGGGCCGTACCGCTCCAGGGCCCCTACACCGCCAGCAAGTTCGCGCTGCGGGGGTTCTACGACTGCCTGCGCATGGAGCTCGCGCAGGACGGGTCGCCGGTCACGGTGACCACGATCCTGCCGGCGTCGACCGACACGCCGTTCTTCGAGCACGCTCGCAGCAAGCTCGGCGCGATGGTCAAGCCGCCCCCGCCGGTGTACGCGCCCTCGGTGGTGGCCACCAACATCGTGTACGCGGCGACCCACCCACGGCGCGAGATCCCGGTCGGCGGGTCCGCCGTCGTATTCCTCCTCGGCCAGCGGCTGTCACCGGCCCTGTCCGACGCCCTGCTGTCGGTGCGCCGCGTCGGGGTCGGCAGCCAACGTTCCGACCGGCCCGACAACGGCCTGGACAACCTCGACCGCCCGATGGACGGCACCGGCCGGGTCCGCGGCCGGCATCCTGGCTGGGTGCTGCGGCACTCCGCGTTCACCCGCCTCATCGGCCGGCGCCGCCGCCCGGGTGAGCTGCTCACCGCGGCGGTACGCGAGCTGCGGCAGCGACGCCGGTCCGGGCGGAGGCGGCCGGCGGTCCAGCGGGCGCCGCAACCCGCCGCCGTACGGTGACGGACGCCGTGGCCGGCCGGGCACGAGGTCCGGCCGGGCGGTGACGTCCGGCCGGGCGGTGACGGACGCCGTGGCCGGCCGCGCACGAGGTCCGGCCGGGCGGTGTGCGGGTCCCACGGTCGGCAGCGTGCGGTCCTCCGGCCGGCGGTGTGCGGTCCCCCGGCCGACGGCATGCGTCGCCGGCCGGGACCGCCGGGTTCAGCGCATCCACCTGCCGGGCATCATGCCGCCGCGCATCATGCCGCTGCCGGTCCAACCGGCGCCCGTCATGCGGTCGGGCAGGAACCGGCGCAGCACGCCCTTCGCGGTCGCGGCGGGCCGGTACGACTGCACCAGGTACGAGCCGCACACGATGTTCGCGCCGGCCAGGATCGGCACCGCCACCTGGGCGATGCGCTGCCGGCGCTGCCACTTGGCGATCTGCGGCGGCGTCGTCGGCCCAGGCACGGTCGCGTCCCGCACGTCGATGTCGTTGCCGCGGTCGTACGCCTGCTCGGCGAGCTGACCGATCCGCGAACCGCAGTACGCCGAGTACGCCGTAGCGGCCGCCCCGAGCACCGTGATGCCGGCCTTGAGCGCCCCGACCGAGCCGAAGCCGCGCTGCATCGCCAGCCGCCCGGCGCCGACCCTGGTCAGCTGCATCCCGGCCAGCATGGTGGCACCGATCCCGGCCCACTGCATGGGGCTGAACCTGCTCCACGCCGACTCCGCCACCCGGATCCGGTCGATACCCTGCTCCAGGTCGCTGCCGGATTTGTTCACCCCCGTCACGCCCATGACGGTCCCACCGAACCACAACGCCGAACCGACGTCATGCACCGCCTGGGCGACGGCATGGTTGTCCGATTCCATCGTCTGCAGCATTGCCTAACCCCCGTTGACTCGCTTGTACGGTTACCGTTCGCACCGCTCCCTACCCGGCGTACGGACTCCGACACAGCACATCCGCCGCTCTGTTGCGAACCGCCCCCGGTCGGGAAAAAATTCGCGGATGGGTGACGACGGCCAGCTGGCGGCACTGCTGGATGAGCAGGCCGCGTTCTACCGGGCGGTCGCGCCCGAATACGACGACCACGCGCTGCCGTTCGCCGGTGGCGGCGAGCCGGCCCAGGCGCTGGACGCGTTCCGCCCGGCCGGCAGCGTGCTCGAACTCGCCTGCGGCCCGGGCACCTGGACGCCGCAGCTGCTCCGGCACGCCACCGACGTCACGGCCGTGGACGCCTCCGCCGAGATGCTCGGCATCGCGTCGTCCCGCGTCGGCGCCGCACCCGTGCGGTTCCTGCAGGGTGACCTGTTCACCTGGCACCCGGACCGCCGCTACGACGTCGTCTTCTTCGGCTTCTGGCTGTCCCACGTCCCGGCCGAACGCTCCACCTCCTTCTGGTCCCTGGTCGACGACTGCCTGCAGCCGGACGGTCGGGTGTTCTTCGTCGACGACTGGCACCGCACCGAGGAGGAGCTCATCGAGGGTGAGGACTCCCCGGTCGTCCAACGTCGCCTCACTGACGGCACGGCCTACCGGATCGTCAAGATCCCGCACCAGCCGGCGGACCTCGAGCGGCAGCTGGCGCGCATCGGTTGGAGCATCAACGTTCATTCCATCTCCGGTCCGTACTACTGGGGCAGCGGCACCCGCACCCAGCCGGCGTAGGTTGCTGGAGCCGGGAGGCAGCACGCTCCTGCCTCGGCGACCGCCCGCCGGATCGCTCCCCGCCGGCCCGGGGCCCCGCACAACGTCATGCTCGCAAACCTCAGGTGACAGCACGGTGTCAACCGCTGTCACCGTGCTGTCACCGGCCGCCGCGTACAACCATGGGCATGAGTGACGCCACCTTCCGCCGACTGCTTCGCGCCGAGTGGACCAAGTTCACGACGGCGCCCGGCTGGCTCACCGGCACCGCCGCCGCGGCGCTGATGATCGTGCTGTTCGCCGTCCTCACCGCCGCCAGCGCCGACGGCGACCCCACGCCCGTGCCGGTCGGGCCGCACGGCGGGCCGGTCAGCGACAGCTTCTACTTCATGCACCGGCCGCTGCAGGGCGACGGCGCCATCACCGTCGCCGTGACCTCCCTGACCACCGTGGTCGGCGGCGACCCCGGCGCGCGCGAGGCGACCGTGCCGTGGGCGAAGGCCGGGCTGATCATCAAGGCCGGCGCCGCACCCGGCACGAGCTACGCGGCGGTCATGGTCACCGGCGGGCACGGGGCGCGGATGCAGCACGACTTCGTCCACGACCGAGCGGGAGAGCCCGGCCAGGTGTCGCCGGTCGCCCCACGCTGGCTGCGGCTCACCCGCACCGGCGACACGGTCACCGGCGAGACCTCCGTCGACGGGGCCCGCTGGAGCCGCGTGACCACCGTCCGGCTGGCCGGGCTGCCCGGCACCGTGCAGGCCGGACTGTTCGTCGCATGCCCGAGCGACGTCGATGGGCGTGGCACCCGTACCGCCGCAGCCACCGCCGTCTTCGGACACCCCGATCTGCAAGGGCAATGGGCACAGGGCGGGTGGGAGGGCGAGCAGGTCGGCGCGGGCACGGCCACGTTCGGTGGCTATCCGCCGTTGCCGGGCGAGGGCGCGGTGGACGTGCACGGGCCGCAGATGTCCGGCGGGTCCGTCCCGACCGGCGACGGCTTCACCGTGACCGGAGCCGGTGACATCGCGCCGGCCGCACGGTTCGAGGTGCCCCGTGGCGGCACCGTCGGCGACCTGCTGTTCGGCACGTTCATCGCGCTGATCGCGGTGAGCGTGGTGGGCACGCTGTTCATCACCGCCGAATACCGGCACGCGCTGATCCGCACCACCCTGAGCGCCGGCCCTCACCGCATCCGGGTCCTGGCCGCCAAGACCGTCGTGCTCGGCGGCGTCACGTACCTCACGACCCTGCCGGCCACGGCGCTTGCGGTGCCGCTCGGCGTTCGGATCGCCCGGGCCCAGGGCCTCTACCTGTTCCCCGTCTCCACCGGCACCGCCGTGCGCATCGCGCTGGGCACGGCCGCGCTGCTGGCCCTCACCGCCGTGTTCGCCCTGGGCGTCGGCACGCTGCTGCGGCGCAGCGCCGCCGCGGTGACGACCGTCGTCGTGGCGGTCATCCTGCCGCACGTGCTGGTGCTGACCCCGATCCTGCCCGCGTCCGCCCAGCGTTGGCTGACCCTCGTCACCCCCGACGCGGCGTTCGCCGTCCAGCGCACCATCATCCGTTACGCCCACGTCGACAGCATCTACACCCCGAGCAGCGGCTATTACCCGCTCGGGCCGTGGACCGGTCTGGCCGTCCTCGCCGGGTACGCCGCAGTCGCGCTGGCCCTCGCCGCGTTCGCCTTACGCCGCAGGGACGTATGAGCAGCACGCAGTCCGAGCGAAGGTGCCAGGTCGGCCCGCGACCTCGGACAGGTCGTTGCCGTGGTCGCGAGTGTGCGTGCGGGCCCGCAGCCGGGCGTCCTGCAACTTCGTCGACAGGAGGGGGTAAACCGTTTGGCCTCGTGCGGGCCGGGAAGACAGGTGATGCATGGAACGTAGCAGCAAGCACGGCCCGCGCGTGGACGACGAGATGAGCCGGTCCGCGCACGCCGTCGTTCAGGGTGGCACCGAGCCGCGTGCCGAGGAACGCATGATGGCCGAGCCGTTCGGCGAGGACCAGCCGGAGCCGTCGCAGATCCCGCAGGGTGACCGCCGCACCGGTGCGCCGCCGGGGTTCAGCAGCGCCGAGATGGAGGAGTTCAGCCGGTTCGGGCGCTACATCGGGCTGTCCGCGCTGCCCGGCGACCGCAGTACCCTGCGGCACAGCGCGGAGACCATGCAGGCCCCAGACGACGTGCTCGGCGAGCTCGACCGGCTGCCGGAGGGCGAGACGTACGCGACCGTGGCCGAGGTTTGGGCGGCGCTCGGGCACCGGTACTGACGCCGTTTCGTCGGAAGCGGCGGCGCTATCCCGACGTGGGCAATGCTCGCGCCGGTAGCCGGGCTCGCCCTGGTCGCGCCGACGTGGTCGGGCGGGCGTCCGTGTTGCGCGGTGTCCGGGTTGCGCGGCGACGCCACGCCGGCTGGCTTGGACGGCTGTGACGAGACGGCGCTGGTCTCTGGCGTTCAGGGTGTCGGCCAGCCCTGCGTGTCGGCGTCCCCGGTGCGGTGGTTGAGCCTGTCGGCGGCCCACAGTGTTGGCGCGGTCGGGTTAGGCGGTGCCGGTATCCGCCGCGTCCGGGTGGCCGGGCATCCCCGACCCGCCGCCGCTGCCGCCGGAGGCACCACCCGCGGTGCCGGAAGCATCGTCGGTGGTGCCGGACGCGTCGCCCGCAGCGCCCGTGTTGCTGGACGTGTCGCCCGTGGTGCTGGACGTGTCGCCCGTGGTGCTGGAGGCGTCGTCGGAGGTGGCCTGGCCCGGTGGGCGGTGGTTAGCGTCATCCTCCGTCGGCGTGCGTGGCGTGCTCGATGCGTCCTCGGTCGAACCGCGGCCGGTTTGGGTGTCGACCATCAGGTCGAGGTCGTGGTCCATCGACGTCATCGGGCACCCCCGGGGGCGACGGGCACCGGGCGCTGGTGTCCTGTGCGGGCCGCCTCCTACCCGCGGGCTCTGCGGCGGAAACGCGACGGTCGCCGGGGGCGGGAGGCGAGCTCGCCGGTGCGCACGAGGTGGTCGGCGATCTCGGCGAGCTTCGTGTTGGTGTGCTGGCTGGCGCGCACCAGCAGCTGGAACGCCGCTTCGCTGTTGATGCGGTACCGCTCGACCAGGATCCCCTTCGCCTGCCCGATGATGTCGTGGGTGGACAGTGCGGCGGACAGCTGTTCGCGGCGTAGCAGCCCGCCGAGCGCGCCTGCGGCGTGTGCGGCGAAGAGCAGGCCGATGTGTTCGTCCAGCTCGTCGAAGCGGCCGGGGGCCTCGGCGTACAGGTTGAGCCCGCCGTGCTGGGTGTCGGTGGCCACGAGCCGGAACGACAGCACGCTGCCCAGGCCCGCCTGCCGCGCCCGGGCGGTGAAGCCGGGCCACCGGGTCTCCGCCGCGACGTCGGGCATGCGCACCAGCGGCTCGTCGAACAGCACGGACAGGCACGGCCCCTCGTTGAGGTCGTACTGGATCTGGTCGACGGCCCGGACGAAGTCGTCGCTCGCGACCGGTGTGCAGACGGCCTGCCGCGCGGTCCGCAGGGTCACGCCGGCGTGCTCGGCGTTGGGGACGGTCTGCACGGCGGCGTCGACGATGCCCTGCAAAACCTCCTGGACGCCGGCGCCGCCCAGCAGTTCCTCGGTCAGGCGGCCCATGCGGGACGCGAGTTCGGCGCTGCGGTCGTTCATCGGCAACTCCCGCGTGACGGGGGTCCGGCAGTTCCCGCGTGACCGGGGGTCCGGGGGTCCGGCAGTGACGGTCGGATGAGGGCGACCCGCCCCGCGCGGCGCTGGACACGCGGCCCCGCGCGGCGCCGGACAAACGGCCCCGCCGGAGGCGGTCATGGGATCCTGCCCCGTGCCGCGCAGAACATGCGCCCCCGCCCGTGGCGTTGGGCTCAGCCGGCGACCCGTTCGCCTGCCGAAGGTTCCTCGTGAGTGACGCCGAGGACGTCGAGCAGCCCGCAGATGCGCAGCAGCCGGTACACGGCGGGGGAGGCCCGCACGACCAGCAGGTCGCAGCCGGTGCGCTGGGCCATGACGACCCCGGTCAGCAGGGTCCGCACGCCGGCGGACTCCATGAACGTCACGTCGGACAGGTCCAGCTCGATGCGGTGCGGATCGTGCTCGCGTAGCACCGCGGCGAGCGCCGCGTGCAGGCTGCCGGCGGTCAGCGAGTCGATCTCACCGGCGACCGCGAGCCGGGCTACGCCGTCGTGTGATGCAGAGCGGGCAACGCCGTCGTGCGGGGCGGGTCCGTCTGGCAGGACCCGGACCTCGAGCAGGGCGACGTGGTCACCGGACCGCAGGGACTGCGGGAAACGGTCAAGCGCCATGGGGCGGCTCCATCGTGCAGTGCCGATCTCGTCCTCTCGCTGCCGAAAGCCAGGACCGGCTACTGCAAGTATGCACGCTGCGGCGGAGGCCGCCACCCGTGCCGTCAGGCGCTCTCGCCCCTGCGCAGCTGGTAGTCGACCAGCCGCTCCTGGGGCGGCGCGCCGTCGGGGCCGCTCAGGCGCGCGGCGAGCAGATCGACCGCGATCTGTGCGAGGCGCTCCTTGTCGGGGGCGATGGTGGTGAGCGTCGGCACGGAGAAGCGGCCGTCCTCGATGCCGTCGAAGCCGGCCACGGCGACGTCGTCGGGGACGCGCAGGCCGGCCTCGTGCAGGGCACGCAGCGCGCCGAGGGCAAGGGTGTCGTTGAAGCAGAACACGGCGTCGGGGCGCGCGCCGGCGGCGAGCAGCGCGCGCATGCCGGCCGCGCCCTCGGTGCGGTGCCAGGCGGAGGCGGGCACGAGGAGGCGCTCGTCGACGGGGATGCCGGCGGCGGTCAGCGCGGCGGTGTAGCCGGCCAGGCGCAGCCGGGCGGTGACGCCCTCCTCGGTGTGCTGCACGCCGATCGCGGCGATGCGGCGCCGGCCGAGCGCGATGAGGTGGGCGGTCATGTCGCGGGCGGCGGCGACGTTGTCGATCGCGACGTGGTCGGCGGGCCCGTGGTGGACCCGCTCGCCCAGCAGCACCATCGGGGCCCGCTGGGAGCCGGTGGCCAGGTCGGCGGCGGTCAGGGCGAGCGGGCTGAAGATGACGCCGTCGATGAGGTGGTCGCGGATGCCGAGGGCGACCATGCGCTCCTGCTCGGGGGAGCCGTTGGTCTGGTCGATGAGCACGGTCCACTCGTGCTTGGCGGCGGCGTCCACGACGTGCCGGGCGAGCTCGGCGAAGTAGGGCAGACCGAGCTTGGGCACGGCGAGGGCGATGATGCCGGTCCGGCCGCGGCGCAGGTTGCGCGCGGAGAGGTTGGGCCGGTATTTGAGGGCGGCGATGGCCTCCTCGACCTTGGCGCGCGTGTCCGGCCGGACGTGCGGGTATCCGTTGACCACGTTGGACACCGTCTTCACCGACACGCCGGCGCGCTCGGCGACGTCCTTCAGTCTGTGGCGCACGCGAGGACTCTACAGGGTGTCCGGCTCTTTACAACGTTGTATCCAACGTTGTAGAACGTCGGCACGTTCGAACGAAAGGCGACAGACTTGGACACGGCGAAGGTGACGATCGACCCGGCGTTCCGCATCGGCCCCGCCGACCGGAGACTGTTCGGCTCCTTCGTCGAGCACATGGGCCGCTGTGTCTACGGCGGCGTCTTCGAGCCGGGGCACCCCACCGCCGACGCCCACGGGCTCCGCGGCGACGTCCTGGAGCTGACCCGGGAGCTGGGCGTGTCCGTGGTGCGCTACCCCGGCGGCAACTTCGTCTCCGGATACCGCTGGGAGGACGGCATCGGCCCGGCCGGCGACCGCCCCCGCCGTCTCGACCTGGCCCGGAAGAGCATCGAGACCAACGCGTTCGGCCTGGACGAGTTCATGGTGTGGGCCAAGGCGGCCGGCGTCGAGCCGATGATGGCGGTCAACCTCGCCGTGCACGACGAGGAGACCGGCGCGCTGGCCGTCTTCGCGGTCAACCGCGGCGACACCGATCTCCTGCTGCGGCTGGACCTGCGCGCCATGCCCGGCCTCGTCCCCGCCGAGCACCTGAGCATCGAGGCCGGCGATGCCACGAACACCGCCGATGCACCTGACCGCGTCATCCCGCGTCTGCACGAGGTGCCCGCCGCCGACGGCGTGCGCCTCCAGGCCGCCTCCTGGAACCTCATCCGCTTCACACACCGTTGCATGTGAGTGCTCAAGAGCGTCCGGTGCTCACCTCGCCGGACCTGGTCAGCTGGACGCCGGCCGGTGACGCGCTGCCGGCCCTGCCCAGCTGGGCGGACCCGGCAAGACGTGGGCGCCGGAGGCGATCGCCCTGGGCCCGCGGCACTACATGCTCTACCCGACCGTCGCCGACCGGGCCACCGGCCGGCAGTGCATCGGCCGGGCGAGCGCCACCGACCCCGGCGGCCCGTACACCGACACCGCCGCCGGGCCACTGGTGTGCCAGGCCGACCTCGGCGGCTCCATCGACGCCAGCCCGTTCCGCGACTCCGACGGCAGCCTGTACCTGCTGTGGAAGAACGACGGCAACGCCATCGGCCAGGACACGTGGCTGTGGTCGCAGCGGCTGTCGCCGGACGGCCTGACCCTGCTGGACGAGCCGGTCCGGCTGCTCAAGCAGACCGAGCCGTGGGAAGGCAGCGTGGTGGAGGGGCCGTTCCTGTGGCGTCACGACGGGCAGCTGTACCTGTTTTACGCCGCGAACGCCTACGACAAGGCCGACTACGCCGAAGGCTATGCGCTGTGCGACACGCCCCTCGGCCCCTGCCGCAAGCCGGCCGGCAACCCGGTCCTGCGCTCCGGCAACGGCGCGTCCGGCCCCCGGCCACGCGTCCATGGTGGAGCACCGCGGCCGCACCTGGCTGCTGTACCACGCGTGGCCCGAGGGTGCGGAGGGCTCGGTGACCCCGGGCCGGCAGCTCTGGCTCGACGAGGTCACCTGGGCGGACGGCCGGCCCGTCGTGCACGGCCCGACATCCGCGCCGCAGCGCCGCCCCTGAAGCGTCAGGCGTCGCGGCGCAGCACCGCCAGCCGGGCCGCGACCGCCGCGGCGGCGCCGGGCTCGGTCAGGTCCTGCACGATCACGTCGACCCGGGCGCCGTGCCGGGTGCGCAGCTCGGTGGCGAGCCGCTCGAGGCGGTCCGCGGACCGGGCGACGAGGACGAGGTCGTGCCCGCGCACGCGAGCTGGATGGCGAATTCGGCGCCCAGCCCGGTCGAGGCGCCGGTGACGAGTGCGGTCTGCCGTTCCATGGCTGCTCCATCCATACGTCCCACCCGGAGACCGCGCCGCCGCTGGTCGTGCTGCACCAGATCACCGCGACCGTGCTGCGCATGAAGATCAGCTGGCGGTTCGGGCTGGAGCAGGCCGACACGCCCGGCTCACCCGCCGCGGCGGCCCAGCGCGACCTGGCCTGCCGGTGCGTGCAGCTGCTGGCCCGCGCCCGGGACCACGGCCTGCTGGCCCCGGACGCGGACCTCGAATGGACCCGCCGGGTGTACTACGCGCTCATCGGCGAGGCGCTGCACGGCGCCGACGCAGAGCCGGACGCCGACCCCGCCGTCGTGGCCGCCCGCATCGTCGACACGCTGCTGCACGGAGCCGGCCCGCGCCGGTAGGCCCTCAGGACGGCAGCCGCACCGGCACGGTGATCGAGGCGGGCGACGGGGTGGCCGCGCACCGGCGGGAGGCGCCGGGCGGTCAGCCGGCCAGGGCCGGCCGGGCGCGGAACGAGGTGCCGGCGGCGAACGCGGGGCTGTTGTCGGTCTGGTCGACCCACAGCTGGCCGTTGCCGCGGGGGTGCAGGAACCAGCCCGGGTAGTTCGACGCCTCCAGGCGGATGGTGTCGGCGGCGGTACCGGGCTTGACACAGAACGTGGCATCGCCGCGGAACAGGGCGGTGCCCTGGTCGGCGTCGAGCCGGAAGCGCCACGAGGCGTGCCGCAGGAACTGGCCGTTCTGGGCGCGGAAGGTGTAGCAGGCGCCGTCCGCCAGGCCGGTGACGACCGCGAACGTGGCCTGCCGGCGGGCGGCCTCGGCGCTGGCCGGGCCGAGGGGCGCGAGCACGCCGAGCCCGTCGGCGGTGGTGACGTAGCCGCCGGGCTGCGCGGCGGACTCCAGCGACACCGAGCGGCCGGGGGCGAAGGCGACGGTGGCCGGGGTGCTCGGGGCGGCGCTGGTGGTCGCCGCCGCGGGTGTGGTGACGGTGACCGCCGGCGCGGAGGCCCGCTGCGCCGGTGACGGCGCCGACGGCGTCGGTGCCGCCGCGATCCCGGTCCTGGGCTCGGGCGGGGACGAGGGCAGGGTGGTGACGGTGACCGCGGCGCCGGCGACGAGGGTACCGGCGGCGATCGTCGCGGCGACCGGGTGGGCGGCGAGCGCCTGGACGAGCTGGCCGATGAGGCCCACGTTGCCGCTGGCGGCGAGCCCGCCGGTGACGCCGCCGGCGACCCCTGACGCGCCGCCGGTGGCGCCGATCGTGCCGGCGAGCGCGGCCGCGGCCGGGGCGGTCTTGCCCAGCAGCGCGGCGGCCAGCCCGATCGGCACGGGCAGCAGGGCGAAGCCGACGAGGAGCCGTTCCGCGGCGATGAGACCGTGCGCGGCCTGCCCGCAGACCGGGCAGTCGCGGGTGTGCCGGGTCAGGCGCTTGCGCCACAGCGGGCTCGGTACGCCGTCCCAGTCGGCGACCATGCCGTCCAGCACCGGGCAGCGCGGCCGGGCCTGCAGCGCGGCGACGAGCGCGCGGCCGGCGTCGAGCTGCTGGCGCATGCGCTGCAGCCGGACGCCGGCGTGCGCGACGCTGACCTGCAGGGCCTCGGCGAGCTCGGCGCGGGTGAGCTCGCCGGCGACCTCCAGCCACCACAGCGACAGCAGCGCCCGGTCGTCGGGGTCCAGCCAGCGGCTGGCGTGGGTGACCTGGTGCCGCTGCGCGGACAGCTCCAGGCGCAGCATCGTCAGGTCCTCGAACTCGGCGTCGGCGTCGGGGACCTCGGCGGCCTCGTCGAGCGTCGTGGCCCGCTGGGCGGCGGCGGCCCGGCGGTGCAGGTGCGTGCTCACCTGGTGCACGGCGATCGCGGCCAGCCACGGGCGGAAGCTCTCGGGGTGCTGCAGCGCCGGCAGCTGCCGGACCGCGCGCAGCAGGGTGTCCTGCACGACGTCGTCGGCATCCGGGTCGCCGCTGAGCGCCCGGCGCACGATGGTGTAGACCAGCGGCACGCTGCTGGACACCAGCTCGTCCAGGGCCCGCCGGTCGCCCGTCTGGGCGGCGGTCACGAGGCCTGTGTCGATCGTGCCGGTACCTCGCATCGTCACATCACCGTCGCTGAGCCGAGGTCGGTCGTGCGGCCCCGGGCGGACCGTGCGGACCGGGTGGACCTGCGTGGTGGTCCCGGGTCCGCGCTGGTGAGGTCGCGTGGTCGTTGACTGTGGCCGATGACCGGCCGTCGCGTCAAGACGACACGGACCATGTGCCCACGACCGCCACGGGGACCTCTGGCATCTCGACGGGGCGCTACCGGACCGGAACGGCCGGTACGGGTGGCGGCACGGGGACGGTCGTCGGGTGCTCGATGACGCGGTCGAGCACCGCGCCGGCCCCGCCGCGGGCGGCGGCGGTGAAGCCGAGCCGGGACGCGACGAAATGGCAACGGGCCGCGGGGTTCGCCACGGCGCGGCAGGCCAGGGCGGCCTGCGCGGCGGGGATGATGTGCTCGGCGAGCGCGGCGAGGTAGCCGCCGAGGACGATGGCCCGCGGGTTGAAGAGGTTGACCAGGATCGCGCTGCCGAGCCCGAGCCAGGTGCCGACGTCGGTGACGGCGTGGCGCGCCGTGCGGTCGCCGGCGGCGAGGCGGCGGGCCACCTCGGCGACGCGGTCCTGCGGGTCGGGCAGCGGCCCCCGTTCCAGGCCGTACGCGGCGTCGGGGGTGACCCGGCGGACCAGCGCGGCGAGCCCGACCTTGGTTTCCCAGCAGCCGGTCCGGCCGCAGCCGCAGACGTCGCCGCCGGGCTCCACGGTCATGTGCCCGATCTCGCCGCAGAAGCCGTCGGCGCCGCGCAGCAGGCGGCCGCCGAGGATCACGCCGGCCCCGACGCCGACCTCACCGGTGAGGTAGATGAGGTCGTCGGTGCCGGCGGCGACGCCGGAGCCGTGCTCGGCCAGGGCGGCGAGGTTGGCGTCGTTGTCGACGCCGATCCACAGCCGCGGCGGGAGGCTGTGGCTGAGCCGGTCGACGATGGGCACCTCGTGCCAGCCGAGGTTCGGTGCCAGCACCACCACGCCGCGGGTGACGTCGATGAGCCCGGGCACGGCGGCGGTGACCCCGATCGGCGTGACGCCGCGGTCGGCCAGGTGGGCGAGCGCCCGCCGGGCCGCCTCGGCGATGTCGTCCAGGCACCGCTCGACGTCGCGGCCGGCGCAGGCGAAGCCGGTGCGCTGCTCGTAGACGGTGCGGCCGGCGAGGTCGCTGCCGTGCACGGCGAGGTAATCGACGTTGATCTCGATGCCGATCGCGCCGATGTGCGGGCTCAACGCGATGCCCCGGCCGGGCCGCCCGGCGGCGCCGGAGTGGTCCATGCCGAGCTCGCGGACCAGCCGGCGGGTGAGCAGCTCCTCGACCAGGCTGGACACGGTCGTCTTGTGCAGGCCGGTGGCGGCGGCGATCGCGGCGCGGGACCGTGGCCCGTTGGTGCGGATGTGCCGCAGCGTGCGGGTCAGGTTGGCATGGCGCACGGCGAGCTGGTCGGGCAACCCGTCCGCGCTGACGTCGACTGTCACGGCATCACAATCTGCGTGACGCGGCAGACTGCGTCAAGTATTCGCGGGCTTACCGTTGGCGACGCCCAGCGCGACTATCGGACGCCGCGAGGCGTAACGGAAACCGCGCCGCGAACGCATTGCCGGAAAAGTGTTATGCGGTACGTGAAACAGAAGTCGCGTTCGACGGGCGACGAAATTTTCGGCCGGGAAGTGCCCGGGTGCGGTACCCGGGAAAACGCTTTGACCTGGGAGGACGTCGGCATGGGGCGGACTTGAAACGTCACATGTGCCGGGATGGACCGGCCGCCGCATGTTGCCGCACTTGAATGTTTGGAAACAGTCTGGCAATCTCGCGAATCGAGATGTGAGCGTTCCCGCCGGCGCTCTCCATTCCTCCTCTCTGCCTATCGAAAACCCGAAGAGCCATCGTCGGCGCTCACTGTTAGCGCTAACACGGACCGCCAGTCGACCGAAGGAGCCCGCCTCCAATGAACCTCCAGCGAAGCAGACGACGCTTCGGCCTCGCCGTCGCCGCGGTGGTGACCGCGCTGGTCGGCACGGGCGTCGCCGTGCTGAACATGACGGCCGCGTCCGCCGCGACGGTCGACACCAGCGCGTCGTACG
>NZ_JBFAIC010000011.1:0-199297 GCF_040654515.1 Dactylosporangium sp. NPDC050688
AGTCGGGCCGTCTCGAAGGTGCGACCGCAGGGAGCATGGGGGCCGCGGGTGGGAACCCCCGCCGCCGCGCCGGAGGCGCGGCAGCTAGCTCAGCACAACTCAGCTACAGCAGCGGGGCGTTGCAGGCGGCCACCAGCGCGCGCCGGCAGGCTGTCGTCAAGGGGCGCAGGGCGGCGTCGCGTTGTTGGACCTCGTAGCCGTTGATGGCGCCGCCCGGGGCGGCGTGTTCGGCCAGGGCGAGCACGCGGTCGAGGATGGCGGCCCGGGCGTACAGGCGGCGGGCGCGCGGGTCGTAGCCGGGCGGCAGGTCGGTGGCGCCGTCGGGTTTGCGCAGGGCTTCGATGGCGCCGGCGAGCTCGGGGCGCCACTGGGCGATGTCGAGTTTCGCCAGGGTGCGGGTCGCGGTGGCGAGCTCGGCGGACAGCTCGGCCTCGGCCTCGGCGGTTGACGGGCCCGCTGCCGGTGGGACGGTGGTGGGCAGGACGAACACCTGCCAGCGGACGGTCTCGAACTCGTCGCCGGAGCCCGAGGTGTGCAGGCGGACCTCCGGCACGAAGCCGAGTCCTGCCGCGATCACGCCTTCGCCGGCGAGCAGGGCGGCGCCGCTGAACGGGCCGGGGCCTGGCAGGCCGCGGGGGTCGCCGGGGGCGGGGAGCACCAGGCGGACCTCGTCCGGGTGGAGCTTGGACAGCGCGGCGATCGCGTCCGCTAGGGACACGTCGGTCCACGTGCCGGGGACGTCGGAGACCATGTGCTCCTCGTCGCCGGAGATCTCGGCGGCGGCGTCGTCGCACGGCACGAGGCCGGCGCGCCACGCCCGGACCCATGCCACGAAACGCGCCGAGCGGCGCGCCTGCAGGGTCGCCGCGCGTGCTGCGGGGGACATGGGAGCAAGGGTACGTGCTGACGTGCCGGTATGTCTCGCAGGCGACGGAGGCGTCAGCCGATACGCTTGCCGTCCATGGACGTGCTGGCGAACAACGACTGGCGGCGGCGG
Organism: Dactylosporangium sp. NPDC050688; assembly: GCF_040654515.1. Lineage (NCBI taxonomy): Bacteria > Bacillati > Actinomycetota > Actinomycetes > Micromonosporales > Micromonosporaceae > Dactylosporangium > Dactylosporangium sp. NPDC050688. The sequence goes on from NZ_JBFAIC010000011.1 coordinate 998, forward strand.
CGTGCGGTCCCGACGGTGGACGCTGAGCTGGACCTGGTCGTGGAGGATGCCGACTCGGGATTCTGCGGGGCCGTGGTCGGCTTCGAGTTCGGCGCGGTCGTGCTGGAGGACCGGCACGGACGGCGGCGCAACTTCCCGCTCGAGCCGGCCGCGTTCCTGCTCGACGGCGAGCCGGTGACGCTGGTGAGGCAGCCCGCGGCGGCGGTCAAGCCGCGGCGGGAGGTCACGGCGTCAGGGTCGATCGCGGTGACCGGTCTCACGGCGCGGGTCGCACGGCGCAGCCGGATCTGGGTCGAGGGGATCCACGACGCCGCGCTCGTCGAGCGTATCTGGGGCGACGATCTGCGGGTCGAGGGCGTCGTGGTCGAGCCGCTCGACGGCATCGACGAGCTGAGCGCGGCCGTCGCCGAGTTTCACCCGGGTCCCGTCGCGCGCCTCGGCGTGCTCGTCGATCACCTGGTACCAAACTCCAAAGAAAGCCGAATTGTCGGAAATATCCGGTCGCCGTACGTCCTCGTCACCGGACATCCCTACGTCGACGTGTGGCAGGCCGTGAAACCCGCCGCGCTCGGCATCCGCGAGTGGCCCACCGTGCCGCCCGGCCGGCCCTGGAAGGAGGGCGTCTGCGCCGCCCTGGGCGTCGCGGAGCCGGCCGACATGTGGCGGCGCATCCTCGCCTCGGTGTCCAGCTACAAGGACGTCGAGACCCCGCTGATCAACGCCATGGAGCGCCTGATCGACTTCGTCACCGAACCCGACGAGGACATCTGAACGGCCCGGTCAGACCGCCGGCCACGGGTCGCGGCTGAGCACGAACGTCGCGATGTCCAGCGCCACCACCGCCCCGTCCTCGTCCCGCACCACCCGCAGTAGCTCGCCGTCGTTGTCGCCGGACCGGCCGCGCCACAGGTCCGGGGTCGGCCCATCCGGCACGAACCGCCACGGCGTGCGCGCCGGCGTCAGCGGCGTCACCACCAGCTCCCCGTCCGCCCAGCCGACCTCGTGCTCCCGCCCCATCCACCACCACCGGCCGGTGAGCGGCGCGATCTGCTCCGGCGGCGGGGTGCGCGGCCGCCACGGCGCCACCCGTACCGGCTCACGATCGAGCACGGCGTCCAGCACGTCGAGGCCGAAGCGGCTGATCCCGCCACCCGCCGAAGGGCCGTAGTGCATGGTGTACGCGTTGCCGAACGCCACCACCCCGGTGCCCGACGGCCGGTGCACGGCCAGGATCGCCAGGTAACCGGGCATCGAGCCGCTGTGCCCGACGAAGACCCGCTCGCCGCGCCGCCACAGTTGCAGGCCCAGGCCGTGCCCGGCGCTCCAGCCGTCCAGGTCGCTGATCACCACCGGCGCGCACATCTCGGCGACGGTCGCCGGCGCGAGCACCGCCGGATCCGGCTCGGCCAGGAACGCCGCCCATCGCGCCATGTCCTGCACCGTCGACCACAGCTGCCCGGCGGGCGCCATCGAGGCCGCGTCGTGCCGCGGTTCCTCTCGCAGTTCGTCCAGCCACGGGTGTACGACGAAGCCCCGCGCGAACGGCTCGACCGGCCCGTACGTGGTCCGCGACAGCTGCAGCGGGCCGAGGAGCCGCTTGGTGAGCATCGCCGGCCAGTCCTCGCCGCCGATCCGGGCCACCATGGCGCCCAGCAGCCCGTAGGCGAGGTTCGAGTAGTGGTACCCGTGCAGCGGCGGGTAGGCGACCTTGTCGGCGGTCAGCGTCGACAGGAACGTGTCGACGTCCACCCCCGCGGCCCGCTCCCACCAGTCGCCGTCCGGCTCCCGCTGCATCCCGCCGGCGTGGCCGAGCAGCTGCCGCAGGGTGACCGCGCCGACCGGGGTACCGGGAAGATGGCGGTAGAGCAGGTCGTCCAGGGCCAGCTTGCCCTCGTCGCGCAGGGCCAGCACGAGCGCCGCGGTCATGGTCTTCGTGATCGACCCGATGCGGAACTGCAGCCCGCCGGCCGGCCCTTCCAGCCCGGCGGCCGAGACGTGCTCCAGGACGCCGTCGCGGACCACGCCGGCGACGAGGACCGGCACCCGGCCGCCGGCGTGGGCGCGGGCGACGAGGTCGTCGACGCGCGAGACGGTCTCGGGCAGCAACGGCACGGCTGACCTCCAAAGGGGGTGACGGGTCCTGTCACCCACAACTGTGCGCCCGGGTGACGAGCACCGCGTACCGGCAAGGATTCGGCAAGACGAGTGACCGGAGACGAGCGTCGCGTGCATCGGCGTGACACGATCGAAGCGTGGACCTGTGGCTGCTCGTCTGGCTGATCATCGGCGCCGTGCTCGTCGTGGCGGAGATCTTCACGACCACGTTCATCCTGCTGATGTTCAGCCTCGGCGCGTTCGCCGCGGCCGGCGCGGCCGCCCTCGGCGCGGGAGTGCCCGTGCAGGCGGCGGTGTTCGCGGCCGTGTCGGCGCTGTCGTTCCTCGCTGTGCGGCCCACACTGAAGCGGTACATGCACCGCGACGTCCGGGACACGCGAATGGGCGTCGAGGCGCTGGAGGGTGCCACGGCGCTCGTCATCGAGGCGGTCGACCACGACAGCGGGCAGATCAAGGTCGAAGGTGAGCTGTGGCGGGCCCGGCCCTACGACGCGACGCAGACGTTCGCGGTCGGGGATCGGGTCCGGGTGATCGAGATCAAGGGTGCCACCGCAATGGTGTGGAAGGACTGAGCCAAGTGGATCCGAGTACGTTTCTGGCGATCGTCGTCATCGTCGCAGCGCTCCTCGCCGTCGTGACCGTCGTCAAGATGGTCAAGGTCGTGCCCCAGCAGGTCGAGTACGTCGTGGAGCGGCTCGGCAAGTACAGCCGCACCCTGACACCCGGCCTCAACATCCTGGTGCCGTTCATCGACTCGGTGCGCAACAAGGTCGACAAGCGCGAGGTGGTTGTCAGCTTCCCGCCGCAGCCCGTCATCACCTCCGACAACCTCGTCGTGTCGATCGACACCGTCCTGTACTTCAAGGTCGTCGACTCGGTGCGCGCCACGTACGAGATCTACAGCTACCTGCAGGGCATAGAACAGCTCACGGTCACCACGCTGCGCAACGTCATCGGCTCGCTGGACCTGGAGAAGGCGCTGACCAGCCGCGACGAGATCAACCGCCACCTGTCCGGCGTGCTGGACGAGACCACCGGCCGCTGGGGCATCAAGGTGACCCGGGTCGAGCTGAAGGCGATCGAGCCGCCGCCGAGCATCCGCGACTCGATGGAGAAGCAGATGCGCGCCGAGCGCGACCGCCGCGCCGCGATCCTGCACGCCGAGGGCCTCAAGCAGTCGCAGATCCTCACCGCCGAGGGCGAGAAGCAGGCCGCGGTCCTGCGCGCCGAGGGTGAGCGGCAGTCGCGCATCCTCACCGCCGAGGGCCAGGCCAAGGCGATCCGCACCGTCGTCGACTCGATCCACGCGGCGAACCCCGACTCGAAGGTCATGGCGTACCAGTACCTGCAGTCGCTGCCGCAGATCGCCGCCGGCCAGTCCAACAAGCTGTGGATCGTGCCGGTCGAGCTGACCAGGGCCCTGGAGGGCATCGGCGGCGCCCTCGGCGGCATGGCGCAGCTGTCCGACGCGGCCCGCACCGACCTGGTCGAACGCAACGCCGGCCAGGAGGAGTCCGCCGACGTCATCGAGGCCCGCCGCTCCGCCGAGAACGCGGCCGCCGCCGCCAACGCGGAGGCCGCCGCAGCCGCCGCCCAGGTGTCGGGCAAGCCGCAGGCCACCGCCGGTGAGATCACTGCCGAGGACCTCGCCGCGCTGGACGACCAGCCGACCCGCGAGCTGGAGCGCTAGCGGGCTGCGCGGTCAGGGCTGCGCGGTCAGGGCTGCGCGGTCAGGGCTGCGCGGTCAGGGCTGCGCGGTCAGGGCTGCGCGGTCAGCGGCAGAGTTCCCAGAACGCGACGGCCGCCGCCGCGGCGACGTTGAGCGAGTCGACGCCGTTGCGCATGGGGATCACAACCCGCACGTCACTCGCGTCGAGGGCCTTGGCCGACAGGCCGGGGCCCTCCGCGCCGAGCAGCAACGCCGTGCGCTCCCGCTGCGCCGCGGTCAGCTCCTGGATCGGCACCGCGTCCGGCGCCGGCGTCATCGCCAGCAACGTCAGCCCTGCCTCCCGGACCGCCGCCAGCCCGTCCGGCCAGGGTTCGAGCCGCGCGTACGGGATCGCGAACACCTCACCCATGCTGACCCGCACGCTGCGCCGGTACAGCGGATCCGCACACGACGGCGACAGCAGCACGGCATCCATGCCCAGCGCAGCGGCGCCCCGGAAGATCGCCCCGACGTTGACAGAGGGTTGTAATCCGCTTCGTTCCGCGCTGGCTATTCGTTCTGGCCCCGGGCCAGTTCCCAAAATGCGACTGCTGCGGCGTTGGCGACGTTGAGCGAGTCGACTCCGCGGTGCATCGGGATGACGACTCGGGCGTCGGCGGCTTCGAGCGCCTTGACCGTCAGACCGGCTCCTTCAGCGCCGAGGAGGAGCGCCGGCCGGGCACGTTGCGCCGCTGTGAGGTGCTGGATCGGCACCGCGTCCGGCGCCGGGGTGAGCGCCAGGACGGTGAACCCCGCCTGCTGTACCGAGGTGAGCGCGTCCGGCCACGGTTCCAGCCGGGCGTAGGGGATGGCGAACACCTCGCCCATGCTGACCCGGACGCTGCGCCGGTACAGCGGGTCCGCGCATGACGGCGACAAGAACACAGCGTCCATGCCGAGCGCCGCCGCGCTCCTGAACAGGGCGCCGATATTTGTATGGTTGTTGATGTCTTCGAGGATCGCGATTCGCTTGGCAGGTGCGAGCACTTGGCCGGCGGTCCGTTCCGAATTGCGGTGGAATGAGGCGAGGACGCCTCGGTGCACGTGGAAGCCGGTGATTGCTTCAAGTGTCGTCTGGTCGCCGGCGTAGACGGGCACCCCGTCGAGGGGGAGGTCGTCGAGCTGGCTGACGCGTTTGGCGTCGATCAGGACGGACCGGAGCCGGTAACCGGCCCGTAGCGCCCGGCGGATGACGAGCTCGCCCTCGGCGATGAACAGCCCGTTCGGCGGCTCCCACCGGGTGCGCAACTCGACGTCGGTGAGGGCTCGGTAGTCGGCGATCCGCTCGTCGTCCTGGTCGGTGATGGTTGTCGCGCTCAGCACCCGGTCGATTCTGCCTTGTGCCCTGAAGGCGCGAGCAGGAGTCTCCCTCGGCGCGTGCTGGCGCATGTTCGCTACCGCGCGGCCGGAACCTGGGTGGATCGTCCGGCGGCGCAGGACTCAGCAAGCGCGCGCTCGCCGCCGCCACCAAGAAACTCGCCGACAAGTACGGCGTCAAGATCCCGGGCGTGGACACCGGCCCCTCACACCGGGACAACCACGACGGCAACGGCGGCAGCAACGGCTCGCCTCCCAACAACGACTTCGGCGTTCCGGGGTCCGACAAGAACGCCGACAAACCCAAACACGAGACGACCGATCCAGAGTCGACGAAAGACCCCGAGAAGCCGGCGCCGCAGTGCCACCTGCACAGCTTCGATCCGGACACCAAGGTGCTCATGGCCGACGGCAGCGTCAAGGCCATCAAGGACATCCGGATCGGCGACGAGGTCCTGGCCACCGACCCCGAAACCGGCGAGACGCGCTCTCAGGTCGTGGAGGCCACGCATCACAACCTCGACGAACAATTCGCCACGCTCGAAGTCGTAGACAGCGAAGGTGCCAAGGCGACGCTGCAGACGACTGCGAATCACCCCTTCTGGAACGAGTCCGTCGAGCAGTGGCAGGACGCGGAGGATCTGGTTCCCGGCGCTCTGCTGGTCGGGCCGGACGGCGCGACGGTCCGCATCGACCGTTCCGTGGTGTGGACCGGCGCGAAGTACATGCGGGACCTTACCGTTGCGTGGTTGCACACGTACTACGTGCTCGCGGGTGACAAGCCGGTCCTTGTCCACAACAACAACGGTTGCGATTCCGATGATGATCCCGGCCGTCCCAGGCGGGCAGAAGAAGGCGAATCCCTCGAGGATTATCGCCAGCAGAACCTCGGGGTGAATGCACCTCGATTCGTCACCGAATACACCGCGCCTAGCGGCGAGCGCTACTTTGGCCGCACCACGCCGGGCGGAGTGAGGGTTGATCCGGACTCGCTTCTGGACGATATGCTGGGTCAGCACCACGGTGGGTGCTCTGAAGTGTGCGCGCTCAACGAGGCGCAGAATCATGGCGCCGACATCATCGGTGGATCGTTCGTAACGATGCAGACCAACTCGGGCAGAGTTGTGGATCCTTGTCCCACGTGTCAGGCGCTCATCGGGAGACGGCTATTCGGAACATGGAAATGATACGGTAGCCCGGACTATCGGGGATTGGAGGCGCGTCCTGATGGACCTGCCGGTCGGTGAACTGTCGCGGCGTGCCCGGTCGTTCGTACGGGCGCATGGGCGTCGAGATCCTGGTAACCGGGCGCAGCAGTCGTCGGTGCGGTGGTCAGCGCAGGGAATCGACCAAGCGCTCATCAGGCGTGCCATCGACTACGAGCTCCGCTGGGGAGATCTGTATCTGCCGCCATCGGTCCTGTACGACGGGGGCCCGAAATATCTCGGTGCCGACGTGCTCCTCGGGCGCTGGTCGGACGCGGGATACCTGGAGGCCGGCCCGGCAAGATTCTCTGTCTCCTACGACTTTCTGCTCGGGCCGGATGGCACCTTCGGTGTGGGGGAAGTCGAATTCGTTCCGCTGTATCCGTCGGTGGAGGGCTGGATCGAGTCATTGGCGCTCGAGGCCGAAGCGCTGCGTTCGGCAACCGCCGTCCGAAGGCTCAATGGGTCGGAGGCGTTGTCGCTCGACCTTGCGGCGATGTCGCCTGTTCCCGGTGTTCCTGGACTCTCCGACCGCTGGCTGATGGACGACGAGCGAATCGTGTTCGTCAGTCACGGGCTCGGTCTCGTCCACGGGAATCAGGACGACGTGGTCGCAATCATCTATTCGGGTATTCCTGATCACGAGGCGAGTTTCGGGCCGTGATAGTCCCAGGCCCCGGCAAAGTCGTTAGGTGATGCCGAGTAGGGCCAGCGGGCGGTTGGGGTTGCGTGCGTGGTGGCGGTTGGCGGCGGCGATGTTGGTGGCGCCGGTGAGGCGTAGGGCGCTGGTGGCGGCGTTGCGGAGGGTGGCTATGACTTGGGGTCCGGTGCCGGTGCGGATCTGGGAGCGGTCTTCGTCGTAGGTGACGTCGCGGACCCAGTGGACTCTGTTCTCGATGGTCCAGTGGCCGCGGATCCAGTCGGCGAGGTGCCATGGTTTGGCTTGGTGGGCTTGGAGATCGGTGATCGCGTAGACGGTTTCGGTGGTGAAGCGTTTCGGTTCGTCGAGCCGTCGACGGCGGCGTCGGATTTGCAGGGCCTGGGCGGCGTTGGGGAAGTCGATGCCGGTGGAGACCGACAGGATCTTCAGGGTGCGGATCTCCCGGCGGCCGTGGCCGCGGTCGGTGGTGCGGTCGGCGACGGGGACGAGCCGCCAGGGCAGGCCGGCGAGTTGCTGGTGCAGGGTGGGTTGGTTGCCTTTCGCGGTGAGGATCCAGTGGGCGCCGCGCTGGGCGAGGTAGGTGACGTGGTCGCGTTGGCAGTGCAGCGCGTCGGCGGTGACCACCACGCCGGTCAGGTTGTGGAGTTGGTCCAGCAGTGCGGTGAAGCGGGTGATCTCGTTGGTGTTGGTGTCGACGTCGGTGCTGGCGAGCACGGCCCCGGTGTGCTGGTCCGCGGCGGCCAGGACGTGCCGGGCGGTGGTGTGGCGGGTGCGTGAGCCCCGGATGGTCTTGCCGTCCACGGCGATCGCCGGTCTGGTGCCGGGCGCTGGTGCGGGAATTCTTGTGGTGAGCCAGGTTCCGATCGCGGCGGCGAGCAGGTCGGGGTCGACGGCCTGCAGGAGTCTGCGGATCATCGCCTCGGACGGCCGCCGGTCTGTGTCGATCCCCAGTAGCAGTGCTGTCGCGGCGGGGAGATCTGCGACCCATTCACCGATCGCGGTGTAGGAGCGGTGGCCGGCCACCACTGCGCAGACCGCTGCGGTCAGCACCACGGCCAGGCGATGGCGGATGCCGCGGCGGGCACGCGGATCGGGTACAGCGCCCAGGGCTGTGGGCAGGCTGGCGGCCAACTCCGGCGGGCGGAGTTCGGAAAGTCCGGCCGGTGCGGGCGACAACGAGGCGATCAGCGATGATGGCGATGCGGGCATGGCTCACTTCGGCGACGATCAACATGGCGTAGGAACCTTGATGATCTTCGGAACGGGTCATGCCCGTCTTGCTGCCTCCAGACGAGGCGTGTCTACACCAATCACCTCAAGCCGGACACCCAACACGACTTTGCCGGGGCCCTGGGACGAGAACACCGGTGGCGGGGGCAAGTCGTGCAGTAAGCACAGCTTCGACCCGGACACCAAGGTCCTCATGGCCGACGGCACCACCAAGGCCATCAAGGACATCGAGGTTGCCAGCAGTTCTGCAGACGACACAGCACCACCCGTTCTGGGACAAGACCAGCGGTGCATGGGTTCAGGCAGGGCAGCTAGAGGTCGGTCACCAGCTCCTCACGAGCGACGGTTCGGTTCGCGTGGTCGTCCTGGTGGTCAACGCCACCGACACCAAGGTGATGCGCGACCTGACCGTCGCCACGTTCCACACCTACTACGTGCAAGCCGTCCAAGCGCCGGTTCTGGTCCATAACTGTGGGGACGGTGTGCCTTGCACCTGCTATCCGGCGACCGGATACGGCCCGAACGTGCCCCCGATCCGCCACCCAGGGGTCTGGAGCACCACGGACATCTGGCGTGCCGCGCGGTGGGGGGCGCCCCCGAGCATCGGCACCAACCTTGAGTTGCACCATGCCGACCAGATGCTCGGATCTGCCATCCGCGAGTTGGAGCGAACGGTGCATCGAGGTCCTGGTAACCACGCAAGGAATTACCCGAACGCCAATGGTGTACTTCCTCCCTTCAGGGTCACGGGCGACGATCGTGACATAGATACGCCGTTGCATTGGTGGTATCGGGCAATGGAGGAAGGGTGGACCCCGGAACGTAATCACTGATGGTACGATCAGGGCCAGGGGCAGTGATGGAATTCACGGAGTTTCAGGTCGTTGTCGAAGATTTCCTCGCTCGATTCGCGAGCGAGGGCAATCCTCCGGAGTTTCGTGCCCTCGACGAGGTGCGCGCCGACGACAGGGATCTGGCATTTGTCGAGGCGCAGCTCGGAGTCACGTTTCCGCAGAAATATCGACAGGTCATGAAGACCTATGGTGGCGGGCTGTTCGGCTATGTTCGGCTGCTGCCCGTGCGAGCCCCTCAAGCCGGGGATGACGACGTGCTTGAGGAGAATTCAGGCCCATACGCCGTTCCGGGTTTTGTTTCGGTGGCACCCGTAGGTACCGGTGACATGTACGGCTTTGTGGTTAGGGACGGGATATGTGAGGAGGCGGTGAGCATGTGGATCCACGACGAGAATCGGATCTGCTTCGACACTCCTGACTTCCTGGCGTTCTTGACGCTGCGAGCGATTCAAGGGGGCACTGGCGGCTATGTAGCCCCCTGACCTGGAGGCGCACAGATCCGCCCGACGGCGGGTGGCCCAGCTTCGGCTGGGTCACCCGCCGCTTTCGTGTGTGTCGCCGATCCCAAAATGCCGGTCTCCGGGTCGCAGTGGTGGCGTGCCGAGAACCCCGGGTCGGCGACGAGGTCCTGGCCACCGACCCCGACACCGGCGAGACCAGCACCCAGGCCGTCGAGGACCTGCACCGCAACCTCGACGCCGAGTTCGCCACCCTCGAGGTCGTGGACGGCAAGGGCGCCAAGGCCACGCTGCAGACGACCGCCAACCACCCGTTCTGGAACGAGACCCGCGAACAGTGGCAGCACGCCAGCGAGCTGATCACCGGCGACCGACTGGTCGCGCCCGACGGCTCAACGGTCACCGTCGAGCGGTCCACGGTATGGACCGGCGCGAAGTACATGCATGACCTCACCGTTTCCCGCATCCACACGTACTACGTCCTCGCCGGCACGGCACCGGTCCTCGTGCACAACTGCGACCTGACGTGTATCACCAACGAGCAGGTGGTCGGGCGCAACCGAGCGGCGATGAACACGCACGGGCAGCACGGTTTCAGCGGCGTGTACGACCCTGTCACCGGCGACTTCGAGGCTCGGCTGAGCGGTGGACCGAACGCGATCGTGCCTCGCACCCGTGGACACGCGGACATCGACTGGGATGTCTTCGGTCGGCCGGGCAACACGGTTGGATTCACGGTGGTCAGGAACGGTGATACCCTCGAAGTAACCTGGAGATCTCGCAGCGTGAACGGTGACAATTTCGGTGATCCGATGGCGCCGATGCGATATCGGCAGCCGATCATGGATGCGCTTGCCCGGGCCACCGGATTCAGAGTCACTGGATGAGGCTTGGACATCGCCGAGAATTCCATCAATGGTCTTCCCCTGCCGCCACCTCTGGTGACCGCCATCCAGGGCGGCAGGTGGCGACCACCTGGCGACCCGGAGCTCATCCGGGAGGTGTTCGGCGAGAGTGAGCCGGAGCGTCCCCAGTTCTATGACCTGGCGTCGATGGAGCCACAGAACCGCAGGCTTCCTGAGCGGTCTGTGCGTGAGGTCTACGGCGAGGTCGTCAACGGCAGGAGCGTGGGTCTCGACCCGCGGCGGGCGGTGTTCATCGGTGACCTCGGAACCGACATGCCGATAGCCCTCGACTATCGGCACAGCATCAGTGACCCTCGGGTGCTCTACCTGTCTGGGGACGGCTGGGTGCAGGTCGCGGAGAACGTGCAGGAGCTGCTGCGCAAGCTCGACGACCCGGCCTGACCGGAGACACCGAGCCGAGACGAAGGATCCGCGACCACCGGTGGTCGCGGATCCTTCCATGTCCGCCGGAGGAATGTCCGGCTTGGGGGTGACCTGCTCCGTTGAAGATCACGAATGGCGCGGTGAAGCTGGAGGCGAGCTACGGCGGGTTCGAGTCGGGGTACGGCGCCGACTGGGGCAGCCGGCTGCGGCTGCTGGCCATCCCCGAGTGCTACCAGACCCGTCCCGAGGACGCGGCGTGCCGGCCGGTGCCGGTGCAGTCGGACAACAAACGTGAAGAGCAAGACGGTGTCCGGGCAGGTGACGCTGCCGGCGCAGGTTTCGCCCTGTCCTGACCACCGGCGTGTTCTGCTCGCATCGGGGTGGCCTGAGACGCTGCAAGCCAAGGCTGGCTCTCTCGTCGTCAGCAGCCGCGTCCCGGCTTCCGCGTGGGAGCTTCCGCTGGCCGTCTCGCCCTTGCTAAATCCGAGCCACTTCAGCAGAGTGGAGGCAGTTTGGCTACGTCCACGTTCCGCCCGCGTACGCGGCGGGTGATGCGATGGAGGAGCACATCCGTGGCTGCCGATGACGGCTCCCGCCCGTGGCGGAGCGTGCCGGACGCGCAGATGAACGACTGGGGCGACGTGTTCGACGCCTCCCAGGAAGGGGAGACGCTGTCGTCCCCCTGCCCGGTGTGCGGTGCGACGACCCTGCACCGCTGGTTCGACCTGCACCGGGCGGACCCGCGGACCGTCGCCGGCCTGCCCTGGCAGGGGCGCGGCAGCCAGTGGCAATGGTGCAGCACGTGCCGGTCCTACCTGCACACCAGCGGGCTGGTGCCGCTCTGGTGGACGACGACGATCGAGGTCGACCCCGAGGTGCTGACCCATTCGCCAGGGCCGATCGAGGAGGTGATCGCCCGGACCCGGTGATGTCCAGGCGGTCCGGCACGGCAGTCAGGTCCTGATCCGACTGCCGTGCCGGGGAGCGGTCATCCGAGGGGTTGGCGCCGAGCACCGATTTTCCGGGCAAACGCCCCTGACGGCCCAGTGCTCGGCACCCCGGACGTGTGCAGCCTGTTCGATGCGGCGACTCTGACCGCCGCGGTGCCCGGCGGGACGGCGACGGTGTCGGAGCTCGACCGGCGCAACGACCTAGCCAACTACGGCACGTGCGAGTTCTCCACCCGCCCGGCCGCTACGGTTGAGGGCGCCGGTGGCGACTTTGCCGAACTGCGGTTCGAGGCGTTCGACGCCGACGCCGCCGAGGCCCACGAGGACGCGGTCCACCTGCTGCGCAACATGTGCGCGTTGCCGCCGTTGACGGGTGCGGTCCAGGGCCTTGACGACAGCACCGAGCAGTAGTGCGAATGGAACGAGCCGAACCCGACCGGCAACCCCGACGGCCACTACAGCTATGCGGTGCGCCGCGACCTCATGGTTGTGTCCGCCCGCTACCAGTACAGCAGCCCGCTCACCGTGCCGTGGCACTGCGTGACACCCTTTGGCATTTGTAAGCGTTACAGGCGCGAACCTGGCGACTGTGGTCGAGCTGGTGCTGACGGTCACTTGCTCGTGCCTGGCTGGGCCGACATTGGCCGTGACCTGCGTGCTGGCACTTGCGCGTTAATCAGGCTGGTCGGTCGTCGCCGAGGATGCTGCGGACCGGCTGCGAGGGGACGGCTCTGCCGCCCTTCGCGACCAGCGTCCTCGCGCTCGTCGTCGCCGAACCGAGCCGGCCTTCAACGCAGGTTTCGCCCTATCCTGACCACCGGCGTGTTCTGCTCGCATCGGGGTGGGCTGAGACGCTGCAAGCCAAGGCTGACCCTCTTGTCGTCAGCAGCCGCGTCCCGGCTTCCGCGTGGGAGCTTCCGCTGGCCGTCTCGCCCTTGCTAAATCCGAGCCACTTCAGCAGAGTGGGGGCCGTTTGGCTACGTCCACGTTCGTGTGGTTGTTGACGTCCTCCAGGATCGCGACCCGCCGCGCCGTGCGCAGGACGTCCCGTGCGGCCAGGCCGGGCTTGCGGTGGAAGCTGGCGAGCACCCCGCGGTGCACGTGGAACCCGGTGATCGCCTCGAGCGTCGCCTGGTCCCCGGCGTAGACGGGGACGTCCCGCAGGTCCAGGTCGTCCAGCTGCGCCACCCGCTTGGCGTCGATCAGGACCGACCGCGGGCGGTAGCCGGCCCGCAGCGCCCGGCGGATGACGAACTCGCCCTCGGCGATGAACAGCCCGTTGGGCGGCTCCCACCGGGTGCGCAGCTCCACGTCGGTCAGCGCCCGGTAGTCGGCGATGCGCCCGTCGGCAGGGTCGGCGATGGTCTCGGCGGTCAGCGCCCGGTCGATTCTGCCCCCTGTGCCCTGCGAGCACAGGACAGGCGTCCGCGCCGGGCGTGGGGCGGGGCCGGGCCGCCGGTCGCTGCGACCACCCCGACCACCGCGATCCTCATGGGGAAGCGGCCCGGACTCACGCCTGGCGGGCGCGGTTGGGCTGCGGCACGTCCAGCGCGCGGGTGGCGGCCAGGTGGACCAGGAAGTCGGCCGCGTTGCGGGCGGCCACGGGCTGCCACTCGGAGCTCTTGTTCATACCCCAGTCGCAGATCGCTTTGATGACGATCCACCGGGTGCCGGCCGGCGTGGCGTTGGCGTAGAGGCCCGCGGCCTCCATCTCCCCGCCGATCGCGTCCGGGTGCGTGTCGTTCAGCCACCGCACCAGCGTCGGGGAGTCGACGAGCTTGCTGTCCGAGATCATCGGGCCGAACCGTACGGGCGCGCCCCGCCAGTCGAAGGTCCCCAGCCGGCAGGCGGCGAGCAGGTCGGGCGTCGGCTCCGGATTGGGGGAACGCTGCGTCTCGACCGTGCGCCCTTGCTCATCGTCGTGCACCCGGATGTGCGCGACGAGGCGGAGTTGCGTCGGCACCAGGATGTCGCCGATGCTCTGCTTGTCCTGTCGCAGGCCGTAGCAGACACCGACCATGATGACGTAGTCGGGTCGCAGCGCGCGGATCAGCCGTCCCGGGACCGGGCCGGCCGAGGCCGCACCCACGACGCCCTGCTCGGTCTGCGCGAGCAGCACCTGGACCTGGCTCACCTCGCCCAGGTTCAGGACCGGATAGCCGTCGTAGTACTCGCGCAGCGGACGCCGGCGGTTCGCGGCGTGAACCGCGTCGAGCACGGCGTTGCGCTCGACATCGTTGACGACCATGACGAGCAACCTGTTCATGGCACCCCATTCCTTGACGTCATCGGAGAACTTTCGCCGGGCGCGCAGCGCGGACCGGGTGCGCTGCACGACCGCAGCCACGAACACGAGGACGGCCGTCAGCGCCATGATGCTGGTGAGCCAGCCGAGCACCCAGGCCTGGCCGGTCGCCGGGGAGATGTTCGACGGGTCGCCGAGGAGCAGCCGCTCGCCCAGCCAACGCACGGCCGATCCGTACGTTGCCGGCCTGCCTGCGCAGTCGCCGGGTGTGCACGCCTCCCGCTCAAGGTCGGCGACGAAGTTCGCGTTGATCAGCAGCACGATCGCCGAGCCGATGACGTACCAGAAGAAGAACGCGCCGCTGTCGATGACCTGTCGGGGCGCCTCGCGACCGGCGTCGGCGGTCGGCAGCAGGATGACGGCGTCGGGGCCGGAATGCCGTGGAGGAAGGCGGCGCGGCCAGTCGGCCAGGAGCGTTCGGGTCGCGGCGGTCGTTCCCGCCCGGTACGGGCACCGAAGGGTTTCGGCGACCGGCACGTCGGTGGCGACGGCGCCGAGCCCGGGCAGGGTGTTGCGGACCTCGGCGGTGACCAGCCGGACCAGGCAGGCACACGCCAGCTGGATCAGGTCCGCGCCCCCCGACTCGGGAAGATGGTGCACGAGCGGCATCGACCAGGTGTCGGCCGCCGGGTCGGCCCGGGACCGGCCCGGCCGCAGCAGCCACCCGGCGATCCAGATCAGCATGACGAGTACTGCGCTCACCATGAGGACGGTCACGTACAGCATCGCGGCGAGTGCGAGCAGCAGGACGGCCAGGCGCGGCGCCGGCAGCGGAATCAGCGCGACCGCGGCGACCAGGGCCGCGGTCGGAGGAACCCCGAACCACAGCAGGTCCCAATGCCGGTCGACGAGGCGCAGCAGCCGTCCCCCGGCAGGCCGGGGCCAATCGGGAGGGGGCTCGAGCACTGCGAAGGAGTTCGCGGACCGCCACGCCAGGCGGCCCTCGCGCCCGGCGACGTAGAGGACGACGGACAGCGGCGCGCGCGACCGGAAGATGCCGGCCACGCCCGCCGAGCGAAGGATGCGGTCCGCCTGCGCGCCGAACTCGGCGGAGCGGGCCGACGCGGCGGCCCGGCGGCACTGTGAAAAGCTCACGGTCATCAGCTGTCACATCCCGAGTCACCGGTCGGTTCCCCGAACTTGACCACGCGCGGCATGATCCGCTCCGTGAAGTCCGGGCTGCTGGACGCCCGTTCCGATTGCGCCACCACCACCCGGTCGTGGTCGAGCAGCTGCATCCGTCCGCGTCCGGTGGCGTCCCCGGAGTGCAGGTTGAAGAGCGAGACGACGAGGTCCGCCCCGTCGGGCGTACCGAAGCCGGTGGACGAGTCAGCCACGCCAGCCCCTCTCGGTCTTGGCCGCGGCGCCTACGACCGACCACACGGCGACGAGCACCATGCCCAGGACGGACAGCGGGATCACCACGGCCCCGTGCGCCCACAGGGGGTCGTGGTGCAGGCCGGGGGGTCGCACGCTGTTGAGGTCCGCGTAAGCGGCGATGAGGCCGAGCCCAAGGCGCGACGGCAGCAGCCAGGTGAGCCAGACCGACACCGGGAACAACGCCCCGTTCAGCGCGACCTGCAACACGGCCAGCAGAGTGTTCAGGGTGACGGCCTGCTCAAGGGTGCGGGCGAAGGATGAGACCAGCAGCCCCAGACCCATCGACGACATCATGATCAGGGCCATCGCTGCGAACAGGGCCAGCCCGGGCGCGATGCCGAAGGCGGCCGGCGGCCCGTCGCGGCCCCCAAGATACGTGGCCGTGACGAGCGCGGCGAGCAGCAGGCTGACCGCGCCGTAGACCAGTGCCTTCGCGCTCACGAGCCGGCCCGCCGTGATCCCGATCCGCCAGTCCCGTTGCAGTACCGCCCGATCGTGCACGAGCTGCAGGTAGGTCAGGGCAGCCCCGGTCAGCGCCGCCACGGTCGTCAGGATCGACAGCACCTGCGCCATGTCGGGCCCCGGCCGCAGCCCATCGCCGGACGCGAAGATCGCCAGCAGGGCGCCGCAGAACGGCAACGCCACGAGCCCGCCCAGGGACTTCCATCCGCGGCGCGCGACCAGCAGCGCCTCGCGGAGCAGTGCCTGGGGCAGTCCCCGCACGTTGAGCGCGGGCCGGGCGGTCGCGGAGACTACCCGGCGGGGTGCCGGCCGCCGCCCGGCCCGAGGTCCGCGGTCCGGCGCCACGTCCAGGTCGACCATCCAATCGGCCCACGACGCATGCCCCTCGTCCTGCGGCGCTACCGGCGGGCCGGCGTACCACAGGACGCCCCCTCGCCCCATCACGACCAGCTTGTCGACGTACTCCAGATGCGTCACCGAGTGCGTGACCACCACGACGGTGCAGTGCAGCGAGCGGCTGATGTTGTGCAGGCGCATCATGATGTCGCGGTCCTTGCCCAGGTCGAGCCCGCTCGTGGGCTCGTCGAGCAGCAGTAGTTGCGGGTCCCCGACGAGTTCGAGCCCGATGGAGACCCGCCGGCGCTGCCCGCCCGAGAGCGTGGCGATCTGATCGTCGCGCTGCCCGGTGAGGCTGAGCCAGCCCAGCACCGTGTCGACCCGCTTGCCGATCTCCTCCGGCCGGGTGTCGGGCGCCG
The DNA here is from genome assembly GCF_040654515.1 of Dactylosporangium sp. NPDC050688. NCBI lineage: Bacteria > Bacillati > Actinomycetota > Actinomycetes > Micromonosporales > Micromonosporaceae > Dactylosporangium > Dactylosporangium sp. NPDC050688. The sequence goes on from NZ_JBFAIC010000011.1 coordinate 17,687, forward strand.
CCCGGAAACCGGCCGCGAAGGTCAGTGTCTCGGCGACGGTGAGCGATGGGTAGAGGTCGTCCGCCTGCGGCACGTACCGCACCTGGTGACGCCCGGCCGCCTCGCCGCCGCCGATGCGCACCGTGCCGCGGTCGGGCCGGTGCTCACCGAGGAGAACCTTCACGAGTGACGACTTTCCCGCGCCCGAGGGGCCGACCACGGCGACCACCTCGCCGGCGCCGATGTGCAGGCTGACGTCGTCGAGGAGGGTGTTGCCCCCTCGGATCACCGTGACGCCGTCCAGGTCGATGGGCAGGCCCCGTCCGGCACTGATCCGCAGCCCGGGTGCCGCGACGGCGGTCGTTGCGGCAGACGCCGTGCGCCCGTCGCCGACCGCGCCGCCGCTGAGCAGCTCGGGGCCCGCCGTGAGCGCCGTCTGCCCGACGACGAAGACGGTGCCGACGTCGGCAACCGCCGTCATGGCGCGCTTGCCGTCGACGAACAGCCGGCCCGAGCCCTCCCGGATCCACCACCGGCCCGAGGTGTCCACCTCAAGATACGCGTGCTCCGCCCGTACGGACGGATCGGCGATCTCGATGTCGGCGCCGGTGCCGACCCGCCCGATGGTCAGCGTGCGCGGGCGGGCGGACCGGCGCGGCGCGGTCGGCCCCGTCTTCGTCCTCGGCCCGGAGCTTCCAGGCCCGGCCGATTCCGCGGGGCGTCGAGGCGGCGCCGGCCGGGCCGGGCGGTCGCCGATCGTCAGCTCGTCGTCGTCGGAGAGCGGCTCCACGAGTCGGGTGATGGGCCGCCCGTTGAGTCGCAGCCCGGCCGGCCGGGGGCCGGTCTTCGTGTGCAGGAACCAGGAGGTGATCTCGAAGACGAGGTAACCGAAGCCGCCGGCATCCGCGGCGTCACCGACGTGCAATCGGCCGTTCGCCGCGCCGATCGGGTGCGGCTTCGTGTCGGACAGCCGCAACTCGGTGCCGTCGACCAGCACACGCAACTCGCTCACGGGCGCACCCCCAGCAGGTCCAGGACAGCGAGCAGAACGGTCAGCGCGGCGATACCGGCGACGACCCGCAGCATGGGGCGCACCTTCGCCCCGGCGCGAGCCGTCGGCCGCGCCGGGGCATCGGCGAGCGGCGCGAGCCAGGGATCGAACCCGCCGGCCGGGCCGGTCACGTCGGCGGCGACCCTGAAGCGGGTCGGCAGCCATTCGTGCGAGCGCCGGCGGCGTGCCAGGCCGTACCTGGGCAATGGGCGGGCGGCCGGCTTGCGGTAGAGGATGTCGCCTGCCAGCGCCGGCTCCACGGGTGGCGTCGGCGCCGGCGCATCTGCCGGTTGCTGCGGCTCGATCGGTGGCTGCTCGGCCCCGGCCCCGGCGTCTGCGAACCCGGCGCCCGTCCACGCCGAAACCAGCTCGTGCCACTGCGTGACCGGTGCGTCGCTGCCGCGCGGGTCGGCGGTCCAGGTGAGCAGCTTGCCGTACTGGTCGCCGCCGTCCAGGCCGCGCAGGGCACCCGGTGGGATCTCGACGATGCCGGGCCCGGCGTCGAGCAGAAGCCCGATCGCGACCCAGGACAGGCGGGCCAGGTCGGTCGCGACGGTCGGATTGTCGGCGTCCGGCACGACGTCGCGCATGTACGGCGGAGCCTGCGGCGGGCAGACCGCGCCCCACGGCCCGATCATCGCATCGCAGTCGACCAGGTAGACAGCGCTCCCGTCGGCAGCGCTGAGGATGTTCTCCATCTGGAGGTCGTTGACGATGACCTCACGCCGATGCAGCCACAGCACGGCCTCGGCGGCTCTCCCTATCGCCATGCGCTTGACGGCGGGGGTCGCGCCGGCGCGGACGATGCCGAGCTCGCTGCGCCGGGTCAGCCCGCCGATGGTGCGCGGCGCGGGGCGGTTCCACGACAGCCGCCCGATGAATCGGGCCGGTGCGGCGGGCATGAGCACACCGTGCAGCCGGCCGTGCTCATCCGTGACCCGGTGTCGCGGCCAGGCGGTCGCCTGGTCGAGGCGGGCTCGGTCGTCGGCAGGGAGGGACTCCCGCCAGCCCACCAGGAGACCGAGCGCGGTTGCGTTCACTCGCTTCAGGTGCTCCGGCGAGTACTCCTTGAACAGCAGCGGACGGCCCCGCAGCCGGCAGCTGTGCAGCGACGAGTTGCCGCCGCTGTACGTGTCGCGCGCGGTGATGGTCAGCTCCCGCACGTTGACGTCGCCCGCCATGGGGGTCACCGGATCCATACGGCCACCGCCGTACGGTCATCAGTCCAGTACTCGTCCACGAAGTCGATGTGGGTGACGAACTCCAGCGGCGCCGGCACGCTCGTCCAGCGCTCCCGCAGCTCGCGGGCCAGAGGGGACCGGCGCGCGCCGATGGCCCCGGCGAACCCGTCGGTCGCCAGCAACACGACCGAACCGGTGGCGGCGGACAACCGGTACACCTTCGGCTCCGGATGCCGAGGCAGCTGGCGCGTGCTGTTCTCCTCGCCGCCGCCGTCCCGCTCGTGGTGGATGGGCCGCCAGCCCTCCTGGTCCAGAATCCAGGCCTCGGAGTCCCCGACCCCGCAGACGACCACGTGAGCGCCACCGGCGACGGGATGGATCTCCGCCAGCAACAGCGTCGTCGCACCGGTCGGGCTGCCCGGCCCGTTCGCGCGCAGACCGGCGTCGACGTCCCGCGCGACCCGCTCGAACAGCGGTCCGGCGTGTGCCACGAGGTCCAGCTGCTCCGGCCGGCGGGGCGCACCGTCCAGCGCCGACCGCACCGCCGTGAACGCGGCCTGGGCCGAGTCGGGCAGCGAGCCGACGCCGTCCGCGACCGCCAGGTAGAGGCTGCCCGACCGCTGGTGCCACAGCGCGCCTGACGCGTCCTGGCCGACGCTGCCGTCGACCGCGTGGCTGAGCCCGCGCAGTACCGCGCCGCGCACGACGAGGTTGGCGGCGTCCGGCTGCCGCGCCGTGCAACCACCCCGGAACCAGGCGCTGTGACCGGTACAGCCCACCGACGCCCCGCCGCCCAGCGGTGGCTCGGAAACCTTCGGGTGCCGGTCACTGATGACGAGCGGGGCGGTGAGCCGACCCGGAACCGCGGCGGAGCGCCACCTGAACGGACCGCGCATCAGCCGCCGCACCGTGCGGGACAGGCGGCGCGGCGGTCGCGGCGACGGCGGCCGGTTGACCGCGGGGTGCGCGGGCGGCGCCGGCACCGCCGCCACGCGGCTGTTCAGCAGACCGCGGTGCGCGGCGACGACGAGCAGCAACACCAAGAGGAGCCCAACCACCAGGACGACGACGGTGAGCTGCCGTTCAGGCATGGCGGCCTCCGTTGATGCGGCGCATCCCGTCCGGCACGTCGAACAGCACCGCACCCGATCCGCCGGAGCTCAGCGAGCGGGTGATGCTGCGCCGGATCGCGTTGACCACGCTGCCGGAGAGGGCGGACGGGTCGGCGTCCGGCCGAGCGATGAACGCGTTGCGGGCGGCCCCGTCGCCTTCCGTCGCGAGCAGCCACAGTGTGTCCTCGTGGGCGCCGCGCAGGCCGATCGTCACGATCCGCGCGCCGATGGGGCCAGTTGTGAGGACCTCGCGATGCGGCATCCACTCGTCGGTGCGCTGGTCCCGGCCGTGGGCGTAGGGGCGTCCGTCGGTGACGAAGAAGACATACGGCCGCCCGGTCGTGATCACTGCCTCCGGCCGGTGGCGGTCCTTGCGTACCTGCGCCGCGTCCTGGCCGTGCTGCGCCACGAGGTGCCGCAGCACGGCTGCGTAGTCGGTGCTCCGGCCCTTGCCCGGAGGCTTAATGACGCCAGGACTGGTGAGCGTGGTCATCTTGCGCAGGTCCTCCGCGTGATCGTTGAACGCGACGACGCCGACCGAGACCAGCGAGTTCACCACCGGGTTCTCGGCGAGGGCGCGGAGCATCGGCACCAGCAGCTGGGTGAACTGGCCCAGCGCGGTGTTGCGCGGGTCGTCCGGGTCCACCTCGCCGGTGCGCAGATCGATCCGCATCGACAGGGAGGCGTCGAGGACGATGTAGATCATGTAGTACCGCAGCACCATGGCGCCGGCTTGAGGAGCGCTGTTCATCGGTCACCCCCGGGCGCGGGTTCGATGATCAACTCTTGGGTGTCCTCGGGGTCGTCGGGCGCGATCGCCGGGCCGAGCGCCGCGCGGAGCAGGAACCGCTCGCGGGCGGCGAGCATCTCCTGCCGGTCGGCGTCGACGTTGCCGAGCCGGACGCGCAGCTCCTGGCTGAGCGTGCGGCGCCAGGCCTGCCCCTGCAGCGCGCTGCGGTGGCGCCGGAAGGACTCGACGTTGCGCTGCTGCGCCAAGCGGGTCTCGGTGCGCTGCTTCTCAAGGTCCTCGCGCCGGTGGATCTGCTCGGCGACGAGCCGGTCGTAGGGCGTCTCGCCGGTGAACGCCTTGAGCAGTACCGGCAGCATGTCGACGACGATCAGGAAGATGCGCAGCCCCCACTGCGTCGCGTGCACGTAGCTGTCCTCGCCCACCAGGTCGTGCAGTGCGGCGAAGCGCTCCAGCAGCCCGACCCCTTTGTGCCGGGCGCGGATCTTGTCCAGCTCGCGATTGATCGCATCGTTGCGGTTGGCGTCGTAGGTTCGCTGGGCCGTCGCCAGGTCCTGGTTGAGCTTGTTGATCTTATCTGTGAGTTCGGTGAGGCGCTGGTTGGTCTCCGCCATGTGGTGGGCGGCGTAGAAATCGTCGGCCTCCTTCCGCAGCCGCTTGCAGTTCACGCCCTCGCCGTACTTGCCGGTCAGCCCGTCCCCGGGGGTGCCGTTGCATTCCAGGCGAGCCTTCTCCTGCAACGACGCGTGCGTCTTGGCGTCGGCGTCGAACTGGCTCCGCATGGTCTTCTCGTTCTCGATGGTTGCGGTGAGCTCCTGCTGGACCGGCTCGGGCGAGCCGTCAACGACCAGCCGGAAGCCCTCGCACGCCGGTCCGGTGACCTCCGGTTCGGCGGCGGCGGGCGTGCCCGGCGTCGGGTTGCAGTCGCGCAGCCTGCTCTCGCGGTCGGTGATCTCGGTGGCCCGGTCCCGGTCGACCCGCTCCTGGATCGCGGTGTGGAAGACGCCGAGCAGCAGAGGCTCGGCGACGATCATGCCGAGGGCGACCGACAGCGCGAGACGGGGTAGCACCTTCCGCCAGGCGCCGTACCCGCCACGGATCGGCCCGCCGGCCATCATCCATCGGTCAAGGCTCAGGATGAACAGGCCCCAGACGAGCACGACGCCCACGGTGAAGAGGCGGAAGCCGTCGAAGACGCAGATGAGCGCGTACGTCATGGACACCATCGCCATGGCCGCGGTGCCGAAGACCACGCCGCCCATGGCGGTGTACCGCGGGCGCTCGCTGGGCACGCCCGCCAGCACGGACTCGTCCACGCCCGTGCACAGCCGCAGCAGCCGGCCGGGACCCCGAGGCAGCGGCGCCTCCTCGTCGTCCGCGGCGAGATCCTCCTGTCCAGTCATCTCGTGTGTCGCCACGCCGGGGGCGGTGGGCGGCGGGTCGTTGATCGGCGCTGTGTCGTCGGTCATCGGGTTCGTTGCCTTCCGGAGCCGGGGAGCGGGGCGACGTCAGAAGGCGTCGCCGGGCAGGGAACTGTCGAAGTCGCCGCCGACCGGCCCGAACGGCGTGCTGCCGGTGAGCCGGTCGGTGTGGTCGTGGTGGGTGTAGAAGTCCTCGGTGGCGCGGCGCTGGTGCGGGATCTCGGTCTGGATCCGCACCCGGGTGCCCGCCACAGCCGCGGAGATGCCCGGAAGGTCCGGCGGCTCGAGCTGCATCCGGGCGAAGATCCGGGCCAGGATGCGCTTGGCGACCTCCGGGTTCGCCGCGACGTCGTCGCGCGCTCCCAGCATCCGCAGTACGTCGTCGTCGAGCAGGTAGCTCTCCAGCTGCGGGCGGACGTCGTAGCAGCCGGCCTCGAGGACCGAGATCGGGTCGAGCACGCGGCAGTGGAAGCCGACCTCCAGCACCACGCAGTCACGTGACGTCGATGGCAGCGGAACGACGGCGGCCACCGTCTCCTGGCGGGTCGAGATCACGACGGCAGCCTCCGCATGGACGGCTTCGGCGGACCTCAGCATGGCGGTGCCTCTCGGCGCGACGACGTAGCGTCCGTCCGCCTGGAAGACGAGGACCGAGCCGGCGGGGCGCGGCGGAAGGTCGTCGAGACTGCGCTTGGGCGGGAGGATCAGCCATCGCCGGGTGGCCGGCAGCAGGCTCGTCGAGCCGACCACCGGGTATTCGGCGTCGGCGGATCTGCCGCTGCGCGCGATGGGTACCGACACGGTTTCGTGCACCTCGGACTGTGTTGTGGGGAGGCCATTGGCCGGATTCGCCCGGACCGTCTCCTGGCGGGCCCGGTCGACCTGGCCTGTCGCCGCCAGTCTTCCGCCGAAGGCTTCCGGTTCCATGCCGGACACCTACCGGTGTCCGGCTCGTGGTGGGCGCGGCGAGCCGGATCCGGTAGGCGTCGATGGCGCGTGGGCCGGCCTCTGCGGAGCGTCCCGCTCGCGGGTCTGTTCCTGCCGGCGGAGCCAGGCGCCGACGCATGCCGGTCTGAGCAGGGAACGTCCCGGTCTGGTCCGATGAGCAGCAGTTCTTCGACCGGTTGCGGGGAGCGGCTCCACGCTTGAGTCAGCGGGACGGGTGCCGGGTCGCCGGTCGTCGTGCGGGTGGTGGCGGCGCGGGAGCGCTGTAGCATCCGCGCTGATGTTCCCGTCGGTCCGTGAAGTGCTCGACCTCGACCCGGTGCGCAACGGTGCGCCGCGGGTCGTGGCGGGGGAGCGCGGCCTCGATCAGGCCGTCCGGTGGGTGCACAGCTCCGAGGTGCCCGACATCGCGAGCCTGCTGCGCGGCGGTGAGCTGATCCTGATCACCGGGATCGGGCTGCCACCCGACGACGCGGGGCTGCGGCGGTTCATCACCGACCTCGCCGACGTCGGGGCCTGCGGCCTGGCCGTCGAGATGGGGCGGCGGTATTCGCAGCGGTTGCCGGCGGTGATGGCACGCACCGCGGAAGAGCTCGGGTTCCCGCTGGTCGAGCTGCACCGGGGCACCCCGTTCGTGCTGATCACGCAGGCGGTGCACGGGATGATCGTGGACGCGCAGCTGGCCGAGCTGCGGGCGACCGCGGAGATCCACCAGCGGTTCACGGACCTGTCGGTGGAGGGCGCGGCGCCGGCGGAGGTGGTGGCGCAGACCGCGGCGCTGGCCGGGGCGCCGGTGGTCCTGGAGAACCTGTCGCGGCAGGTTCTCGCCTACGATGCGGCGGGCGGCTCGGCGGAGCTGCTGCTGGCGAACTGGGAGGCGCACTCGCGGGCGGTCCAGCCGCCCGGGCGCACCGGGCACGACGCGGAGGCCGGCTGGCTCGTCACCGTGGTCGGGGCGCGCGGGCAGGACTGGGGGCGGCTGCTGATCCGGCTGCCGGCGGCGGCGCCCACGGCGCGGTACGTGATCCTCATCGAGCGGGCCGCGTCGACGCTGGCCCTGGCGCGGCTGACCCGGCGCGACGACGTCGAGCAGCAGACCCAGACCGCGCTGCTCACGGCGCTGCTGCGGCACACCGGACCGGTCGACGACGTGGTCGTGCGGGCGCGGGCGCTGGGCGTGCCGCTGGAACGCCGGCACCTCGTCGGGGTGGTGATCCGGCCCGCCCGGGCGGAGACGGCGGCGCGGGCGCTGCGGGAGGCGGCGCTGACCGGGCTGGCCGGTGCGCTCGACGGTGACCTCGCCGGGGTCCTGCTCGCGCTGCGCAGCGTCGAGGAGGAGCCCGACGCGCTGCAGCGCCTCGCGGTGCGGGTCCGGGCCATCGCCGACGGTGACGTGGTCGTCGCGGCGGGCGAGGGGGTGGCGACGCCGAAGGAGGCGCGCCGGTCGCTGCTGGAGGCGAGCCAGGTCGCGATGTCGGTCCGGCACGCCGCGTCAGGGCCGGGAGAGGTGGTCCGGCTCGCCGACGTCGGGCTGCCCGGCCTGCTGCACATGCTGCGCGACGAGCCGCGGCTGCAGACGTTCGTGGAGCAGGAGCTCGGCCCGCTGCTCGCGCACGACGCCCGGCACCCGCGCGAGCAACTGCTCGGGGTGCTGCGGATCTACCTGGAGTGCGGGCGGAACAAGTCGGCGGCGGCGGAGCACAGCCACCTGTCGCGGCCGGCGTTCTACGAGCGGCTCGCCCGCATCCGAAAGGTGCTGGGCGCGGACCTGGACTCGGTGCGGGTCTGCCTGTCGCTGCACGTCGCGCTGCTGGCCCTGGACGCTCTCAGGGACTGATCAGCGTGGCTGGCTCACTGCATCGACAGGTGGACGTGGTTGGTGTGCGTGGCGGCCGGCCCGCCGCTGCCGCTGTAGCTCCGCCAGCCGCTGCTGGGCTGCCAGATCTGCCGGTACCAGATGACGTACTTGACGCCGAGGTTCTTCGCGTTGGCCACGCACCACGCGGCGAGGTTGTCGCCGTAGGCCTTGTCGCCGCCGCTCGCGTTCGCATTGACGAAGCCGCTGGTGTTCGCGGAGAAGTCGCAGGCCTTGCCGAGCGGATGGTCGCCACCCCCGCCGCTGCGGAAGCAGGAGGTGTACCGGGTGAAGCCGGCCAGCCTCGCCTCGTTGTAGGCGTTGAGCATGCGCGGCGAGATGCAGCCGTCGGCCGGCGTCGGGTCGTTGATCGTGCAGCCTTCCTTCGGGAAGGACCCGTCGGAGTTGCGCGCGACCGGCTTGGTGGTGACCCGGCCACCGCTCGGTGAGCTGCCCACCGCCCCACCGCCGCCGGCCTTGCGCAGGGCGTCCTCGGCGGCCTTCTTGTTCGCCTCCATGATCTTCAGCTGGGCCTGCTGGTTGGCGATCGCCGCGGCGATGTCCGCCTTCTGCTGCTCCAGCTTCCCGCGCGTCTCGGCCAGCTCGCGCAGGGCCCTGTCGTCGCGGGAGACCATGTATTCGATCGTCGACATGTCGTGCAGCAGCTCTTGAGGGTTGTTGCTGCCGATCATGACGTTGACGAGGCTGACCCGGCGGCCACGGTACGCGGCGCTGGCGACCGAGCCGGCCGCCACCTCCAGCTCCGCCAGCCGGGCCTGCGTCTTGACCAGCTCGGCCTCGATCGCGGCCTGGTCGGCCGTGGACTTGTCGAGGCGGCCCTTGGCGTCGTTGTACTCGCCGAGCGCCTTGTCCAGAGCTTGACGGACAGTGAGGTTGGTGCCACCGTCCTCGCCCGGCTCCGCGCGGGCGGGGTCGGCGAACACGACCACCAGCATGAGTGTGGTGGCCAGGAACGTGAGGATCCGTCGCGGCGCCGTCAACATCGCCGGACAGCATATCGAAGCAGCGTGAAAACGCCAGCGCGAGAATGGATCGCATGGACGACCTACTCAGCCGGCACCGGGGTGTCATGCCCTCCTGGATGCCGATCTACTACGCCGAGCCGATCGAGCTCGTCACCGGTAAGGGTGCGCGAGTCACGGACAGTAACGGCAGGAGCTATCTCGACTTCTTCGGCGGGGTGCTCACCAACTCCCTCGGCTACGACGTCCCGGACGTCCGCGAGGCCGTCGAGCGGCAGCTGCGGACCGGCATCGTGCACACCTCGACGCTGTACCTGATCCGCCAGCAGGTCGAGCTCGCGGAGAAGATCGCGCGGCTGTCGGGCATCCCCGACGCGCGGGTGTTCTTCACCAACTCCGGCACCGAGGCCAACGAGGCCGCGCTGCAACTGGCGACCAACGCCCGGCACAGCAGCACGGTCCTCGCGGTGCGCAACAGCTACCACGGCCGCACCGCCGCGACGATCGGCGTGACCGGCAACCGGGCCTGGTCCGCGTCGCCGCTCAGCCCGTTCAACGTCAGCTACCTGCACTCCGGCGACCGGCTGCGGGGCGTGCTCAAGGGCCTGTCGGACGAGGACTACCTGCGCGCCGCCGCCGAGGACCTGCGCGAGGTCCTCGCCACGACGACCGCCGGCCCCGTCGCGTGCCTGATCGCCGAGCCGATCCAGGGCGTCGGCGGCTTCACCAGCGGCCCCGACGGGCTCCTGCGGGTCTGGAAGGAGGTCCTCGACGAGCACGGCATCCTGCTGGTCTCCGACGAGGTGCAGACCGGCTGGGGGCGCACGGGCGAGCACTTCTGGGGGTACCAGGCGCACGGCGTGACACCCGACCTGCTGACCTTCGCCAAGGGTATCGGCAACGGCTTCGCCCTGGCCGGGGTGGTCGGCCGGGCCGAGGTGATGGAGTCGGTACAGGGCATCTCGTTCTCCACCTTCGGCGGCAATCCGGTCGCCACCGCCGCCGGCAACGCGGTGCTGGACTACATCGTGGCGCACGACCTGCAGGCCAACGCGGCCCGCGTCGGCGGCATCCTGCTCGACGGGCTGCGCGCGGTCGACTCGCCGGTCGTGGTCGAGGTGCGTGGCAAGGGCCTGATGCTCGGCGTCGAGCTGGTCGACGTGGCCACGACCAACGCGGTGTTCGAGGCGTGCAAGCGCGACGGGCTGCTGGTCGGCAAGGGCGGCCTGTACGGCACCACGATCCGGATGGGGCCGCCGCTCAACCTCAGCGAGGCCGAAGCGCGGGAAGGTCTGGAAATTTTGACCAAAGCGCTGACGGCCGTTGGGAGCGCTTCCGGCTGACACTCGTACATATACGGCTGAAAGGGCCGAACGGACCGAAGGGTCTGTTCGGCCCTTCTTCATGAAAACGGCCGATCGTCTCGGCCTCCCCGCATGTAACAAAACGGGCTATATCTGTGGCCGGCCCTGACGATCGCCCGGTCACGTCTGGTCTTCTTGGGCGGTCGTACCGCCGCTCCGCACCGTGTTGCCGACATGTGTCCAACGGCCATGAGCTGCACCTTTAGCTCGCTTTAAGATCCACTTCTTTGGTAACAGTTTGAAAACTTCACCCAACTCCTTGACAAGAAGGGCCCCTCAGTAAGAACTTTTACCACTAACAGTTAAGGAACTTTGCTGAAAAGGATCGACATGACACCTCGCGAGGAACTCACGACGGCGGTGCCCACCGCTGTCAGTGCCTCGCCCGTGTCGTCGATCCCGGCGGGCGCCAAGTCCGGCCCCCTGTCCGCTCCCATGGACGGTTTCCCGGCCATGGGCACCGGCGACAGCGTCCTGGCGAAGGTCCGGGCGCAGCTGCCCGAGCTCACCGGCGCCCTGCAGCGGGTCGCCGAGCTCATCCTCGCCGACCCCGCCGCGGCGGCCCGCTCGACGATCGTCGAGCTCGCCGAGCGCAGTGGCACCTCGCCGGCGACCGTGACCCGCTTCTGCCGGGCGCTGGGCTTCGTCGGCTACGCCGAGCTGCGCCTCGCCATCGCCGGCGAGACCGGCCGCGCCTCGCGGACCGGCGGCTGGACGATGGACATCGGCCGCGAGATCCAGCCGACCGACCCCCTGCAGCGTGTCCTCGGCCAGATCATGGCCGCCGACACCCAGGCGATGCACGACACCGCCTCGCTGCTGGACCTCACCGAGGTTGAGCGGGCCGCGGAGGCGATCGCCCGGGCCGACCGGGTCGACATCTACGGCGCCAGCGGCAGCGCCCTGGTCGGTGGCGAGATGCAGTTCTGCCTGCACCGCATCGGCATCGCCGCGTGGGCCTGGGCCGACGTGCACAACGGTCTGGCCAGCGCCGCGCTGCTGAAGCCCGGCGACGTGGCGCTGGGTGTCTCGCACAGCGGCCAGACCCGGGAAACCATCGAGATGATCGCCGAGGCGAGCAGCCGGGGCGCGACCACGATCGCGCTGACCAGCTTCCCTCGCTCGCCCCTGGCCGAGGTCGCCGACATCGTCATGCTGACCGCGACGCAGGCGACGACCTTCCGGCCCGATGCCCTCTCCGCCCGGCACCCGCAGCTGGTGGTGCTGGACCTGCTGTACATCGCGGTGGCGCAGCGCACGCACGAACGCGCGCACGCGGCATTCAGCGTCACCGCGCAGGCGGTCGCCGGTCACCGGTCGGCCAGTGGAAAAGAGGCATCCGCATGAGCGAGCGAAGCGAGCGAATCATGTTGCAGTCCATTGCGGAGCCTCGTGCCGCCGGTGAGCGAAGCGAGGCGGCGGCATGAGCGTCACCGCGCACGGCTACGTATCCGCGATCCAGATCCTCATCGACCGGATCGCCACCACCGAGGTCGACAACGTCAACCAGGCGGCCGACCACATCGTCACCGCGCTGCGCGCCGGTGGCCTCCTCCAGGCGTTCGGCACCGGGCACTCCGAGGCGGTGGCGGTGGACTTCGCCGGCCGCGCCGGCGGGCTCGTGCCGACGAACAAGATCCTCCTGCGGGACCTGGTCGTCTACGGCGGCCAGGACCCCCAGATCCTCGAGGACGAGAAGCTGGAACGCGACCCCCGGATCGCCGCCCAGCTGTACGAGATCGCCGCGCCGCGTCCCGAGGACGTGTTCGTGATGGCCTCACAGTCGGGGATCAACGGGGGGATCGTCGAGATGGCGCTGCTGATCAAGCAGCGCGGACACAAGTTGATCGCCATCACGTCGGTCGAGCACACCGAGCGGGTGTCCCCCAGGCACCCGTCGGGCAAGCGGCTCGCCGATATTGCCGACGTCGTGCTGGACAACGGCGCGCCGTACGGCGACGCACTGCTGTCGCTGGAAAGCGGCGGCGCGGTCTGCCCGGTCTCTTCGGTCACCAACGCGCTCATGGCGCAGCTGGTGGTCGCCGAGGTCGTGCGACGCATCGAGGCTGCGGGCGAGGTGGCTCCCGTCTACCTGTCCGCAAACGTCCCCGGCGGGGACGAGCACAACCACACCCTCGAGTCGCGGTACGCCGGACGTGTCCGGCGAACCGCCTGACCCGAACCGAGGAGACAGATCATGTCCGTTACCCCCGAGTCCCCGTCGCAGCCAATCGCGCTCTCGCGGCGGACCGTCCTCCAGCGCGCAGCCGTCGCCGGCCTCGTCGCCACCCCCGCGGCGGGCTTCCTCGCCGCGTGTGCCGACAGCGGCAGCGACGAGGAGCCGGGCGCCAGCAACACCGGCGCCGTCTCCGCGACCAACCCGCTGGGCGCCCCCGAGGACCAGCCGATCAACGTCGTCATCTTCAACGGTGGCTACGGCGACAAGTACGCCACCGAGGTGCACGAGCCGCTGTACAAGAAGGCGCACCCGAAGTCTGAGGTCAAGCACCAGTCCAGCCAGGCCATCTCCACCCTGGTGCAGCCCCTGATCGCGGGCGGCAACGCGCCGGAGTTCGTCAACAACTCCGGTGAGAAGTCGCTGGACTTCGGCGCGCTCGTCGCCGACGGCCAGCTGCAGGACCTGACCGCCCTCTTCGACGCGCCGTCGGTCGACGACCCGAGCAAGAAGGTCCGCGACACGCTGGTCCCCGGCACGGTGGACACCGGCTCGTTCAACGGCAAGCCGTACGTCCTGTACTACGTCTCGACCGTGTTCGGCATCTGGTACTCCGGCAAGCTCTTCGCCGACAACGGCTGGACCGCGCCGAAGACGTGGAGCGAGTTCACCGCGCTCTGCGACAAGATCAAGGCCAAGGGCATCGCGCCGTACGCCTACGCCGGTGCCAACGCCGCGTACTACCAGTGGAACGTCATCCTCACCAGCGCCGCGAAGATCGGTGGCGCGGACATCCTCAAGAACATCGACAACCTTGAGGACGGTGCCTGGAAGGTCGACGCGGTCAAGCAGGCCGCCGAGGCGTGGGCCGAGATCGGTGCCAAGTACAACCTGCAGGGCGCCGAGGGTCTCAAGCACACCGACGTCCAGCTCAAGCAGAACCAGTACCAGCTGGCGATGTACCCGTCCGGTGACTGGCTGGAGAACGAGCAGAAGAAGGACACACCGGCCGACTTCAAGTACCAGATGATGACCACCCCGAGCATCACCAGCTCGGACAAGCTCAAGTCGACGGCGCTGCGCGCGACCGCCGGCGAGGGCTACATGGTCCTGGCGAAGAGCAAGAACCCCAAGGGCGGCCTGGAGTACATGCGCCAGATGCTGTCGAAGGCCGGCGGCAAGGGCTTCACCGAGGTCGTCAAGGCGCCTACCGTTGTCCTGGGCAGCACCGAGGGCCTGACCTTCACCCCCGGCACGCAGTCGTCGCAGGACGCGCTGAAGGCGGCCGGCCAGGAGGTCTTCAACCTGTTCTTCGACGGCTGGTACAAGGACCTCGACAAGGAGGCCCGCACCGCCACCAACGAGCTGATGTTCGGTCGCATCAAGGCCGACGCGTTCGTCGAGCGTATCCAGAAGAAGGCCGACGAGATCAAGAAGGACTCGTCGATCACCAAGTTCAAGCGCTGATCGGAGCCTGATCATGCGGCATGGGAGACTCCCCTTCATTTTGGGGTTCTTGGTTGCGCCGGTAACGCTGTACTCGATCTTCGTTCTTTCGCCGTACTTCCAGACGGTCCAGCTGTCCTTCTACCAATGGCGCGGCTTCACGAAGAAGCGCTGGGTGGGGCTGGAGAACTACGATCGGATGTTCCACGCCGACCGGTTCTGGCAGGCCCTGGAGCATCACGCAATCATGCTCGTCACCCTGCCGCTGGCCACGATCGCATTCGCCCTGCTCTTTGCCTTCCTCTTGAACGTGGGAGGCAAAGGCAGGGGTGGCAAGACGTCGGGGGTCTGGGGGTCGAGTTTCTACCGGGTGGTGTTCTTCCTCCCCCAGGTCCTTGCCATGCCGGTCGTCGCCGTGCTGTTCGCGACGGTGTACCGGCCCAACGAGTCGGGCCTCATCAACGGCGTCCTGCTCAAGGCTGGACTGTCCGAGCCCATCGGGTTCCTGATCGAGAAGAACCTGGCCCTGCCGTCGCTCATCGCGGTGCTGGTGTGGCAGGCGGTCGGCTTCTACGTGGTGCTCTTCTCCGCCGGCATGGCCAATGTCCCGGGGGAGATCTACGAGGCCGCCGAGCTCGACGGCGCCAGCAAGGTGAGCCTGTTCTTCCGGATCACGCTGCCGCTGCTGTGGGAGACGATCCAGACCGCGTGGGTCTACCTGGGCATCCTGGCCTTCGACGCCTTCGCCCTGGTCTCGGTGCTCGCCCAGGACAACGGCGGCCCCGACGGCGCCACGACGGTGCTCGGCCTGGAGATCTACAACAACATGCAGCAGAGCCGGTACGGCGACGCCGCCACCTACGGTGTTGCGCTGTGCGTGCTGTCGCTGGTGTTCGCGGCGTTCACGCTGCGGGTCACCCGTCGCGAAACCTACGAGTTCTGAGAGGCCGGACATGACCACCACGATCGGCCGGGAGACGCCGGGTCAGCGCAGCGACAAGCCGGGCGCGCGTGCGGTGACGCAAGCCGCCCGCCCCCGCCAGAAGCTCAACATCGCCGGCGGCATCGGCCACATCTTCCTCGCCGTCTGGGCGCTGCTCATCCTGCTGCCGCTGGCCTGGGTGTTCCTCGCCTCGTTCAAGAACACGACCGAGATCTTCGCCGCGCCCTGGACCCTGCCGGCCGAGCTGCGCTGGGAGAACTGGAGCCGGGCCTGGACCAAGGCCCACGTCGGGCGGTACGTGCTCAACAGCGTGCTGGTCGTGACGGTCAGCACCGCCGGCACGATCCTGCTCAGCTCGATGGCCGCGTACGTGCTCGCCCGGTACCGGTTCTGGGGCAACCGCCTCATCTACTTCCTGTTCGTGGCCGGCATCGCCTTCCCGCCGTTCCTGGCGGTCGTGCCGCTGTTCTTCGTGGTGAAGAACTTCGGCCTGCTCAACACGTACTCCGGCCTGATCCTGGTGTACATCGCGTACTCGCTGCCCTTCACGATCTTCTTCCTGACGTCGTTCTTCCGCTCGCTGCCCAACTCGGTGGCGGAGGCGGCGACGATCGACGGGGCGTCGCACACCAGGCTGTTCTTCTCGGTGATGCTGCCGATGGCGAAGCCCGGCCTGATCAGCCTCACGATCTTCAACCTGATCGGCCAGTGGGCGCAGTACCTGCTGCCGCTGGTGCTCATGGCCGGCGCGAAGGACAAGTGGGTGCTCACGCAGGGCATCGCGGACATCTCCACGGCCGCCGGGTACGAGGCGGACTGGTCCGGCCTCTTCGCGGCGCTGACCATCTCGATCCTGCCGATGATCGTGATCTACATGATCTTCCAGCGGCAGATCCAGGCCGGCCTCACCGCCGGAGCAGTGAAGTAGCCCACCACAGGCACGCGCACCCCCGACGGTTTCCAGAAAACTGTCGGGGTGTGCGATGTAATGCGGTCGTGCTCGTCGCGGTGATGCCCTCAGGTGCCGGTGGTCTGCTGCGTCCGCTGGCGGACGACGGCGCTGTGCTCGGCCCCGAGCGCAGGGTCGACGACCTCGCCACGGCGGTCGCCGCGATCGAGGCCCGCGACCGCCCGCGCTGGCTGTGGCCGTCCACCGCCGAGCTCTATCCGCGCCTGCTCGCCGCCGGGGTGCGCGTGGAGCGCTGCCACGACCTGGAGCTGGCCGAGGCCCTCCTGCTCGGCGCCGAGGGGCACTGGGGCCAGCCGCGCTCGCTCGCCGCCGCCCTGGCCCGCCTCACCGGCGACCCCGTGCCACCCGACCCGCCCTCGCGCGCCGCGCTGCCGCCGGGCGAGGCGCAGGACTCCCTGTTCGACGAGACCTTCATGGCCGCGCCCCCGCCGCCGCTCGACGCGGTCCTGCGGGTCTTCGCCGCGCAGCGCCCCCGCACCGCCGCCGCGCCGTCCCTCGCCCCCGGCGGCGGCGCCATGCGCACCCTCGTCGCCGCCGAGTCCGCCGCCGCCCTCGTCGCCGGCGAGATGGGGTTCGCCGGCCTGCCCTGGCGCGCCGACGTCCACGACGCCCTGCTCCGCGAGCTGCTCGGCCCGCCGTCCCCGGTCGACGGCGGCCCGCCGGCCCGGCTGGTCGAGCTCAACGCCCGGCTCAACGAGGCGTTCGGCGCCCGCGTCCACCCCGACTCGCCCGCCGAGGTCCTGCGCGCCTTCGCCCGCCAGGGCATCACGCTGCGCAGCACCCGCCGCTGGGAGCTGCAGCACGTCGAGCACCCCGCCGTGCCGATCCTGCTGGAGTACAAGGAGCTCTACCGGCTGTGGGTCGCGCACGGCTGGTCCTGGCTCGACCAGTGGGTCACCGGCGGCCGGTTCCGCGCCGAATACATTCCCGGCGGGGTCGTCTCCGGCCGCTGGGCCACCCGCGGCGGCGGCGCCCTGCAGATCCCGCGGGTCGTGCGCAAGGCGGTCGTCGCCGACCCCGGCTGGACCTTCGTCGTCGCCGACGCCGGCCAGCTCGAGCCGCGCATCCTCGCCGCCGTCTCCGCCGACCACCGCCTGGCCCGGGCCGGCGCCGCCGGCGACCTCTACGCGGCGCTGGCCGCCGAGGCCTTCGACGGCGACCGCGCCAAGGCCAAGGTCGCCCTCCTCGGCGCCATGTACGGGCAGACCGGCGGCAACGCGGCACCCGCCCTCGCCGCGCTGCGCCGCTTCTACCCGACCGCCTGGGACCTCGTCGAGGAGGCCGCCCGCACCGGCGAGGCCGGCGGGCTCGTGCGCACCTGGCTCGGCCGCACCTGCCCGCCCTCGTCGGTCAGCTGGCGCGAAGGGTTCGACGAGCCGGGCCTGGAGGTCGACGCCCGCGGCGGCGCCAGGGGCCGCGCCCGCGGCAGGTTCACCCGCAACTTCGTCATCCAGGGCACCGCCGCCGAGTGGGCCCTCGTGGTGCTCGCCCGCCTGCGCACCCACCTCGCCGGCCTGGCCGCGGAGCTGGTGTTCTTCCAGCACGACGAGTTCGTGGTGCACTGCCCCGAGGGCGAGGCCGAGGCGGTGGTCGCCGCGGTGCACACGGCCGGCGACGAGGCCAGGCGGCTGCTGTTCGCCGACACCCCGGTGCGGTTCCCGCTCGACGTGGCCGTGGTGACCTGCTACGCGGAGGCCAAGTAGGGGCGGGTGCCGCCGCGGGAGCACTGGCCCGCCTCGGCCGTCACGGTAGGCGTGGGCGGCCGCGCCGGGCTCAGGCAGGCGTACGGCCCGCCCCGGCCATACCGCCACCCGGCCCGCCGGTCGCGCCCCGAACTGTTCGCCGGCAGCGGACCCGCAACCCAGTGGATTCCTGCTACCCGGTGGATCCCTGTGGTCAGCACCCCAGGGATCCACCGGGTAGCCGGCAGAGGGGGCCGCAGCGGGTGGTGTATGTCGGCCCACCCGGACCGCAGGGTCATCCGGCCTGGACTGCACCGGCCTGGTCGCCGCGCCGGTCGTGGCCCGGGCGCTCGATTGCCGGGCTGCGGGCGGTGGTCACCAGTCGGCGCTGGCGAGGTAGCGGGCCATCGCGTCGGTATGGGTCGGGAAGCACAGCTGCTGCGGGCCGACGCCGATCTCGAAGCCGAGTGACTCCTCGGTCGCCACCGACGCCGGGATCGCCGACAGGGGGCGCGGGGGCAGGACGCCGAAGATGATGAGGTTGCCGTTGGCGGTGCTCTGCACGTCGAAGAGGCGCACGTCGGCGGGGTCGGCCAGCAGCGTCGTCTCCTCGCGCAGCTCCCGGACCGCGCCCTCCTGCCAGGTCTCGCCGAGTTCGAGGAAGCCGCCGGGCAGCGCCAGCTCGCCGCGCATCGGCTCGATGTCGCGGCGGACCAGGACCAGGCCGCGGCCGTCGTCGGTCTCCACCGGCAGCAGCGCGACCGCGACCGGCACCGGGTTGCGCCAGGTCGTCTCGCCGCAGGAGGCGCACTGGCGGGGCCACGGGGCCCCCGACGCATAGGCGACACCGCAATACGAACAGTGATCGTGCAGGGCCATGAGCAAGGAGCCTACCGACGGTATTACGCTGAGCCTCGCGCTGGTGTCGCACCCGAGGAGTTCCCGCTGAGCACGATCGTCGGACTCGTTCTCGCCGCAGGTGGCGGCCGCCGATATGGCGGGCCCAAGGCGCTCGTGCGCCATGACGACGGCCAATTGCTGGTCGAGCGCGCTGTGGCGACACTGCGCGACGGCGGCTGCACCCGCATCGTGGTGGTCCTCGGCGCCGAGGCGGCGCGCGTGCGCGCCGAGGCGCAGCTGGGCGACGCGCGGCTGGTGGACAACCCGGGCTGGAAGAGCGGCATGGGCTCGTCGCTGCGGGTCGGGCTGGCCGCGGTCGCCGACGCCGAGAGCGAGGCTGACGCGGTCGCGGTCGCGGTGCTGCTGGTCGACACGCCCGGCATCGGGCCCGACGCCGTCGCCAGGCTGCTCGCCGCGACCGACGGCGGGTCGAAGTCGCTGGTGACAGCGTCGTACCAGGGAAAACGCGGCCACCCGGTGATCCTCGGACGGGACCACTGGGCCGGCGTGGCCACCCTCGCGACCGCGGACGTCGGCGCGCGGGCCTACCTGGCGGCCCACGCCGACCTGGTCCAGGCGGTGCCGTGCGAGGACATCGCCGACGACACCGACCTGGACGTGCCGCCCGAGCAGTAGCCGCCGAGCAGCAGCCACCGGGCGGTAGTCCGCCGAGCAGCAGCCGCCGGAGCAGTAGCCGCCCGGGCAGTAGCCGCGGAGCGCCGGGGCGCGCATAGTGGAGCGGTGCCGGACTTCGCGTCTCCGGCCGCACTGGCGGCCGGCCTGGCCGACGCGGGCTACCTCGCCGACGAGGGGCTCGCGATGGCGGGCTTCCTCGCGCTGCGCCTGCACCGGCCGATCTTCCTGGAGGGCGACGCCGGCGTCGGCAAGACCGCGTTCGCGGCCGCCCTCGCCGAGACCGCCGGCCTCGAGCTGATCCGCCTGCAGTGCTACGAGGGCCTCGACGCCTCCCACGCCCTGTACGACTGGGACTTCGCCCGCCAGGTCCTGCACCTGCGCGCGGTGGAGACCGCGGCGCACGGCACCCTGTCGGCCGCCGACCTGGAGGCGGACCTCTACGACCGCCGGTTCCTGCTCGCCCGGCCGCTGCTGCAGGCGGTCGAGCGGGCACCGTGCGTGCTGCTCGTCGACGAGGTCGACCGGGCCGACGACGAGTTCGAGGCATATCTGCTCGAGGTCCTCGCCGACGCCGCCGTGACCGTGCCGGAGCTCGGCAGGATCACCGCCGCCGTGCCGCCGGTCGTCGTCGTCACCAGCAACCGTACCCGCGAGGTGCACGACGCGTTGAAGCGCCGCTGCCTGTACCACTGGGTCGGGCACCCCACCCCGGAGCGGGAGACGGCGATCCTGCACCGCCGCCTGCCGGGCCTCGACGAGCGCCTCGCCGCGCAGGTCGCCGCGGCCACCGCCCACCTGCGGACCCTCGACCTGGTCAAGCCGCCCGGCGTCGCCGAGGCCATCGACTGGGCCGCGGCGCTGCGCGCGCTGTCCGCGGACACGCTGACCGCCGAGCTCGCCGCCGCCACCCTCGGGGTGGTGCTCAAGGTCCGCGAGGACATCGCCCTGGCCGCGGGTGCCGTCGGTGCTCGTTGAGCTGGCCGGGAAGCTGCGGGCGGCCGGCCTGCCGGTGACGCTGGACCGGCTCGCGGCGTACGCCGAGGCCCTCGACGCGGCCGGGGTCGCCCACGCGTACTGGGTCGGCCGGCTCACGCTGTGCGGCTCGCCCGAGGACATCGCCCGCTACGACGCCGCCCTCGCGCCGCCCGCCTCCGCCGCCCGCGGCCCGTCCTGGCAGGTGCGGCGGCTGCCAGAGCGCTCGCTCTTCCGGGCCACCATGCCGCCGTCCGCGGCCACCGCCGACCAGGACCCGGCGCTGTCGGTGCAGGCCGCGGCGACCGAGGTCCTGCGCCACCGGGACATCGCCACCCTGTCGGACGCCGAACGCGCCGAGGCCGCCGCGCTGCTCGCCCGGGTCGCCACCGCCGACATCACCCGCCCCGGCCGCCGGCACCGCCCCGCCGGCCACGGCGGCGTCGACCGCCGGCGCAGCGTCCGGGCGATGCTGCGGGCCGGCGGGGAGCCCCGGCCGCTGCTGCACCAGGTGCGCTCGCCCCGCCCGCGCCGCCTGGTGCTGCTGATCGACGTGTCCGGGTCGATGTCACCGTACGCCGACGCCCTGCTCCGCCTCGCCCACGCCTTCACCCGGCACCGTCCACGCTGGACCGAGACGTACTCGCTCGGCACCCAGCTCACCCGGCTCACCCCGGCGCTGCGGATCCGCGACGTGGAGGCGGCGCTGCGGGAGGCGGGCCGGCTCATCCCCGACTGGCGCGGCGGCACCCGCCTCGCCGACGGCGTCGCCGCGTTCGTCCGCCGCGACGGTCACCGGGGCGTGGCCCGCCGCGCCGCGGTCGTGGTCTTCAGCGACGGCTGGGAGTCCGCGGACCCCGCCCGGCTCGGCGCCACCGTCGCCCACCTGCACCGCCTCGCCGCGCGGACCGTCTGGGTCAGCCCGCACGCGGGGCGCCCCGGCTTCGCCCCCACCGCCGGTGGCCTCGCCGCGGTGCTCCCGCATGTCGACGCGCTCGTGGCGGGGCATACGGTGGCGGCGCTACACGCCGTCCTTGAGGAGGTCCGCCGTGCGTGAGGTTCTCAGCGATCTGCTCGGCTGGTGGGAGTCCGGCCGTACCGTCGGCATGGCCACCGTCGTGCGGACCTGGCGCAGCTCGCCGCGCCCCGCGGGGGCCACCATGCTCGTCGGCCCGGACGGCACCGCCGTCGGCAGCGTCTCCGGCGGCTGCGTGGAGGGTGCCGTCTATGAGCTCTCCCAGGAGGTCGTCGAGTCCGGTGTACCGGTCGTGCAGCGGTACGGCGTCAGCGACGACGACGCGTTCGCGGTCGGGCTGACCTGCGGCGGGATCATCGAGCTGCTGGTCGAGCCGGTGTCGCGGGACACGTTCCCGGAGCTGGACGCGGTGGCGGCGGCGATCACCTCGCGGGACCCGGTGTCGGTGGTGTCGGTGGTCGAGGGCCCGCCGGAGCGGATCGGCCGGCGGATGGTGGTGTGGCCTTCCGGCGTGTCGGGCTCGCTAGGGTCCGAACGCCTTGACGCTGCCGCCGCCGATGACGCCAGGGGGCTGCTCGCCGCGGGGCGGACCGACACCCTGCACTACGGCCTGGACGGCGAGCGGCGCGGCGAGGGCCTCACGCTGTTCGTCGCCTCCTACGCCCCGCCGGCCCGGATGATCGTCTTCGGCGCGATCGACTTCGCCGCGTCCGTGGCCCGCATCGGCGAGTTCCTCGGCTACCACGTCACCGTCTGCGACGCCCGGCCCGTCTTCGCCACCACGAAGCGCTTCCCGGGCGCCGACGAGGTCGTCGTGGACTGGCCGCACCGGTACCTGCGCGCGGAGCTCGACGCCGGCCGGGTCGACCCCCGCACCGTGGTGTGCGTGCTCACCCACGACCCGAAGTTTGACGTGCCGGTGCTGCAGGTCGCGCTGCGGGAGGACCTCGCGTACGTCGGCGCCATGGGCTCCCGCCGGACCCACGACGACCGCCTCGCCCGCCTCCGCGAGGCCGGGATGACCGAGCAGGAGCTGGCCAGGCTGTCGTCGCCGATCGGCCTCGACCTCGGCGCGCGCACCCCGGAGGAGACCGCGGTCAGCATCGCCGCGGAGATCATCGCCGGGCGTTGGGGCGGTGGCGGCGCCCGCCTCACCACCACGGTCGGCCGCATCCACCACGACGTGGCCGAGCACCGGGCGGTCTGAACCGCCGGCCGGGGTCTACGGCGCCTGGCAGTCGGGGTGCTGATCGCGGCTTCTGCGCAGCTCGTCGAGCAGCTGCTGCCCGACCGGCGACAGGGAGACCCGGCGGCTCGTCCGCGCGAACAACCGCGCCCCGACCCGCAGCTCCAGGGACCGGATCGTCTGGCTGATCCGCGCCGTCGTCACGTGCAGGCGCGCGGCCGTCCGGCCGAAGTGCAGTTCCTCAGCCAGCGTGAGGAACGCCTCCAGCTCGTGCCGCGCCGCACCGTGGGGATTGATCCGTCGATCCTCGCCCACATCGCCGCCGAGCGACAATCGAGGGCGAGTCCGGGATACGACAGTTCGCGCGGGCCGTGCCCCGCCGCTTTGTCAAGGTCCAGATTCGTGGAAGTCAAGACCCGCGGAGGGTTGCGTTTATCACCGCTTCTGGGTTCTGCTGATCAGGCAGTGGCCCGGGTGCGTCCGCCGCGCGACGGGCCGTTTCGGCACGTCCCCGCGGGAGGCAATCGTGTCCTCTTCCCATCGAGTCCGGGTGAGCGTCGACGTCGACGGCAGTCGCTACGTTGACGACGTCGAGCCCCGGACGCTGCTGGTCCATCATCTTCGAGAACGTCTCGGCAAGATCGGCACGGTCGTCGGCTGCGACACCAGCAACTGCGGCTCGTGCACCGTCCTCATGGGCAGCGCCGACGGCGAGCAGCACTCCGTCAAGAGCTGCTCCGTGCTGGCGGTGCAGGCCGACGGCACCGCCGTCACCACGATCGAGGGCCTCGCCGGTCCGGACGGTTCCCTGCACGCCGTGCAACAGGCGTTCCACGAGCTGCACGCCCTGCAGTGCGGCTTCTGTACCCCCGGGATGATCCTGTCCGCGGTCGACCTCCTGCGGGACAACCCTGCCCCGACCGAGGCCGAGATCCGTGAGGGCCTGTCCGGCAACCTGTGCCGCTGCACGGGGTACCAGAACATCATCCGCGCGGTGCAGTCGGCGGCAACGGCCCTGCAGGCGTCCGCCGAGGCCGCCCTGCCCAAGGAGGCGACGGTATGACCGGCCCGGAGCGCAGCGGAGGGCTGGGCATCATGGGCGCAGTCTCGAGGTCAGGGCGGCGCCGGAGCGTAGCGGAGGTGACGTCATGACCGCGGTCATCGAGCCCGAGGCCGCCGCCGGCGAGGTCGGCGCGGCGCGCCGGCGCAAGGAGGACGCGCGGCTCATCACCGGCCGGACCCGGTGGACCGACAACGTCGTGCTGCCGGGGATGCTGCACCTGGCGATCCTGCGCAGCCCGCACGCCAGCGCCCGCATCGTGTCCGTCGACGTCCGGCCGGCGCTGCGGCAACCCGGCGTCATCGACGCGTTCAGCGGGGCCGACGTCGCAGACGTCCAGGGCAGCCTGCCGTGCGCGTGGCCGGTCACCGAGGACATCGTCCATCCGGTCCGCCCGCCGCTCGCCGACGGGTTCGTGCGCCACCACGGCGAGGCGGTGGCGGTCGTCGTGGCCCGCGACCGCGACAGCGCCGTCGACGCGCTCGAGGCGATCGAGGTCGAGTACGAGCCGCTGGCCCCGGTCCTGGACCTGGCGGCCGCGGCACGCGACGAGGGGCTGGTCCACCCCGACAAGGGCACGAACCGCTCGTACACCTGGGTCTTCGACTCCGCGCAGGCCGGCACCGGCACCGACGTCGCCGACGCGGCCGCGTCCGCCGAGGTGACGCTGCACCGCCGGTACATCCAGCAGCGGCTCATCCCCGCGTTCATGGAGCCGCGCAGCGTCGTCGTCGACCCGGGGATGGGGGAGTACACCATCTGGTCGGCGACGCAGATCCCGCACATCCTGCGGGTGTTCTACGCGCTGCTCACCGGCGTGCCCGAGCACAAGATCCGGGTCATCGCGCCGGACGTCGGCGGCGGGTTCGGCGGGAAGCTGCAGGTCACCCCGGAGGAGATGATCGCGTTCTTCGCCGCCAGGCGCGTGCAGAAACCGGTCAAGTACACCGAGACCCGCGGCGACTCGATGCTGTCGGCGCACCACGGGCGCGACCAGATCCAGGACATCACGCTCACCGCGACCCGCGACGGCACGCTGACCGGCGTCGACGTGAAGCTCATCGCCAACATGGGCGCCTACCTCGGCCTGGTCGGCCCGGGCGTGCCGGTCCTCGGCGCGTTCATGTTCAACTCGATCTACAAGGTGCCCGCGTACCGCTTCGAGTGCACCGGCGTGTTCACCAACACCACCATCACCGACGCCTACCGCGGCGCGGGCCGGCCCGAGGCGACGTACGCGATCGAACGCGCCATGGACGACCTCGCCGCCGAGCTCGGCGTCGACCCCGTCGAGCTGCGCCGCAAGAACTGGATCAAGGCGGAGGAGTTCCCGTTCACCACCGTCGCCGGGCTGGTGTACGACTCCGGCGACTACGACGCCGCCACCGACAAGGCCCTCGACCTGTTCGACTACGCAGGGCTGCGCGCGGAGCAGCAGCGCCGCCGGGACAGCGG
Organism: Dactylosporangium sp. NPDC050688; assembly: GCF_040654515.1. Classification (NCBI taxonomy): domain Bacteria; kingdom Bacillati; phylum Actinomycetota; class Actinomycetes; order Micromonosporales; family Micromonosporaceae; genus Dactylosporangium; species Dactylosporangium sp. NPDC050688. The sequence goes on from NZ_JBFAIC010000011.1 coordinate 42,728, forward strand.
TGATCCCGTGCAGCTCGGCATCGGCGTGTCCACCTACACCGAGATGTGCGGCCTGGCGCCGTCGCGGCTCCTGGGCGCGCTGCGGTACGCCGCCGGCGGCTGGGAGACCGCGTCCGTCCGGGTCCTGCCGACCGGCAAGGTCGAGGTGGTCACCGGCACCAGCCCGCACGGGCAGGGCCACGTGACGGCGTGGAGCCAGATCGTCGCCGACGAGCTCGGCGTCGCCTTCGAGGACGTCGAGGTCCTGCACGGCGACACCCGCACGTCGCACAAAGGCCTGGACACGTACGGGTCCCGCTCCCTCGCCGTCGGCGGGGTCGCGCTGGTCGAGGCGTGCCGCAAGGTGCGCGACAAGGCCCGCGTCGTCGCCGCGCACATGCTGGAATGCAGCCCCGACGACATCGAGTTCACCGGCGGGGCGTTCCGCGTGCGCGGCACCCCCGACGCCAGCAAGACGCTCGCGGACACGGCGTTCGCGGTGTTCGCCGCGCACGACCTGCCCGACGGCGTCGAGGCCACCCTGGACGCGGACGCCACGTTCGACCCGCAGACGTTCTCGTTCCCGCACGGCACGCACCTGTGCGCGACGCTCGTCGACACGCAGACCGGCCACGTCGGCATCCACCGGTACGTCGCCGTGGACGACGTGGGCAAGGTCGTCAACCCGCTCATCGTCGAGGGCCAGGTGCACGGCGGCGTCGCGCAGGGCATCGCGCAGGCCCTGCACGAGCAGGCGGTGTACGACGACTCCGGCACCCTGCTGACCGGGTCGTTCGTCGAGTACACGATCCCCAGCGCCGCCGACCTGCCGCAGTTCGTCACCGACCGCACGGAGACCCCCGCGACCTCCAACCCGCTGGGCGTCAAGGGCGTCGGGGAGGCCGGCGCCATCGCCTCCACCCCGGCCGTCGTCAACGCGATCGTCGACGCGCTGCGCCCGTACGGCGTCGACGACATCCTCATGCCCTGCACGCCCGAGCGGGTGTGGCGGGCGATCAAGCGCGGAGGTGCGTCGTGATCCCCGTGGCGTTCGACTACGTCAGACCATCCACAGTGGAGGAGGCGGTGGCCGCGCTCGGCGCGGCGGACGAGGCGAAGGTCCTCGCCGGCGGCCAGTCGCTGCTGCCGGTCCTGCGGCTGCGGCTCGCCGCGCCGACGCTGCTGGTCGACCTCGCCGGCGTGCCCGGCCTCAGCGGCGTGCGGCTCGACGGCGACACCCTCGTCGTCGGCGCGATGACCACGCACGCCGAGGTGGCCTCCTCGGATCTGGTACGGCGGCACGCCCCGCTGCTCGCCGCGGCTGCCGCCACCGTCGGGGACCGCCAGGTGCGCCACCGCGGGACGCTCGGCGGCTCGCTCGCGCACGCCGACCCGGCCGCCGACCTGCCCGCGGTCGCCGCCGCGCTGGACGCGACCTACGTCGTGCAGGGTCCGTCCGGGCGGCGCGAGGTGAGCGCCGCCGACTTCTCGGTGGACCTGTTCACCACGGCGCTCGCCGTCGACGAGGTCCTCGTCGAGGTGCGGCTGGCGGGCGCGGACGGCTGGTCGACCCACTACGAGAAGTTCCACCGCATGGCGCAGGCCTGGGCGATCGTCGGGGTGGCCGTGGCGGTGTCGCGCTCCAACGGCACCATCTCCGGCGCCAGGGTCGCGCTGAGCAACATGGGCCCGGTGCCGCACCGGTCGGTGGAGGTCGAGGCGGCGCTGACCGGTTCGCCGGCCACCCCGGAGGCCGTCGCGGCGGCCTGCGTGTCCGTGTCGTCGGGCACGTCACCGGTCGACGACCTCACCGCCTCCGCGGACTACCGCCGCGACCTGGCCCGCGTCCTCACCGCCAGGGCGGTGTGCAAGGCCCTGGGCATCTGAGCCCGTCCGTTCGGGGCCGTCCGGTTCGCCGGACGGCCCTCCGTCCGCCCCGCCGGTGCTGGCACGGCGGCGGGTCAGGGCGGCCACGGGTCAATTGTGTGCGCGCGCACAGGCCTGGTCGCGGGTTTCGGGGTGACCGTGCTGCGCGGCGCGGCGGGACGGGACTATGGTCGGAGCGTGGCCCGGGTCGCCTGGCGGGCCGTGCCGCCGAGCGCTGGGGGTCTGACGACCGTGCTGCTGGAACACAGTTTCACCGTGCCCGTCCCGGTGTCGCAGGCCTGGGACGTGCTGCTGGACATCGAGCGGATCGCGCCGTGCATGCCGGGCGCCGCGCTCAGCTCGTTCGAGGGCGACGACTTCGCCGGCACCGTCAAGGTGAAGCTGGGCCCGGTGAGCCTCACCTTCAAGGGCAAGGGCAGGTTCGTCGAGCGGGACGAGGCGGCCCACCGGGTCGTGATCACCGCCTCCGGCGCCGACAGCCGGGGCGGTGGCACCGCCTCGGCGCGGGTGACCGCGTCCCTGCACGACGACGGCGACGCGCAGACCAGGGTCGAGGTCGCCACCGACCTGGACATCACCGGCAAGGCCGCCCAGTTCGGCCGCGGCCTCATCGGCGACGTCAGCGCCAAGCTCATCGGCCAGTTCGCCGACTGCCTGGCCGGCAAGCTCGCCGCCGGCGCTCCTCCTGCCGAGGAGGTGGCCCAGGTGGCGGAGACGATCCAGCGGGAGCCGGCCCTCGCCGCGTCCGCGCCGACCGCGTTGTCGGAGTCGTCGGTGTCCGTGGAGCCGAGCGAGGAGGTCGAGCCGATCGACCTCCTCGCGGTGAGCGGCGTCGGCTCGGTCGTGCGGCGAGCCGTCCCGTATGTCGTCACCGCCGCCGCCAGCTTCGCCGTGGTGTTCGGCATCATCTGGTGGATCAAGCGGCGGTGACCGTCGCCGCGCTCGCCGTCGCCGCGCCGCGGCTGCGGTGACCGGCCCCGCGCCCGCCGTGGCCACGCGGTGGCTGCGGTGACCGGCCCCGCGTTCGCCAGCGCCGCGCGGTGGCCGCGTCAGCCGGCGGTGGCCCGCCCCTCGGCGAAGAACGCCGCCACCGCCGCCGCGTCCCCGAGCTCGCGCAACGGCCGTGCGGCCCCGAACGACACGTTCCAGAAGTCACCCGAGCGCGGCGTCCAGGGCCCCACGTACGCGTAGGGCTCGGGCACCGCCGAGTCGCCCGTGGACACCCCGTAGTTCACCTCGCCGAGGGAGATCCCGACGTCGAAGTGCTCCGGCCACAGCACCGGCGTCTGGTCCGGGGCGAACCGGCGCAGCGCCGCGTCGCCGACCGCGAGGGCGCCCAGGACGGTGCCGGCGTCGGTGGTCACGACCGGGTCGCCCGCCGCCGCGCCCGAGCCGTCCTTGTAGAGGCCCTCCGGCGCGCCGGCGTCCAGCCCGGCGGCCGCCGCCAGCTCGGCGAAGGTCTGCCCCGCGTACGGGATGCGGCGCCCGTCGACGACGAGGGCGTCGGCCTCGGCCTGCACCTCGGGCGCGGCGACGGTGGCGAAACCGGCCGGCGTGACCCGGAGCCGGATGGTGCCGCTGCGCCGGTACTGCGGCCCCGCGAGCAGCAGCTCAGCCAGGCCGTGCCAGGAGTTCGAGGAAGAAGTCGTCACCGCTCCATCATGCCCGCCGCGTTGGCCCAGCAGACCGCGCGCAGCCATTCCTCGCCGAGGCCGAGGCGCTGCAGGGAGTCCAGCTGGTGCGCGTACGGATGGGGGATGTTGGGGTAGTCGCTGCCGAGCAGCACGCGGCCCGCCAGGCCGAGCTCCTTCACCCGGGGCAGGAGGGCCGGCGGGAAACCCGGGAAGAAGGTGGTGAAGACCATCGTCGTGTCGAGCCTGACGTTCGGGTACCGGTCGGCGAGGTCGAGGAAGCCCTCGTACTCGGGGGCGCCGAAGTGCGCGATGACCGCGACCAGCGCCGGGTGGCGGCGCAGCACCTCGCCGAACGGCCCCGGGCCGGTGTACCCGTTGGCGACCGGGCCGGAGCCGGCGTGCACGACGACCGGGGTGCCCGTCTCGGCGAGCCGGCCCCAGACGGGCTCCAGCAGCGGGTCGTTCGGGTCGTAGGCGCCGACCTGCAGGTGCACCTTGAAGATGCGGGCGCCGGCGGCGAGGGCGGCGTCCACAATGTCCAGGACCCCGGGCTCGGGGAAGAACGTGGCGCTCGGCACGCACTCCGGCGTCCGGGCCGCGAAGCCGAGGGTCCACGCGTTCAGGTCGGCGGCCATGGCGGGGCGGTGTGCGTACGCGAGCGCGGTGAACCGCCGCACGCCCATGGCCCGCAGGTGCCCGGCCCGCTCCTCGTCGGAGCCCCGGTAGCGGATCGGCCAGGGCCGCCCGACCAGCGGCCCACCGGCGTCGAAGTGCGCCCACACCTTGCGCAGCATCCGCTCCGGCAGGAAGTGGGTGTGCACGTCGAACAGGCCGGGCAGGCCCAGCGCCTGCCAGAACGCGGGAACCTCGGTGTCGTCGTTCACAACGATATGTTGAACCGCTCCAGCAGGACCGGCGCGACCAGCAGGGCACCGGCGAAGATGGCGACGGTGGTGAACACGATGCGCAGCACGACCGTCTCGGTCTTGTCGCCCGCGGTCAGGGCCATCGAGTCCGGCAGGCCGATGTTGCGCCACAGCCGGCGGCCGGTCGGGATCGGCCAGAAGATGGGGCAGCCGTGCCGGGTGATCATGTCGCCGGCGAGATGGATGAGGCCGCCCACGCCGACCGCCATGCCGAGCAGCGGGTAGCCGCGGTCGCCGGGGAGCCGCTCGTACACCAGGTATGCGGCCGCACCGGCGGCGAAGGTGACGATGACCCAGCCGGCCCGCTCCGCCCACCGCTCGAACAGCCCGCGCAGCGCCATCGCGAACGCGAAGAACAGCACGCCCATGACGGCCCACTTGCCGTACGCGTTGCACAGCGCCAGCGTGCCGTACCCGACACCGACGTTGAAGATGATGGTGTGCGTCAGCGTGCGGTGCCCGTTGCGCCGGTGCGGGTCGCGCTTGAGGCGGGTGAGCTTGTACACGCCGAGGGAGAACTTCTCGACCACCTCGGCCAGGAAGAGGGTGAGCACCCCGAACGTCCGCGCCACCGTCGCGCCGCCCTGCCGGGTCGTGACCCGCCCGGACAGGTCCAGGTCCGGCAGCAGCGCGCCGCCGGCGCAGATCGCCGTGCCGACGGCCAGCTGCAGCGGCGTCTGGTGGAAGTCGGCGAGCTGGTCCAGCGCGAGCGAGCCGGCCAACCACACGGCCGCTCCGGAAAGCGCATGCGAGGAGCCCATCATGATCGGGACTATCCCATGCGGGCTTCCGTTCGTACATAGGAGCTACAGGCGTGAATGGGTGCCGGCGACGTCGAGGGTGCTCGCCGTCATCGATGCCGGTGCGTCGGAGGCCAGGTAGACCGCGGCGAAGGCCACATCTTCCACCCGCTCCGCCGCGGGTGTCCAGGACACGACATTCGCCCGTACGCCCGCCTCCGCGTACTCCCGCGCGACGTGCTGCGTGAGCGCGGTCACACCGCCGCCGACGGCGCTCGTCGCCGCGTCCGTGCCGAACGGCGCGACGGTCACCACCGCGCCGGCCCGTGCCTCGGCCATCCGCGGCACGAACGCCTGCAACGCCTCGAACGTGGCCGTCAGCCCGGTGTCGATCCGCCCGCGGAAGTCGAGGCCGGCACTGGTCGTACACGGCAGAACGAACAACAGATCGGGAGGACCGACCTCGTCGAGGACCCCGGCGTGGACCGACGCCGGATCCACGCCGCCGGACACCACACCGATCGCGTCGGCACCCACCCACCGCAGCTCGTCGACCAGGTCCTGCAGCTCGCTCTCGTCGTCGCCGATGACCGCGATCCTGGCGCCGCGGGCGGCGAGCAGCCGGCACACCGCGGCGCCGACCCCGTCGGCGCCGCCGAGCACCACCGCGACCCGGCCCTTGAGCTCGGTTCGGTACATGCCATCCAGCCTCTCGTCATCGGCGGGGCGCCGCGCCCGCGGCGACGCCCCGTTGGGTTGCCTCAGCTCCAGCCCTCGGCGGCCCGGTGCCGCCGCCCTGTCGGGTTGCTTCAGCTCCAGCCCTGGCGGTCCGACGCCGCTGCCCACGGTCCGTGGCCGGGCCCGTGGCCCCAGTGCCGGCGTGCCCACGGCGGGCCCCCTGCCGCCGCCCACCGCCGCCAGCGCGCGTGCCGGAAGACGCTGAGAACCAGGAAGAACAGCGGGATCGCCGGCCAGAAGAAGTGCGCGCCGGACAGCGCCCACAACCCGGTCAGCACCACCGCGACCACGGCGACGAACGCGCCGTGCCGGGCCAGGTGCCGCCGGCCCTGCCGCAGGAACTCCGCCTGCGTCTCCGGCAGCTCGAACAGCCCACGCCGCCCCCCGTCGGGCAGGTCGGCGGTCAGCGGCGACAGCTCGTCACGGAACTTCGCCGCGTACACCTGGGCGAGGCGCTCCTCGCCCTCCTCCAGCGTCAGCCGCCCCTCGGTCATCCCGGCCCGCAGCATGTTGGCGTACTGCTCGCGCTCCTTGTCGGATGCTCGTACCCGTTCGCCGGCCATCTCGGCCCCCTTCCATGTTGTTCCCCAGCCTGACGGCCGCCGGCGCCGCGCGCGTCGCACCCGTGTCGTGTCGTCGTGTACCGCTCGGGTCGCACGCCGGCGTCGCGTGTACGCCCCAGGGAGTACGGACCCGCGCGACCTGAAGGCGACGTCGCAGCTTCTGGCCCTGCACTACCTTGGCGGTGTGAGACGACGACCGCCCTGGACCCGGGACCTGCGCGAGGCGCGCGAGGCCCGGCGTTCCGCGCGGCTCGCGCACCGCATGGAGTCCATCCAGCGACACGAGAGCAGGCGGTGGCGCGGCCCGCACCCCGCCGGGATCGTCATCGTCATGGCCCTGGTGCAGGTGCTGGGCACCCGCGCCGCCGCCTACGGCACGACGGGCGCGGAGGTCCTGGACCGCACCGGCTACCTGCTGCTGCTCGCCGGGCCGCTCGCCCTGCTGGTGCGCGAGCGGTGGCCGCTGGTCGCCCTGGTCGGCGCGCTGGTGCCGACCGCCGCCTACTTCAGCCTCGGCTATCCCGACGGCCCGGGGTTCGTCGCCGCCATCGTCGCCATGTTCACCGCCCTGGCCTCGGGCCACCGCTGGCTTACCTGGACTGCCGTGGCCGCCGCCTTCAGTGTGTTCGCGGTGCTGGTACGCGGCGACGAATCGGCCTCACGGGTGGCCCTCATCGGGGTGTGGTGCCTCGTCATCGCGGGGTTCGGTGAGGCGGCCCGGGTCCGTGCGCTGCGCTACTCGCAACTGGCCCGCGACTGGTCCACGCAGCAGGCGCTGGCCCGCGCCGAGGAGGAGAAGGCCCGGGTCGAGCAGGAGCGCCGGCAGGCCAGCGACGAGCGGCTGCTCATCGCCCGGGAGCTGCACGACGTCATCGGCCACCACCTGTCCCTCATCAACGTGCAGGCCGGGGTCGGTCTGCACCTCATGGACGAGCAGCCGGAGCAGGCCAGGGTCGCGCTCACCGCGATCAAGCACGCCAGCGCCGAGGCGCTGCGCGAGACCCGCTCCGTGCTCGCCGGCCTCAACCCGGGCGAGGCGGCACCCCGGACCCCCACGCCGGGCCTGCGCGACCTGGACCGGCTCGTCGAGGAGGCCCGCGCCGTCGGCCTGCCCGTCACCGTCGACACGCGCGGCGCGCCCCGTCCGCTGCCGCCGCAGGTCGACCGGGCCGCGTTCCGCATCGTGCAGGAGGCCCTCACCAACGTCCGCCGCCACGCCGGCCCGGGCGCGGCCGCCACCATCGTCGTCGGCTACGCGCCGGGCGAGCTCACCATCGACGTCACCGACGACGGCCGTGCCACCGGCGCCGACGACGTCCGCGGCACCGCGGGCCCGGCGGGGTCCGGCGGCGGCACTGCCGGCGATCCGGTCGATGGCCGCGCCGCCGGTACGACCACAGCAGGCGCCGCGACCCATCCGCCTGCCACGGTGGCCGACCTGGGCGTGGTGATGGCCGCCCGGGCCGGTGCCACTGACGTCGGTGTGGGTTTCGTCGACGGGAGTGCCGGTGAGCGCGGCTCCGCCGTCGACGTGCCCGGTGCCGGCGGGCGCGGCTCCGCCATCGACGTGCCCGGCGCCGGCGGGCGCGGCTCCGCCATCGACGTGCCCGGCGCCGGCGGGGCCGGCTCGCCTGAGTCCGCCGGCAGCGGCACGGCGCAGGCGGGTGCCGGCGGACGCCACGTCGACGCCGCACCGGCGCAGGCGCGGGGCGGGGGCAACGGGATCGCCGGGATGAGGCACCGGGCGGCCACGTTCGGCGGTGTGGTCGAGGCGGGGCCGCGGCCCGGCGGTGGTTTCCAGGTGCGGGCCAGGATCCCCCTCAGCGAGGAGCGCCCGTGACCCCGCACCGCGGCGATGCCACCACGAGGCGGGCGGGGGTGCTCGGGGTCGTGGTGCGGTCATGAGAAGGCGCCGGGGCGAGGGCGGCAGCGGCCGGCACAAGGCCGGTCCCCGCCCGGTGCGCGGCAGCGGCGGGTCTCAGGAGCGGGAGGAGCGAGGGTGATCAAGGTCCTGCTGGCCGATGACCAGGCGCTGGTGCGGGCCGGGTTCCGGGCGCTGCTCGACGCGCAGGCCGACCTGGAGGTGGTCGGGGAGGCCGCGGACGGGGCGGAGGCGGTGCGGCTGGCGGTGCAGACACTGCCCGACGTGGTGCTGATGGACATCCGGATGCCGGTGCTCGACGGGCTCGAGGCGACGCGGCGGATCGTCGCCGACGGGCGGCTGGCGGCGGTGAAGATCGTGATTCTGACGACGTTCGACCTGGATGAGTACGTGTTCGAGTCGTTGCGGGTCGGGGCGAGCGGGTTCCTGGTGAAGGACACCGAGCCGGTGGACCTGCTGCGGGGGGTGCGGGCGGTCGCGGGTGGGGACGCGCTGTTGTCGCCGGGGGTGACGCGGCGGTTGATCGAGGAGTTCGCGAGCCGGTCGCGGGCGCCGCTGGCGCCGATGTCGCTGGCGGTGCTGACCGACCGGGAGCGGGAGGTGATGGCCCTGGTCGGGGCGGGACTGTCCAATGAGGACATCGCGACGAAGCTGTTCGTCAGCCCGGCCACGGCGAAGACACACGTCAGCCGGGCCATGATCAAGCTGGGGGCGCGGGACCGGGCGCAACTGGTGGTGTTCGCGTACGAGGCCGGCCTGGTCAGACCCGGCTGGCTGGGCTGACCGCCGCGAAGAAGCCGACCCCCGTCGCGGTCGTGTCCGGCTCACTTGTGATCTTGCCCGGTTGATCGAAGGCCCGCAGTGGTCATCCGAGTGGCCGGATCCGTCCGTCGATCATGAGTGGTGGTGGGAGATCGAGGTCCGGATGCAGGCGGCAAAGCGGTCAGCGAGTGCCCGGTCCTCACCTCTTCCGGCCCGGCCCCCACCTCTCCCTCCCTTTGATCAACGGTCTCGCCTGCTCCTTTATCAACGGACGGATCCGGCTGTTCACGGCAGTTTCGAGGGGTGTCTGCCGCGCCGGCCGACGCCGAGCGCGCCGACGGGCACAGCCACGGGCCGCCTTGGATCATGCGACCGTTGATCGAAGGCCCGCAGTGGTCGCTCGGATGGCCGGGACGCGACTTGGATCATCACGGTGGTCCGGCCGGTGGTCCGGCCGGTGGGACGGCCGGTGGTCCGGCTTGCGGGACGGCGGCCGCCGCGCCGCGCAGCGCAGGCGGCGCCGGGCGGGTCAGATGCCGTTGCGGGCGATCACCTGCTGATACCAGTCGGCGCTGGCCTTGCGGCGGCGTTGCTGGGTCGCGTAGTCGACGTGGATGATGCCCCAGCGCTGGGTGTATCCCTCGGCCCACTCGAAGTTGTCCAGCAGCGACCACACGTGGTAGCCCTCCAGCCGGACGCCTTCGCTGATCGCCTGGTGGGCGGCGGTGAGGTGGTCGCGCAGCAGGACGATGCGGTCCTGGTCGTCGGTCTCCTGCACCGACGGCATGCCGTTCTCGGTGATGGTGAGCGGGATGTCGCCGTAGTCGCGCTTGATGCGGGTGAGCAGGTCGTACAGGCCCTGCGGGTACACCTCCTGCCAGCTGGCCTGCGTCGTAGGGTGTTTCTGGACCCGGCCGCCCTTCGCCGTCACGTGGGCGGGGTTGTAGTACTGCACGCCCAGCAGGTCGCTCTTCGAGCCGATGACCGCCAGGTCGCCTTCGCGGATGGCGGTGCGGACCGGGGCGTCGGCGGGCTGGGCGGCGAGCCAGTCGTCCGGGTACCGGCTCAGCAGCACCGGGTCGAGCCAGCGCCGGTTCTCCTCGGCGTCGGCGAGGACGGCCTGGCGGCGGGCCGCCTCGGAGTCGTCGGCCGGGTAGACGGGGGACAGGTTGAGTGCGGCACCGATGCGGCCCTTGCGGCCGGTCGCCCGGAACGCCTGGACCGCGAGGCCGTGGCCGAGCAGCAGGTGGTGGCCGGCGACGTTGGCGATGCGGCGGTCGCGCACCCCGGGGGCGTGGATGCCGGCGGTGTAGCCGACCTCGACGACGGTCTTCGGCTCGTTGAGCGTCAGCCAGGACTGCACCTTGTCGCCGAGGGAGTAGCAGACGGTGCTGGCGTAGTCGGCGAACCACTTCGCGCAGTCGCGCTGCTGCCAGCCGCCGGCCTGCTGCAGCGCCTGCGGGGTGTCCCAGTGGAAGAGGGTGACCAGCGGGGTGATGCCGCGGGCCAGGAGGCCGTCGACGAGGCGGTGGTAGAAGTCCAGGCCCTTGGCGTTGACGGTGCCGCGGCCGGTCGGCAGCACCCGCGACCACGAGATCGAGAAGCGGTAGCTCTTCAGGCCCAGTTCGCGCATGAGGTCGAGGTCCTCGTAGCTGCGGTGGTAGTGGTCGGCGGCCACGTCGCCGGTGCCGCCGTCCCTGGTGCGACCCGGCTCGTGGCTGAAGACGTCCCACACCGACGGGCCGCGGCCGTCCGCCGTCGCGCCGCCCTCCACCTGGTACGCCGACGTCGACGCCCCCCACACGAACCCCTTCGGGAACGTCAGGCCCGCGGGTGCGACCGGTGCGGCGGGCGCGCTGGAGGCCTGCTGCCGCGGCGTGCCGTCAGGGCCGCAGCCGGCGGTCACGGCACCGGCGGTGGCCAGGGTGAGCACGTGACGCCGTCGCATGCGGCAAACGTAGCTCCCCCGCGCACCCGGCCACGACAGGAGAAGCCGTCCCGGGACGGGAGCCCGGGACGGCCGGAGACCGGCGGAGCGTCAGTCGGCGAGCGCCACGAGGCCCTGCGCCCAGCGGAAGTACTTGTTGGTGCCCAGGTCGCGCACGGTCTTGATGCCGAACGCGGCGAGCAGCTTCTCGGCGTCGGCCTCGGTCACGCCGGCGATCGCGGTGACGGGGGCGTCGGCGAGCTCCTGGGCGCTCTTGCCTTCCCACTCCTTGACGAGCTTCTTCTCCAGACCAAGCATGTGTGACGGCTCCTTCGATCGAGGTCCACGAAAACGGTGTGAGAAACCGGAGGAAGGCTACCTGGCCGTCTCGCTTGCCACACCAGCCGTGCCACGGAGATGATCGGTTGATGACCAGCCAATGGGGGCTGACGGTGCCGCTCGCCGGTGTGCCGTTGCCCGAGCACGCGGCGTTGCTCCAGGTGTTGCCCGATCTGGGGTACACCGACGTCTGGTCCTCGGAGGTGGCCGGCACGGACGCGTTCACGCCGCTGGCCCTGGCCTCGGTGTGGTCGCCGCGGCTGCGGCTGGGCACCGCCGTCGTGCCGGTCTTCACCCGTGGTCCGGCGCTGATCGCGATGCAGGCCGCCACGCTCGCGGAGACCGCGCCGGGGCGGGTCGCGCTCGGCATCGGCGCGTCGTCGCCGGTCGTCGTCGGCGACTGGAACGCGGTGCCGTTCGAGCGGCCGTTCGAGCGCAGCCGCGATGTGCTGCGCTTCCTGCGCGCCGCGCTCGCCGGCGAGCTGGTCGACGGGGCGTTCGACACGTTCCAGGTCAGGCGCTTCAAGTTGGAGCGGCCGCCGTCGGTACCGCCGAAGCTGCTGCTCGCGGCCCTGCGGGCGAAGATGCTGCGGCTGGCCGCGGCCGAGGCAGACGGCGTGGTGCTCAACTGGCTGTCGGTCGAGGACGTCGCGACGGTCCGCCGGGAGCTGGCCGGCGCCGGCGACGGGTTCGAGGTCGCCGCCCGGATCTTCGTCTGCCCGACCGAGGACGTGGCGGTAGCGCGGGAGACGGCGCGCAGGCTCATCGCCGCGTACCTGACCGTGCCCGCGTATGCGGCGTTCCACCGCTGGCTCGGCCGCGGCGAGGCGCTCAAGGCGATGTGGGACGCGTGGGCGGCCCGCGACCGCAAGGCGGCGCTCGCCGCGATCCCCGACGAGGTCGTCGACGCGCTGATCGTGCACGGCAGCCCGCAGCGGTGCCGGGAGCACGTGCGGCGCTACGCCGACGCCGGGGTCACCACCCCGGTGATGGCGCTGCTGCCGACCCCGGAGCTCACCGCAGGCGGCCCGCAGGTGCTGCTGGACACGCTGCGGGCGTTGGGAGCGCGGTAATGGACCTCGCCGGGAAGGTCGTCGTCATCACCGGTGCGGCCGGCGGCATCGGTGCCGCCATGGCCCGCCGGTTTGCCGCGGAGGGCGCCGCCACCCTCGTCCTCGCCGACCTCGACGGCGACGCCGCCGCGGCCCTGGCCGAGGGCATCACCAAGGCCGGGACCGCCACCGAGGCCAGGGCGGTGGCCGTCGACGTCACGGACGAGAACCAGGTGGCCGAGCTCGTCGCGGAGACCGAGGATCGGGCCGGCCGCATTGACCTGTTCTGCGCCAATGCCGGCATCCTCACCGGGGCCGGGCTGGAGGCGTCCGCGGAGACCTGGTCAAGGACCTGGGCGGTCAACGTCCAGTCGCACGTCTCCTCGGCCCGCGCGGTGCTGCCCGGCATGCTGGAGCGCGGCGAGGGGTACCTGCTGCACACCTGCTCCGCCGCCGGCCTGCTCACCGCCGTCGGCGACGCGCCCTACGCGGTGACCAAGCACGCGGCCGTGGCGTTCGCGGAGTGGCTGTCCATCATGTACGGCGCGCGGGGCATCAAGGTCAGCGCGCTGTGCCCGCAGGGCGTGGACACCCCGATGCTGCAGGACGGGCTCGCCGCCGGGCACATCGGCGCGAAGGTCACCGCGGCCGGGGGAGTGGTGCTGTCGGCGGAGTCGGTCGCCGGGTCCGTCGTGGAGGGGCTCGCCGCGGAGCGGTTCCTGATCCTGCCGCACCCCGAGGTCCAGAAGTACTACCTGCACCGGGCGAGTGACACCGACCGGTGGCTGGCCGGCATGCGGGGCCTGGCCGCCCGCCTGGAGTCCTGAGCCCGGCATGAGACGGCCGGACGTGCTCAGTGAGGCGCTCGACGTGGTCGGCCCGTTCGTCCGGCAGCACACGGGCCGCACCCTCATCGGCATCTGCGGCCCACCGGCGGCGGGCAAGTCGACGCTGTCCACGGCCCTCGCGGCGGCCCTGGACGGCAGCGTGGCCGTGCCGATGGACGGCTTCCATCTGTCCAACGTGGAGCTGGACCGGCTCGGCCTCGCGGACCGCAAGGGCGCGCCGGAGACGTTCGACGCGGCGGGGTTCGTCCACCTGCTGCGGCGGCTGCGCGCGGCGGACCACCTCGTGTACGCGCCGAGCTACAGCCGCACCCTGCACGAGTCGATCGGCGGTGTGATCCCCGTGCCGGTCACCACCCGGGTGATCGTCGTCGAGGGCAACTACCTCCTGCTGGACGAGGGGCCGTGGGCCGAGGTGCGGCAGCTGCTGGACCTGGTGCTGTACCTCGACGCCCCCGACGACCTGCGGCAGGACTCCCTGGTGCGCCGGCAGCTGGCGAAGGGGCTCGGCCTGCACGACGCCCACGACTGGGTGGAGCGCAGCGACGAGCGCAACGCGGCGGTCATCGCCGGCACCCGGGACCGCGCGGACCTCATCCTGACCAGAAGCTGACGCTCGCGATGTCCAACTGACGGGCTACTTCCAGAACAGGGGGCGGGGGTCGAGCGTCCAGCGCAGCCGGCGCCAGAAGCTCCGCCTGGCCCGCAGCTCATCGACGTACGCGACGGCCTGCACTGCCGCCCGGGTGGCCTGCTCCTCGCCCGGGCCGCCGAAGCCACCCGGGCCGCCGAAGCCACCCGGGCCGCCGAAGCCACCCGGGCCGCCGAAGCCACCCGGGCCGCCGAAGCCGCCTGAGCCGCCGGGCAGGCCGCGGGCCGGCTGCGGGCCGGCGAACGCGACCGCGTTGACCAGGGCGGCGACGTCGTCGACCGGCGGCGTCGCGGAGCGGATCGTAGCCACGCCGCGGGGTTTCGAATGGGCGCGGCCGGTGGCGGCGGTCGCCGCGTAGCGCGCCACCTCCGACGCCGTCAGGTGCGGCGGGGCAGGCCGCCCCGCGAGGCGCAGCCCGGTGAGCACCTCCGCCCAGGCCGCCTCGATGCGCTGCGCCGGGGTCCCCCGGGTGAGCCGGCGGCGCCTGCGGGTGCGTTTCGCCAGCGGTACCACCGCTGCGAACGCCAACAAGGCAAGCAGGAGCGAACCGCCGCCGATCGCGACCATGACCCCGGCGCCGGAGTCCTTGCCCGACCCGTCGCCGGTCGGGGCCACCGTGGGCTTCGCCGACGGCGACGCGGCCGAGCCCGACGGCGCCGGCACGGTCTCCGGCGGCGGCTGCGACGCGGGCGGCTTGGGCCGGAAGTCGTCCTCGGTCGGGCGCTGCACCGTGTCGGCCTTCGGCATCGGGTCGAACGGCTCCCACACGCCGTTGAACAGCACCTCCGGCCAGGCGACGGCGTCACCGCCGCGGACCTCGTTGCGCCCGGCGGCGACCCGGAACCCGACGGCCAGCCGGGTCGGCAGGCCCATGAGCCGGGCGAGGACCGCGAACGCCGCCGCGAACTGCTCCGACGTGCCCTTCTGCCCGCCGGCCTGTTTGGGGCCGAACAGGAAGTACTCGACGTTGGGGTAGGCGTGCCCGCTGGGAGCGTCGCCGACGACCTTGTAGTGCTCCGACAGCCAGCCGGCGATCGCGAACGCCTTCTGGTACGGCGACGACACGCCCTCCCCGAGGTGCTGCGCCAGCTGCGCGATCGAGTCGGGCACCTTGCCGGGCAGCGCCAGGTGCCGGGCCACGGCGTCGGTGTTGGGCACGTCGGCGACCTGCATCGCGTTCTCGTCGGGGCGGTGCGCCCGGGACACGACGCTGTACTGCAGCCCGGGCCGCAGCCCGTCGGACAGGATCATCGTGCCGTCGGTGGTGTCGACGGCGACCCGCACGCCGTTGACCTCCTCCGGGGTGGCGATCCCCGGCAGCAGCCGCCCGTCGAGGTCGGCGATGCGGAACACCTGCCGGACCTGCGGGTCGGTGAGCACCGGCTTCGCCGCCACGACCCGGCCGGCGTTGCGGTAGGTGGCGCCGACGCGCCAGGTGACGCCGTCGTAGTCGTTGAGCACCGCGAGGCGCACCGGCGGCGGCGCGTCGGTGCCGGTCACCTCGACGTCGAACAGGTGCTGGTCGTGGTTGAGCGCCCAGCCCGACAGCCGCACCAGCGGGCTCTCGTCGAGCGAGTCGAGCTGCGGCGGGGTCACCATGTTGCGCGGCTCGGCCGGGCTGGTGCCGACCTTGGCCGCGACGCTCGGGCCGAGCAGCTGCGACAGCGCGACGATCGCGGCCAGACCGGCGGCGGCGCCGGCACCGACCCGCAGCCGCAGGGTGCGCCGTTGGTCGGCGCTGAGCCGCTGGTCGGCCTCCGCCGGCGGCGGCCGGTTGGACACGATCAGCCCGAGCGCGGCGAAGCCCGCGAACGCGAGCGGCACCCAGCTCGCGGCCGTGCCGTTGGGGCCGACGAGGTACAGCGCGCCGCCGAACAGCACCGTCGGCGGCGCGTAGGACAGCAGCACGCGGTGGTAGCGCACGCCGAGCTCGGCGGCGGCCAGCCCGGCGAGCCAGGTGAGGATCACCGGCAGCAGCACCGTATCCGGCTGCGGCTCGATCGGGATCAGTGCCAGCAGCAGCCGGGGGACGCTGTTGCGCAGCGCCTCGCGCAGCGCGGGCAGGTCGCCGTCGACGCCGGCCGCGGCGGCGGAGACCCGCATGGCGATCATGACGATCCCGGCGAGGCCGAGGACGCTCAGCGGGGCGGCGCTCCAGCCGGGCAGGCGGCGGGCGGCGACGCTGATGCTGACGGAGCCGGCGGCGGCGCCCGCCATCAGCTGCAGCAGCAGCGGGCCGTGGTAGATCGGCGACAGGGCGAACGCGGCCATGACCAGCATGCCGAGCAGCGCCACTGCGACCAGCAGCCGCCTCACCATGTGCCGACCCCGTCCCAGGCGGCGGCGAAGTCGGCCCCGTCGGCCGCGGCGAGGACCTGTAGGCCCCCCAACGCGGTGGGCACCTCCCCGTCGGCCGTGCCGAACGCGCCGGCGACCAGCGACGGGTACGCGGCGCGCAGCGTCCCGATCCGCCCGAGGTCGGCGACGCCGCCGGGCCCGGTCAGGTAGACGAGGGTGTCGCCGGCGCGGCGGGTGCGCAGCTGCGCCACCGTCGCGTCCAGATGGTCGCTGCCGGGCGTGCCGCCGGTGCCGCCGGCGAGCGTCGCCTCGGCCAGCAGGTCCAGGTAGGTGCGGGTGTCCTTGCCTGCGGCGTGCCCGCCGCGGGCCAGCCGCAGCGTCACCGGCAGCTCCTCCCGGAACGCCGCCATCACGATCGACGCGGCCGCCTCGCACGCGGACTCGAAGTGCTCGCTGGCCTGTGCGCGGTCGGCGTCGGGGTAGGCGGCGAGGCGGTCGTCGAGCAGCACCACCAGGCGCGGCAGGCTGGTGTCGAGGTGCTCGCGGACCATCAGCTCGCCGACCCGGGCGGTCGTGCGCCAGTGCACGTGCCGCAGCTCGTCGCCGACGACGTACTCCCGCAGCGTGTCGAACGTGATGCTGCCGTGCGGGACCCGGTCGACCCGCCCGTCGAGGGAGCGCATCACGCCGGTCGGCACCGCGCTGAGGTGGTGCACCGCCGGGTACACCCACACCTTGCTGACGCCGCCGTAGCCGCGGGCCAGCGTCAGCAGCCCGAGCGGGTCGCGCCGCACGACGCGCAGCGGCCCGATGTCGACCACGCCGCGGCGGGCCGTCGGCACCGGGTAGGAGGCGGTGGTGGTGCCGCCGGCCTTCAGGCGCAGCAGCGGCACCGGCACCGCCGCTGGGCCGCACCGGTCGTGGGCGATCAGCGTCGCGCCCCGCATCCGGCTGCTGTTGCCGACGGTGAGCGTCACCGTGCTCGACTCGCCGCGCATGACCCGGTCGGGGTCGACCGCCCGCCGCACGGTCAGCCGGGGCCGCCACCACACGTACGCGAAGGCGAACAGCACCGCGGCGACGGCGGCCGTGCCGACGACGGTGAGCTGCGCATACTGGAAGCCGAAACCCACGGCGAGCAGGACCGGCGCGGCCAGGGACAGACCGGTCCCGCGGGACGTCAACCGCATCGTCGTCCCGCGCCGTCAGACCGCGACGGGCGCGGCCGTCGGCACCGGCACCGGCACCGCGTCGAGCACCTCGCGCACGACGTCGCCGGGCGCGACGCCGCGGACCTGCGCGTCGGGCGACAGCAGCAGCCGGTGCGCGAACACCGCCTCGGCCAGGGCCTTGAGGTCCTCGGGCACGACGTAGCCGCGGCCGTCGATGAGCGCGTACGCCGACGCGGCCCGGGTCAGCGCGATGACGCCGCGGGGGCTGACGCCGACGCGCACCCGCGGGTGGGCGCGGGTCGCGTTGCCCAGCCGCACCGCGTAGCCGAGCAGCGGATCCGCGATGTGCACCCGCCGGGCCAGGCGCACCAGCTGCGCGACCACCTGCGTGTCGGTGACCGGGTCGAGGGCCTCGGGGGAGCGGGTCACGGCGCCGCGCAGCACCTCGATCTCGACCGCCTCGCTCGGGTAGCCGACGGCGAGCTTCATCAGGAACCGGTCCAGCTGCGCCTCCGGCAGCCGGTAGGTGCCGTCCATCTCGATCGGGTTCTGCGTAGCGACGACGAGGAACGGCCGGGGCACCGCGTGCCGGACGCCGTCGACGGTGACGTAGCGCTCCTCCATGACCTCCAGCAGCGCCGACTGCGTCTTCGGCGAGGCCCGGTTGATCTCGTCGGCGATGACGATGTTGGCGAACACGGGCCCCGGGTGGAACTCGAAGCCGCGGGTCGCCTGGTTGAAGATGGTGACCCCGGTGACGTCGGACGGCAGCAGGTCGGGCGTGAACTGGATGCGCCGCCACTGTCCCTGCACGCTGGCCGCCATGGCTCGCGCCAGCGTCGTCTTGCCGACCCCGGGCACGTCCTCGAGCAGGACGTGCCCCTCGGCGAGCAGCGCCGTCATGGTCAGCCGGATCACCTGCTGCTTGCCCAGCACGATCGAGTCGATGTTGCGGGCGAGCCGGCCGACCAGATCCGCCGCCGCCGCGATCTCCTCGGCGGCGGGCGGACCCTGGTCGTGCTGCGGGACGGGCGGTGCGACCGGCTGCGCGCCGGGGGGTGGTTCGGGTGTGCTCACTGTGCTCCTGCCGGACATGCGCTCAACACGGTCTCAGCGGTCCGGTGCCGTTCGGCAGGTCGAACCACGCGTACGGGATGTAGTTCTCGCCCTGGAAGTTGATCCTGATCCAGACGCTGCTCTGCTTGCCGCCCCACGGCTCGGCGTTGACGCTGGAGCCGTTGGTCCGGCAGATCGCGGTGTAGGAGTCAGGAGCGTAGACGTCGCCGACGGCCGAGCCGTTCTGCGTCGGGGTCCGGTAGACCCAGATGCCGCCGTTGGACGCGCCGCGGCCGCAGTAGCTGGTGTCGCCGCAGACCACGGTGCCGCGGTAGGCGGGCGTGGACAGCGAGCCGGTGCCGTTGGCCGTCATCCCGGCGGCGTTGGTGACCGTGACCGTGTAGTTGTAGGCCGTGTTCGGCCACAGGCCGCCCATGGTCAGCGAGCCGGCGCACGCGTTCTCCACCGCGCCGACGCCGGCCACGTCGAGCCGGCACCGCGCCGGTGCGCCGCCGCCGTCGGTCGCGGTGAACGCCACCGTGATCGACTGCAGCGCGGCCCGGCTGTTGGCCGTGTCGATCCGCATCGTGGGCGCCGCCAGGGTGTTGGCCGCGCCGCTGGCCGCGGCGCCCTCGCCGGCCCTGTTGACCGCCCGGATCTGCAGGGTGACCCGCTCGTTGTCGCCGAAGCCGCCGAACTCCTTCGACAGCCCCGTGCCCAGGTCCTGCCGCACGCCGTTGACCGTGGCCTCGTAACCCGTGATCGGCGCGCCGTTGTCCTCCGCGGCCCGCCACGCGGCCACGACCGTGCCGCGCTTCGTGGCGACCGCCCGGACCGTCAGGCCGCCGGGCGCGCCCGGCTTCGTGAACGGCACCACCGACGGGCTCAGCGGCGACTGCCCGGAGCTCGCACCGATGTCGTTGACCGCCGCGACCCGGAACGCGACCTGCGTGCCGTAGGCCAGCTCGCCGGCCGGGACCCTGAACGTCGGCTGCGCCGACTCGAAGGTCTTCGACTCGTCACCGGACACCGTCGTGATCGTGTACCGGACGATCTTGTGCCCCTGGCCGTTGGCGGCCGGCCATGTGACGGTGACCGTGCCGTCGGGGTTGGCGGTCGCCGCCACGCTCACCGGCGCGTCAGGCACCTGCGACGTCGGCGTGACCGGGTTGGCCGCCTTCTTCGGGCCGTTGCCCTTGGCGTTCACCGCGTAGACGGTGAACCGGTAGGACTGCCCGTTGGTCAGGCCGGTGATGTCGATCGCCCGCTGGCTCGCGCCGACCTCGTGCTGCTTGCCGTCGCCCTCGATCACGTACTTCGTCACCGCGCTGCCGTTGGCGGGCGCCGCGGTCCAGGTGACCCGGGCCGAGGCGTTGCCGGGCGTCGCCGTCACCCGTGGCGGCGCGCCGGGCGGGCCGACCGGTGGCTTCGCCGGCGGCGGCGGTGGCGGCACCGGCGGGGCCTCGCCGCCCACGACGTCGTTGTTGTACTTGTCGACGACCTGCACGTGGTGCTTGGAGTCCACGACCCGCGCGGTCGACCCGCCGGGCGCGTTGATGAACATGCGGTCCTCGCGGACCTCGATCTCCAGGGCCTTGCCGCCGGCCTTGATCTGGATCGCGTCGAGCGGCTTGCCGGTGGCGTCGAGCACGTAGACCGTGCCGGTCGCGTCGTCGGCGCAGTAGAACCGCCCCGACCAGGCCACGCACGGCTGCAGCTTCGGGCTCTCGCCGGGCACGGTGAAGTCGCTGACCGAGTCGCCGTTGACGACGTAGACGTGCCGGTCGTCCACGACGGTCACCGGCACGTCGCCGCCGACCGTGCGCTGCGGCATCGCGCCGTTGCCGGTCAGGTGCAGCGGCACCTTCTTCAGGGCGTCGCCGCGCAGCGTGGTGAGCGTCGTCGCGGTCTTGTCCAGCACGGCGACGCCGGTGTCCAGGATCGACAGCGCCAGGTCGTGGTTGGGGTCGGCGACACCGATGGTCTTGACCTTGGTCGGATCGGACGCGAGCCCGCCGCCCTGGCCTCCGCTCGCGCCGCCGCTGGGCTTCTTCGCCGGCGCCGGCTTGACCGCCACGACGGTGCCCTCCGACGGCACCAGCAGCCACAGCCGCCCGGTGTCGTCGAACGTGCCGCCGGAGATCCCGGGCGGGAACGTCAGGGTCTCGCCGACCGGCAGCAGCGTCGCCGGGTCGAGCTGGCGCACCTGCCCCTGCACGGTGTCGACGATGAACGCCACGTCGTCGTGCACGGCGACCGTGACGCCGAGACCGGGCGTGGCCTGCGTCGTCGCGCCGAGGGTCAGGCTGGTCAGGTCCAGCACGCTGATCTTGCCGGTGTTGAGGTCCCGCAGGATCACGAACCGGTCGCTCTGGCTCACCTGCATGGTGTGGCCCTGCGCATCGGTGATCTTCGTGCGGGTGTCGGCCTTGCCGGTGACGCCGTTGACCCGGGCGACCTCGCCCTTGTCGTTGCTCCACAGCCAGGAGCTGACGTCATAGCTGGCCACCGCGTTGTTGGCGGCGCCGGTGCCGAACAGCGTGAGGCCGAGGACGGCGATCAGGCCCACGACGGTGCCGAGCGTGACCAGTCCGCCGCCCTTGCGCGAACGAATGCTCACCATGCGGCCCCCTCCCCGAAACCGGCGCCCATCATATTCCTGTCGATTGGCCCTGCATACCCGGCGTGTCGTGATCTGTTCGCTTCGTTATTTACGCTGCGTGCAGGCCAGATCCGAGAGTGCGACACTGTCCGTTCCATAGACTGCTGCAACTGTGAAGCAGTAGTCGAGCTTCGGGTTCAGGCCGTTGAGCGTGTACGTCGTGGCGCCCGCCGCGAGCACCTGCAGCTGCCGTAGCGCGCCCTGCTGGCCGCCGGCGACGATGAACGGCACCGATCCCTTCGACGGATCGGTCCAGGTCAGTGTGATGGATGTCTTGTCGTCGCGCAGCCGCAGCGAGCCGGGCGCCTTCGGGTCGCCGGCCGCGCCGCTCGCGCCGGCCTGGCCCGCGCCCGTCCGGCTGGGCGCCGCGCTCGCCGGCGGCGGCTCGCTGCGCTCGGCGGCCGGCCGGTCGGGGCGGGCCGCGACGTACGACACGACCGCCGCGGTGACCCCGCCGAGCACCGCCACGACCAGGATCACCAGCAGCGCGATGAACGGCGACCGGCGCCGGGGGGCGTCGCCGTGCGGCAGCGGAGGCGTGGCCTGGTCGAGCGTCCACGGCGCGCGCTCCTGGACGAGGGCGCCGCCGGCCGGATACGCCCCACCGCTGACGGGAGCGCCGCCGCTGGTGGGCGGGGCTCCGCTCGTGGGGTGGGCGCCGCCGCTGGTGGGATACGCCCCGCCGCTGGTGGGGAAGGCGCCGCCGCTGGTCGGCTCGTCCGGCGCGGGGGACGGCCAGGGCGGGGTGTCCGGCCGCTGCAGCACGCCCGGGTCGACCTGCCGCCACCCGGCGCCGGCCGGCGCGTCGGGCCGGTGCGGCGCCGGCGGGGAAACCGGCTCGTCCCAGTCGTCGTGCTCGTCATGCCGCCACAGCGGCGCGGGTGCCGGCTGCGCGGGCCGCATCTCGTCGCGCTGCGCGGGCCACGGCTTTTCGCGCTGCGCGGGCCGCACCTCGTCGCGTGGCTCGGGCCGCACCTCGTCGCGTGGCTCGGGCCGCACCTCATCGCGCGGCTCGGACCACGCCTCGTTGCGCGGCTCGGGACGGAAGACCGGCGCGGCGCGCTGCTCCACCGGCCACGTCGCGGCACCGGCGGGGCCGTCCGGCGCCGCCGCCTGCACTGCCGTGGCGGGCGGCGTGGTCGTGCCCGTCGGGGCGGACAGCGGCTCGAACGGCGCCGGCGCCGACTGGTGCGGCACGTGGAACGCCCCGCCCGGCTCCGGCAGCCCCAGGTACCGCCGGGCGGCCCGCACGCTCGGGTGGTCCTCGCCGAGCGCGGCCGGGCCGAGCCGGGTCAGCTGCCCGTAGCGCCGCTTCGCCTCGTACACGTTGCCGAGCTCGTCGGCGATGCGGGCCAGCTCGTAGGACAGCGCGAGCATCACCGCGTGCCCGTCACCCAGGCGGTGATAGCCGGCGGCCAGGCCTTCCTCCAGCAGCCGCCGGGCGTCGCCGAGCTCGCCCAGGTCGGTGTGGAACTTCGCGAGGACGCAGGTCGCGGCGAGCACGTCCGGGTCGTCACCGCCGAGCGTGCCGGTGGCGGCGTCGAGAGCCTGGTCGAGCAGCGCGAACGCGCCCCGCACGTCGCCCTGCGCCGCCACCGCGCGCGCACCCTGCACGGCGTTGGCGAGTTGGGCGGACGAGGACACGCCGTTACTCTGCCCTGTCGCGCGCCCCCGGCGCCACCCCGCTGCAGCGCGCCTGATCGATACTTGTGGGATGGCAGATCAATCGCTGAGCCCGCTGCCCGGCGCGCGTGAGGCGCGCGACCCGGCCCGCGCCATCAAACGCGGGCCCAGCAGGGTGCCGCCCGAGGTCGTGGCGGCCAACCAGCGGGAGCGCCTCTACGACGCGGTCGTGCACACCGTCGCCGGGAAGGGGTACGCCAACGCGACCGTCAGCGACATCTGCCGGGCGGCGGGCGTGACCCGCCCCGCGTTCTACGCGCTGTTCGCAGGCAAGGACGACGCGCTGATCGCCACGTACCGGCACGGCACCGACCTGCTGCTGCACCTGATGGAGTCCGCGTACCGCGCCGAGCCGGCCTGGCGCGACGGCGCCCGCGCCGCGTTGCGGGTGCTGCTGCAGGTCCTCGCGGAGCTGCCGGCGTTCGCCACGACGGCGGTGGTGGAGATCGACGCGGCCGGGCCGCTCGCCCGGGCCGAGCGCGCCAACCTGCTGCGCCGCTTCGACCGCTTCTTCAGCGAGGCGCCCAGCGCCGGTGACCTGCCGATGCCGCAGGAGCTGGTCGAGACGGTCGTCGGCGGCATCTACGCGACCATCTACCGCTACGTCGCGGCGGGCCGGGTCGAGCAGCTGCCGGCGCTGCTGCCGATGCTCGCGTACTTCACGCTGGTGCCGTTCGTCGGCCGCGAGGAGGCGGCGAGCGAGCTGACGATGCCGGTCCCCGAGGGCCCGTCGGGCTGCCACCTCACCGGCGGCGGCTGACCCGCGGCCGCGAGGTCACACTGTATATATCTATGTCTCGATGCATCAGGCGGTGCGCCGGGTCAGCGGGGCCAGGCGGCCCGGCAGGGACGAGCGCTGGTGCGGGATGCGCGGCGCGGCGGGGGAGCGCAGCAGCTGCGCCCGGAACGCGCCCGGCGCCTGGCCGGTCTCGCGGCTGAAGAAGCGCCCGAAGTTCGTCGGCTCGTCGAAGCCGAGCCGGCGGCCGACCTCGGCGACCGGCAGGTCGCTCGTGGCGAGCAGGCGCTTGGCCTCCAGGGCGATCCGCTCGTCGACGAGTTGCTTCGCGCTGCGGCCGGTCACGGCGAGGCTCGCCCTGGTGAGCGTGCGCACGGAGCAGCCCAGCCGCTCGGCGTGGTCCTCGACCCGCCGGTGGGTGACGTCACGCTCGATCTCGGCGCGCAGCCGCTCGATGAGGTCCGCGGCCGGGCCGGTGCGCGGCGGCGGCGCGAGGGCGGCGATCCGCATCAGCAGGACCGCGACCTGGTGTGCGAGCAGGGTGCGGCTGAGCTGGCTGCCGTCGCTGCGGGCCCGGTCGACCGCGATCTGCGCGATCTCCGCGACGATCGCCTCCTCGTCCTCGCCGGCGGGCTGCCAGCAGGCGGGCGCGAACGGGTCCGCCACCAGCCGCACGGGCAGCGGCGGCAGGATCGACGGCGCGAAGGCCAGGACGGTCGCGTCGAAGCCCGCCTGCCCGCCGAACTGGTGCACCTGGCCCGGCCGGCCCCACAGCAGGGTGCCGGGCCGGCAGGCGTGGGTCACGAAGTCGAGGGTGTGGGTGCCCTGCCCGGCACTGACGAGGATGACGACGTGGTCCTGGGGCCGCTGCGGCGCCCGGTGCGCGGGCAGGTCGCTGAGCCGGGCCGCATCGACGGCCGCGGTCGGTGAAGCGCCCAGAAGCACCATGACCAGGACGACTGTACCCAAGCCCGGCCCGGCGCGGAATGCCCGCCCGGCGGGGGACGGCTACGACACGCTGATGCCGGCGACGGCCAGTTCCTCAAGCCGGACCTGCTCGAAGGCGGCACCGAGCTCGATCAGCCGGGCGTCGCCGACGGCGTCGCGCAGCGCGGGGAGCACCGTGCTCTCCTCCTCCTCGACGTGGTGGGCGACGGTGGCGATGAAGTCGTCCAGGCGGTCGCCGAACGCCTCGTCCTGCGGCCCCATCCGCTGCAGGTCGTGCAGCAGCCGCTCGGCCAAGTGGTGCTCGTCGGCGCCGTGGTGGGCCAGGTCGGCGGGCAGCGACGGGTACACCCGCTGCTCCTCGGCGTGGCTGTGCGCGGTGAGCCGCGCGGCGATCTCGTCGAGCAGCGCCTGGCGGTCGCCCGAGCCGGCCCGCAGCCGGTCGAAGAGCTGCTCCATGACCCGGTGGTCGCTCATGATCAGCGTGACAGCGTCGGATGCCATGACTCCCCCTGTCGTCTCGGTCACCGTTCAGCGTGCACGCATACCCGGGTACAAGAGGGGTCAAACGGTCAAACCGCACCGCACGCCGTGCGGTACCACGCTCCGCGCCCGATGATCGGAGCATGAGGTCGTGGCTGTATGTGCCCGATATTCGAAATGTCGGAGCCGGCGAGGCCGACGCGCTCGTCGTCGACCTCGAACGCGCCGGCGACCCGGCCGCGGTGCGGTCGTGGATCGGGGCCCGGTCCGCCGGGTGGGCGCGACCCGCCGTCTGGGCGCGGCTCGCGGGCGGGGAGCGCGGGCACCGTGCCGTGCGCGACGTCGTGTCGCCCGCGCTGGTCGGGATCTGCGTCGCCGCGGAGTCGGCCACCGAGCTGGCCGCCCTCGGCACGGTCGTCGCGGAGGCGGAGGAGGCGGCCGGCCTGCCGGTCGGCAGGATCGCGGTGATCCCGCGCCTGGCGTCGGCTGCCGCGGTGCTGCAGGCCGCCGAGATCGCCCGCGCGCCGCGGGTCGCCCGGCTGCAGCTCGCCGAGGGGCCGCTGACCCGGCAGCTGGGCGTCGAGCCGGGCCCCGGCGAGCCGGAGCTGCTGTGGGCGCGGTCGATGGTCGTGCTGGCCGGCGCCGCCACCGGACTGCGCCCGCCGATCGCCGCCGCGTGCCCCGCCGGCACCGACTGCGAATCCTCCGCCGAGGCCCTGCGCAGGCTCGGCTTCGGCGGCCGGACCTGCCTGGACGACGAACAGGTCCGGATCGCCAACAAGGTATTTGCAAACGCATGGACATTGGCATGAAATTATGTGGCCTGTGACAAGTGATGACCCGTTGTGCTGTCGACAGTGCGTTGCGTGAGTATTTCCGTACCGTAAAAACCCGGAGACGTCGGCGTTGCGCCGAGCATCCGCGGAGCAGGCAAATCTGGCCCTGTGGCAGCCGTTAGGGTCCGTATGGGTTCCTGCGTGCCGGCCCAATGGATGAGGAAGAACGAGGCGTTCGGCGCGGTATCCGGGACGTCGGTATTGACACCGATCGGCCGAGCTGTGATTGTGCTCAACGTCATGCGCCTGCTTGTCAGGACTGGCCCGTATTGTCAATCTCGGATGCCTGCGGGGACTCTTCGTGACCCAAAGCCAGAGCTCGTCTTCGCTGCCCGTCCCGAGGCAGGAGCGCGACCCTCGGCCGAGTCCCGATCGACGGCCGACACGTCATGCCGCTCTGGCCCCAGCGCCGCAGCTTCAGGACCCACGCGGACGCCGTGAGCGGCCCGGCCGCCGGATCATCGACCAGCTTCGCCTCATCGTCGCCGTGCCGCTCGTCGCCGTCGTCGTGTTCGCCGGTATCGCCCTGGTGAGCACCGTGCAGCAGGTGAACCGCAGCCGGCAGCTGCAGAACTTCGCCGAGCTCGCCGCCGACGCCGGTGGGCTCGCCCACGCGCTGCAGCGCGAGCGGGCCGCGGCCGTCAACGTGCTGCTCAACCCGGCCTCGGCACAGCTGGAGGCCTTCTCGTCGCAGGTGATGATCACCAACGACAACGTGGACGCCTACCGGAAGCGCCGGGGCAGCGTCAGCGACGCGCCCGAGGTGGTCCGGCGCGTCGACGCCAACCTCGAAGACCTGGCCAGCCTGCGCGACCAGGTCCGCAAGGACCCGCGCGCGTCGGTGTCCGGCGTCGCGTTCAGCTACCGCATCCTCATCGCGGACCTGCTGTCCTACCGGGAGTCCGTGGCCCGATCCGGCGCGCCCACGGAGCTCGCCGACCAGATCCGCGCCGCGGCCGCGCTGTCCCGTGCGGCGGAGGCCCTCGGCCAGCAGCAGGCGGCCGTGCTGCGCGCCGTCGCGGCCGACGAGCTGACCCCCGCGCTCCAGCAGGAGATCACCGCGACCCGGACCAGCTTCGTCGAGGCCACGGTCCAGTTCAACGACCTCGCCCCGGTGCAGTGGCGCAGCTGGTACGAGCAGGCCAGCACCGGTGAGCAGATCATCGCCGCGCAGCGGCTGCAGGACCAGGTCAACCGCACCCGTCCCGGCCAGAGCGTCGCCCTGGACACCGGCGCCTGGATCAACGCGATGTCCGGCTGGTCGGGCCTGCTGTTCGGGGTCCAGCAGAAGGTCGACGACGCGATCGTGACGAAGGTCGGCAACCTGGGCGACGAGCAGATGACCCAGGCCGTCATCCAGATCGCCGGCGTCGCCCTGGTGCTGCTCATCGCCATCGTGCTCACCGGCATCGTGGCCCGGCGCATCACCCGGCGCCTGCGCGCCCTGCACGACTCGGCCCGTGAGGTCGCCTACGAGCAGCTGCCCGCGGTCGTCGCGGAGCTGCGCGCGGCCGCACCGGGCACCGTCGACCCGGACGAGGTCGCCGACCAGGCGTCGTCGCGGCTCGTCGTCGGCGGCGCCGACGAGGTCGCCGACGTGGCACAGGCGTTCCGCGCGGTACACCGCGAGGCGGTCCGCATCGCCGGTGAGCAGGCCGTCATGCGCTCCAACGTCGCGGAGATCTTCGTCCACCTGTCCCGCCGCGAGCAGCGACTGGTTGACGCCGTGCTGGCCCAGGTCGACCGGGTCGAGCGCGACGAGACCGACCCGGACCGCCTGCAGCAGCTGTACCAGCTGGACCACCTCGCCACCCGGATGGCCCGGATCAACCTGAGCCTGCTCGTGCTGGGCGGCTCCGGCGCGGCCCGCGTCCGCCGCGAGGACGCCCCGATGGGCAAGGTCCTGCAGGCCGCGATCTCGCAGATCGAGCACTACACCCGAGTCCGCTTCGGCAGCGTCGACGATGACGTCGCGGTCGTGGCCGAGGCGGTCGACGAGATCGTGCACCTGCTCGCCGAGCTGCTGGACAACGCGACCGGCTACTCGCCGCCGGAGTCCGAGGTGTGGGTCACCGGCCGCGCGCTCGGCGACCGGGTCATCCTGCAGATCGTCGACGAGGGCGTGGGCCTGGCCCCGTCGCGGCGCGAGCAGCTCAACGAGCTGCTGGCCCAGCCGCCCGCGATCGACATCGCCGCCGTGCGCGCCATGGGTCTCACCGTGGTCGGGCACATCGCGGCCCGGTACCAGATCCAGGTGCAGCTGCGGCCCGGTCAGCACAACGGCACCCTCGCCGAGGTGGTCATCCCCAAGGACGTGGTCCGCCCGATCATGGCCGCGGAGCGCCAGCCGCAGCTCACGCCGGCGCCGGCGGTCACCGCGGGCCCGCCGGCCGGCTACAGCACCACCGCCGGCAACGGCAACGGCGGGGGTGGCGCCCCGGCCCGCCCGGTCGCCGCGGATCTGTTCACGCCGGCGCCGCGCACCGCGCCGCCGAGCCTGTTCGACGTGCCAACTCAGGAGTACCGGGTCGCGACCCCGGGCCAGGGCTTCACCCCCGCGCAGGGCTTCAACCAGGCGCAGGGCTTCACTCCCGCGCAGGACTACCCACCGGCGCAGGACTACGCGCAGACGCAGGAGTTCGCGGCACAGCGCGACCACCGCACCGCGACGCCGATGCCGCCCGGACCGGGTGCATGGCCACCGCTGCCTGAGCCGGAGATGCCCTCGATCCTCGCCGACGCCGACGACTCGATCGAGCTGCCGATCTTCCAGTCGGTCAACGGCTGGTTCCGCACGGAGACGCCGGCCGAGCTGGTGACCCCCGGTGGGTACGCCGCCGCCGAGGAGCCTCCGAACTGGGAGTCGAGCGCCGACGTCGGCTGGCGCGCCGCCCAGCAGGCGGCCACGCCGGACGTCAGTGCCGTCACCGCGTCGGGCCTACCGGTCCGCGCGCCCCAGCGGCATCTGGTGCCGGGTGCCGCCGTGCCGTCGCAGGCGGACCGCTCCTCCGCCGCGCGCCGCGACCCCACCAAGGTCGCCGCCGCGATGTCCGCCTACGCCCGCGGTGTGGCCGGCCGCCGGCCGACCGGCTCCTGAAGCACGAAGAACAGCAAGAGAGGACCATTTCTGTGACCGACCCGAGTAATCTCGGTTGGCTGCTGGACAACTTTGCGAGCCGTACGCCCGACGTCAGCCACGCGCTGGCGATCTCCGCGGACGGGCTGGTGCTGGCGCACACCCGGGCCCTGCCACGCGACCGTGCCGACCAGCTGGCCGCCACCGGCAGCGGCCTCGTCGCGCTGCTGGCCGGCGCGGCGCGGTTCTTCGAGGCGGGCAGCGTCATCTCCAACGTGACCCAGCTCGACGGCGGGTTCATGTTCTGCATGGCGTTCAGCGACGGTGCCTCGCTGCTGGTGCTGGCCTCGCCGCACGCCGACGTCGGCAAGGTGTCCTACGAGATGACCGAGCTGGCCAACCGGATCGGTGACGCGCTGTCCCCGTCCGTGCGTGGGGCGCCGGCGTGACGACTTCCGGACGCGGGCGACCGACCGCAGTAAAGATCATCATCGCCGGCGGGTTCGGCGCCGGTAAGACCACCCTCGTCGGGGCGATCTCGGAGATCCCGCCGGTGACGACCGAGGCCGTGATGACCGCGGCCAGCATCGGGCACGACGACTCCACCCTCGTGCCCGACAAGGGCAGCACCACCGTCGCCATGGACTTCGGCCGCATCACGCTGTACCAGGACCTCGTGCTCTACCTGTTCGGCACGCCCGGGCAGAAGCGGTTCTGGTTCATGTGGGACGAGCTGTGCCGTGGCGCGATCGGCGCCGTCGTCATCGCCGACACGCGGCGCCTCGCCGACTGCTTCGGCGCCATCGACTTCTTCGACAACCGGCGGCTGCCGTACGTCATCGCCGTCAACCACTTTGAAGGCGCCGCCCGGTACCACCTTGAGGACATCCGCGACGCCCTCGCGGTCAGCCGGAGCGTCCCGATGATCAACGCCGATGTCCGCTCGCGGGCGTCGGCCAAGGAAATCCTGGTGGCCGTGACCGAGCACGCGCTTGCGCAGCGCACTGGTGCCCGCCGCTGATCCCCTGGTGAATTCCTCTTGAACCGTTTCACCAACCGCGAACGCACAGAGACGTAGGAGAACCATGCAACGACGATCGCTGGTCAGTGCGGCACTCGCCGCCGGGCTGCTGTTCGCAGCCGCGGGCTGCGCCGATTCCGACTCGAACGCTTCCAGCGGCGCCGCCGCCTCCACCCTGAAGATCGGCTTCCTCGCCTCCCTCTCGGGCACCTACCAGGCGGTGGGCACCGACCTGAAGAGCGGCTTCGAGCTGTACCTTGCGACGCACGACAACAAGCTCGGCGGCCACCCGATCGACCTGAAGATCGCCGACGAGGGCGACGGCGCGCCGACCGCGGTGCCCGCCGCCACGAAGCTCATCAAGGACGACAAGGTCGTCGCCATGACCGGCATCGTCGGCGGTGGCTCGGTCGCGGCCGTCGCGCCGCTGCTCGCCGAGGCGAAGATCCCGCTGATCGGCTCCAACGGCCGGCCGGACCTCAAGGACCTCAGCGGCGTGTGGACGACCAGCTTCATGTCCACCGACGCGGGCCAGGCCATCGCGCAGTACATCAAGGACAAGGTCAACGGCCCGGTCTACGCGATCGGCCCGGACTACCAGGGTGGCTACGACCAGGTCGGCGGCTTCACCACCGAGTTCACCAAGATCGGCGGCCAGCTCGTCAACGGCAAGGCCACGTGGACGCCGTTCCCGACGACGACGAACTTCCTGCCGTACTTCTCGCAGATCAAGCAGAGCAACGCCAAGGCCGTCTACACGTTCTACGCCGGCAAGGCCGCGATCGACTTCGTCAAGCAGTACGCGCAGTCCGACGCCAAGGACATCCCGCTGTACGCCGCGGGCTTCCTCACCGAGGGCTCGGTGCTGCAGGCGCAGGGCCCCGCCGCGCAGAACATCCTGAACGTCTGCAACTACTCGCCGGACCTCGACAACGAGGAGAACCGCAAGTTCGTCGCCGCCTGGCGCCAGAAGCACCCGGACGCGACCCCGACCGAGTACGCGATGGCGTCCTACGACGCGGCCGCGGTCCTGGACCGGGCGATCGCGGCGGCCGGCGCCAACCCGACCCCCGAGTCGATCAACGCCGCCGTCGCCAAGCTCGGCCAGATCTCCTCGCCGCGCGGCTCCTGGCAGTTCGGCCCGAAGACCCACTCGCCGATCCAGAAGTGGTACCTGCGGCAGGTCCGCAACGACGGCCGGGCCCTGGCCAACGTCATGGTGCAGGACCTCGCGACGGTTGGTGCCTGACCGAGTTGGACGCGTACCTGATCCCGGCGGTCGACGGCGTGGCCTACGGCCTGCTGCTGTTCGTCGTCGCCGCCGGGCTCACCCTTGCCTTCGGCGTCGGTGACGTGCTCAACCTCGCGCACGGCACGTTGTTCGCCTTCGGCGCCTACGCGGCGGCGAAGGTCAGCGACGGCTCGTGGGGCTCGCTCGCGCTCGCGGTGCTCATCGGCACCGCGACCGCGGCGGCCGGCGGGGCCCTGCTCTCGGTGCTGCTGGTGCCGCTCGCCGGGCGGGGCCACCTCGCCCAGGCGCTGCTCACCTTCGGCGTCGCGCTCGTCGTCGGCGACCTGCTCGTCACGGTCTTCGGCCCCGACGAGCTGCCGATCACCGTCCCGGCCTCCCTGGACCGGCCGGTCGACATCGCCGGGCACTCCTACCCTGGCTACCGGCTCGCCTTCATCGGCGTGGCCGCGCTGATCGCGGTCGCGCTGTACGTCGTGGTCGCCCGCACCCGGGCCGGCAGCCTGGTCCGCGCCACGGTCGACGACCGGGACATGGTCGCCACGCTCGGGGTCGACCCGTTCAAGGTGCGCACCGGCGTCCTGGCCGTGGGCGGCGCCCTCGCCGGGCTGGCCGGGGCGCTCGGTGCCCCGATCATCGGGCCCGGCCCGCGCGTCGCCGACCTGGTGCTGCTGCTGTCGCTGGTCGTGGTGGTGCTCGGCGGGATGGGGTCGATCGGCGGCGCGCTGATCGCAGCGATCGCGGTCGGCGAGATCCAGACCGTCGGCGTCACCGCCCAGCCGACCCTCGCGCCGTTCCTGATGTTCGGCGCGATGGCCGTGGTCCTCGCCCTGCGGGCCGGCGGCCTGCTGAAGTCCCGGCGGGTCGCCACATGAGCGGCCCGGAGCGCAGCGGAGGGCTGCGAGTCATGAGCGCCTTCAGGCGGCTGGCGCCGTTCGGCTTCCCCGCGCTGATCGTCGCGCTCGTGCCCATGGCATGGGTGCTGGACGAGTACGCCACCAAGACCCTCACGAAGATCCTCGTCGTCGGGCTCCTCGCCGTGAGCGTCGCGCTGCTCACCGGCGTCGCGGGCCTGCCGACGCTCGGGCAGACCGCGCCGTACCTTGTCGGGGCCTACACCGCGGCCACGCTGGTGCGCCACGACGTGCACATCGGCGTCGTGCAGCTGCTGGCGGCGGCCGGGGCCGGGGCGTTGTTCGCCCTCGTCACCGCGCCGCTGGTGGTGTACGCGCGGGGCGTGGTGGTCCTCATGATCACCCTCGCGCTCGGCGAGCTCACCTCGACCGTCGCGGGCCGGTGGAAGGCGGTCACCAACGGCACCGACGGCATGCTCGCCTTCACCTCGCCGGCGCCGCTGCCGGGCCTCGTCACGCTGGACACCGACCGGGCCACGTACCTCTACGTCCTCACCGTCGTCGCGGTGCTGGTCGGCATCGTGCTGCTGGTGCTGCGCTCGCCGGCCGGGGCGATGCTGCGGGCGGCCCGCGACGGCGAGACCCGGATGCGGGCCAGCGGCCACCCCGTCGCCGGTTACCTCACCGTGGCCTACGTGGCCGCCGGTGCCCTCGCCGGTGCGGCGGGCGCGCTGCTGGTCACCGTCGAGCGGTACGTGTCGCCCGGCGCGGGCGGCTTCGACGTCGCCGCGCTCGTGCTGCTCGCGGTCGTGATCGGCGGCGCCACGTCGCTCGTCGGCGCGCTGCTGGGCGCCGGCCTCGTCGTCGCGACCCGCGACTGGCTGGCCGGCACCGACGACCGCCTGGCCGGGCACGCGCCGTTGATCCTCGGCGGGCTGTTCGTCATCTGCGTCTACCTCCTGCCCCGTGGTCTGCTAGGAAAGCGGTCGGCACATGAGTGACCTGCCCAGTGACCTCCTGCAGGTCGACGGCCTCGGCCGCCGGTACGGTGACCTCGCCGCCCTGGACGGGGTCCACCTGCGGGTAGCGCCCGGCGACCGGCTCGGGCTGATCGGCCCCAACGGCGCAGGCAAGTCCACCCTGCTCAACCTCATCGCCGGGTCGCTGCGGCCGACCGCGGGCCGGATCCGCTTCGACGGGCGCGACGTCACCCGGCTCGGGCCGGCCCGGCGGGCCCGCCTCGGTGTGGGGCGTACCCACCAGCACCCGGCGGTCTGGTCGAGCCTGCCGGCCCTGGACAATGTGCTCGTCGCCGGCCGCCGACCGTGGGGCCGGCTGCGGGCCGGCGGGCGCGAGCGGGCCCGGGAACTGCTCGCCGAGGTCGGCCTGGCCGGCGTGGAGCGCACCGCGGCGGGCGCGCTGTCGCACGGGCAGCGCCGGCAGCTGGAGCTGGCGATGGCCCTGGCCGGCGAGCCGCGCCTGCTGCTGCTCGACGAGCCGGCCGCCGGTCTGGCGCCGCCGGAGGTGGAACTGCTCGCGTCGCTGCTGGCGGCGCTGCCGCGCACCGTGGCGATCCTGCTGGTGGAGCACCACCTCGACCTGGTCTACGGCTTCGCCGACCGGATCACCGTGCTGCACTCGGGGCGTCACGTGCACACCGGCACAGTCCCGGAGACCCGCTCCTCGCCCGAGGTGGCGGCAGCCTACGCCGGAGTCGCACCATGACGCTCACGATCGAAGGGGTGCACGCCGGGTACGGCGGCGGCACCGTCCTGCACGGGGTCGACCTGCAGGTGCCGCAGGGCACGGCCCTGGCGGTGCTGGGGATGAACGGCGCCGGCAAGACCACCCTCGTGCACACCATCGCCGGCCTGGTCAAGGCCCGCTCGGGCAGCATACGGCTGGACAGCACCGAGCTGGCCGGGCGCCCGGCGCACCGCATCGCCCGGGCCGGCGTCGCGCTGGTGCCGCAGGGCCGCCGGGTCTTCGCCAGCCTCACCGTCGCCGAGCACCTGGGCCTGTCCCGGCGCAAGGGCGAGTGGACCGTGCCGCGGGTCCTGGAGCTGCTGCCGCGGCTCGGGGAGCGGCGCACGCACAAGGGCAACCAGCTCTCCGGCGGCGAGGCGCAGATGCTCGCGATCGCCCGGGCGCTGCTCACCCAGCCGCGGCTGCTGCTGCTCGACGAGCCGTGCGAGGGGCTCGCGGTCGACCTCGCCGCCCGGGTCCGCGGGGTCGTGGCCGAGCTGACCCGCACCGGGCTGACCGTGCTGCTGGTCGAGCAGCAGCCCGAACACGCCCGCGCGGTCACCGACCGCCTGGTCTTCCTGTCCAACGGCGCCGTCACGGACCGTGCCGAGACGACCGCCGAAGGGGCGGCTGGAATCTCCATGTTCCGATAGGTCGTCGTGGCGCCGCCCCGCGGGTCGCGGCACGTGGCCGGTCCCGCCGCGGTCGGTTCCCTTGTGATCTTGCCCGGTTGATCGAAGTCGCGTGGTGGTCGTTCGGATGGCCGGGACGCGACCTGGATCATCACGGTGGTCCGGCCGACCGGGCGACGACCACCGGATGCCGCGTGCGTGAGGCCGCGCTGAAGTTCGTGCTGTGGCCCGCCCCATCACCACCGACGGGAGTTCCTCGCCGCACCCGCGCGGCGGAGGAGCCCGCCGGGTGAACGTTCGTGGTCACAGCACCGAAGACCCCCGGATCTTCGCGTAAACTTCGTCTCGTGGTTGTTGCAAGCTCTTGGCAACAACGCCATTGTCGCAATAGGCTGCGTCCATGCCTGCGGTAGCCATGCACATCTCCAACGGGATCATCGACAACCAGATCGCGTTGCTGTTCGCCGGCGTCGCCCTGGCCGGGCTAGCCCTGTGCTTCGTGCAGGGCCGCCGTGAGCTCGACGACCGGCTGGTGCCGATGGCCGGCCTGGTCGCGGCGTTCATCTTCGCCGTGCAGATGCTCAACTTCCAGATCCTGCCCGGGGTCAGCGGCCACCTGCTCGGCGGCACCCTCGCCGCCATCCTGGTCGGGCCCTACCTCGGCGCGATCTGCGTCTCGATCGTCCTCGTCGTGCAGGCGCTGATCTTCAGCGACGGCGGCGTCACCGCGCTCGGGCTCAACGTCACCAATATGGCGCTGCTCGGCACGGCCGCCGGGTACCTGATCGTCGCGACCCTGCTGCGGGTCCTGCCCCGCACCGCCTGGGCGCTGACCGTGACCGCCGTCGCCGCCAGCGTGGTGTCGGTGACCGTCGCCGCGCAGGGCTTCGTGCTGCAGTACGCGCTCGGCGGCGCCGTCGACGTGGGCAGGTCCCTCGGCGCGATCGCCGCGGCGATGGCCGGCACGCACCTGCTGATCGGTATCGGCGAGGGCGTGATCACCGCGCTGACCGTCACGTACGTGGCGAAGGTCCGCCCCGACCTCGTCTACGCGGTGCGTAACCTGCGGCGCCCGGTCGTCCGTGAGGCGGTGCCGGCGTGAAGCGGTCGACCTGGTTCATCCTCAGCGGCCTGGTCGCCGCGCTGCTGCTGGCGGGCGTGGTCAGCAACTTCGCCTCGAGCCACCCCGACGGGCTGGACTCCGTGGCCCGGGAGGGCTGCACCTTCGACGCCGACGACAACATCACCGGCGGCACCTGCATGGCCCAGGGTGAGGCCGGCAACCAGACCGAGGACAGCCCGCTCGCCGACTACGGCCTGCGGGGCATCGGCAACGAGTTCCTGTCCACCGGGCTGTCCGGGGTGATCGGGGTCGTCGCCACGTTCGCGATCGGCGGCGGCGTCTTCTGGCTGCTGCGCGCCGGCCGGCGCGACCCGGACCGGGACAAGCAGGCGGCCTGAGGTGGGCGCCGGCCACAGCCACGCGCTGTACGTGCACCGCGACTCGCCCGTGCACGCGCTCGCGCCCGAGGTGAAGATCGCCGCCAGCGTCCTGTTCACCGTCGCGGTCGTGGCGACGCCGCGCGAGGCGCTGTGGGCGTTCGGCGGTTACCTGGCGGTCATCGTGGTGGTGGCGCTGACGGCCCGGATCGGCCTGGGCCGGCTCGCCCTGCGCTCGCTGATCGAGCTGCCGTTCATCCTGTTCGCCTTCGCGCTGCCGTTCCTCGGCCACGGCGAGCGGGTGCACTGGCTCGGGATGAGCCTGTCCGTCGACGGGCTCTACGGCATGTGGAACATCCTCGCCAAGGGCACCCTCGGCGTGCTGTCCTCGCTGCTGCTGGCCGGCACCACCACGCCGCGTGACCTGCTGCTGGGCCTGGACCGGCTGCGCTGCCCGGCGATGATCACGCAGATCGCCACGTTCATGCTGCGCTACCTCGACGTGCTCGCCGCCGAGGGCCGCCGCATGCGCATCGCGCAGCGCTCGCGGGGCTACGACCCCCGTTTCCTGTGGCAGATCAAGGGCTTCGCCAGCGGCATCGGCGCGCTGTTCCTGCGCGCCTTCGAGCGCGGCGAGCGCGTCTACCTGGCGATGGTCTCGCGCGGGTACGAGGGGCGCATCCCCCTCGCCCTCGCCGGTGGTGGCGCGACGCCCGGGCAGTGGGCCGTCGCCGCCTGGGTGCCAGCCGTCGCCGGGACCATCGCGACGGTAGCGTTGCTGCGGTGACGCCATCGCTGCGGGTGACCGGCCTGCACTTCGCATACCCCGACGGGCACGTGGCGCTGCGCGGCGTCGACCTCACCGTGCCGCAGGGGGAGCGGGTCGCGCTGCTGGGGCCCAACGGCGCCGGCAAGACCACGTTCGTGCTGCACCTCAACGGCATCAACCGCGCCGCCGCCGGCAGCGTCGAGGTCGGCGGCCTCACCGTCGACCCCGCCGACCGGGCCGGGCTCAAGGAGATCCGCCGCCGCGTCGGCATCGTCTTCCAGGACCCCGACGACCAGCTCTTCATGCCGACCGTCGCCGAGGACGTCGCGTTCGGCCCGGCCAACCTGGGCCTGCGCGGCGCCGAGCTGGCCGAGCGCGTCGACGAGGCCCTCGCCGCCGTAGGGATGGGCTTCGCCCGCGACCGCGCGCCGCACCACCTGTCCTTCGGGCAGCGCCGCCGGGTCGCGGTCGCCACCGTCCTGGCCATGCGCCCGGAGATCCTCGTGCTGGACGAGCCGTCGTCCAACCTGGACCCCGCCTCGCGCCGGGAGCTCGCCGGCATCCTGCGCTCGCTACCGGTGACGCTGCTGATGGTGACCCACGACCTGCCCTACGCGCTGGAGCTGTGCCCCCGCTCGGTCATCCTCGACGACGGCCGCATCGCCGCCGACGGCCCGACCCGCGAGCTGCTCGGCGACGCCGACCTGCTCGAACGGCACCGGCTCGAGCTGCCGTTCGGGTACACCGTCGTGGCGTGAGCGAGCCGGAGGGCTGTGCATCATCGCGGTCCGGGACGTCGGCCCGCCGAACCCGCCCCGGGTCTGAGCCCCGCTGCTCGTGATCCGGAGGACCCCCGCAGGGCCTCCGGATCACGGCCGGTCGCCCGCATCAGTCGGCGAGGATGGCGTACAGCTTGCGGCGGGTCTCGGTGAGCACCTCCAGGGCCTGGGCGCGCTGCTCCGCGGTGCCGTTGAAGCCGACCTGGCGCAGGGCGTCCATGATGCCGACCGCGGCGTCCCGGAACTCCTGGGCCTGGGAGACGTGCTCGTCGCCGTACTCCTGCCAGGGGGCGTTCTGTGCGGCCGCCTCGGCCTCGGGGCGGCCGGCGTCGGTGAGGACGAACCGCTTGCGGCCGCCCTGCTCCTCCGCGGCGATGAGGCCCTCGTCCTCCAGCAGCTGCAGCGTCGGGTAGATCGAGCCGGGGCTCGGCCGCCAGATGCCGCCGGTGCGGGTCTCCAGCTCCTGGATCATCTCGTAGCCGTGCATGGGGCGCTCGTGGAGCAGCGCCAGGACGGCGAGGCGCACGTTGGGGCGTCCGCCCCGGCCCGTGCCCTTGCCGCCCCAGCCGCCCCGGCCGTGCCCGGGTCCCCAGCCGCCGCGCCCTCCGGGCGGGAACGGGGGGATGAAACCGCCGAAGCCACGGTGCCAGGCGCCGGCGTCGAACATCGATCCGTGTCGTGATCGCATGATCACAGCTCCTATCGCCAGAGTGTCAGCGACTATCGCTGATAACTCGACGATATATCGGGAGACTATCGGCGACAATGCGGTGACCGGTACATCCCCATATGTGCGTTACAGCACGATCACTGTCCGCAGGACCGAGCCCGCCTCCATCTCGTGGAACGCCGCCTCGACGTCGGCCAGGGTGCCGGTCGAGCTGACGAAGCGGTCCAGCGGCAGCCGGCCCTGCAGGTACAGGTCGATCAGCATCGGGAAGTCGCGGGAGGGCAGGCAGTCGCCGTACCAGCTGGACTTCAGCGCCCCGCCCCGGCCGAAGACCTCCAGGAACGGCAGAGTCAGCTGCATGTCGGGGCGCGGCACGCCGACGAGCACCACGGTGCCGGCCAGGTCGCGGGCGTAGAAGGCCTGCTCGTACACCTGCGGCAGGCCCACCGCCTCGATGACGACGTCGGCGCCGAAGCCGCCGGTCAGCGCCCGCACCGCCTCGACCGGGTCGGTCTCGCGCGAGTTGACGACGTGCGTCGCCCCGAACTCCTGCGCCCAGGCGAGCTTGCGCACGTCGACGTCGATCGCGATGATCTTGCTCGCGCCGGCCAGCACCGCACCGACGATCGCGGCGTCGCCGACCCCGCCGCAGCCGAACACCGCGACCGAGTCGCCGCGCCCGACGTTGCCGGTGTTGATGGCGGCGCCGATGCCGGCCATGACCCCGCAGCCGAGCAGGCCGGCGACGCTCGCCGAGGCCCGCGGATCGACCTTGGTGCACTGCCCGGCGGCGACCAGGGTGTACTTGAGGAACGCACCGATGCCGAGCGCCGGCGACAGCGGCGTGCCGTCGGCCAGGGTCATCTTCTGTTTCGCGTTGTGGGTGTTGAAGCAGTACCAGGGACGCCCCCGCAGGCAGGCGCGGCACTGCCCGCAGACGGCCCGCCAGTTGAGCACCACGAAGTCGCCGGGCGCGACGTCGGTGACGCCCGGACCGACGGCCGAGACGATCCCCGCGGCCTCGTGGCCGAGCAGGTACGGGAAGTCCTCGCCGATGCCGCCCTCGCGATAGTGCAGGTCGGTGTGGCAGACGCCGCACGCCTGGACCTCCACCACCGCCTCGCCGGGGCCGGGGTCGGGAACGATGATGGTTTCGAGGCTGACAGGCTGGCCCTTGCCCAGTGCGACCACGCCTTGCGTTTCGATAGGCATACCCCCCGTCCTACCAGACGGCAGCCACGCCCATGGTAGTAAGAGCGGCATGACGGACGACCTGCGACGCATCGCGAAGGAACGCTTCGGCTGGGACCGCCTGCGCGACGAACAGGTCCGGGCGATGGAAGCGCTGATGGCGGGCCGCGACGCCCTGGCCGTCCTGCCGACCGGCGCCGGGAAGTCCGCGATCTACCAGGTGCCCGCGCCGCTGCTGCCGGGCCCGACGATCGTCATCTCACCGCTGCTGGCGCTGCAGCAGGACCAGATCGCCTCACTGACCGCCCGCAACCAGGCGTCGCTGCAGGCGGTGCGGCTGTCCTCCGCCGAGGGCAAGGCCGAGCGCGCGGAGGCGCTGGAGGCGCTGCGGGCCGGCGACGCCGAGTTCGTCTTCCTGACCCCTGAACAGTTCGCCGACCCGGCCCGCGTCGCGCAGATCAAGGCCCTGAAGCCGAGCCTCGTCGCGGTCGACGAGGCGCACTGCGTCTCCGCCTGGGGTCACGACTTCCGCCCCGACTACCTGCAGCTGGGCCAGTTCATCCGCGAGCTGGGCCGGCCGCCGATCGTCGCGCTCACCGCGACGGCGTCGCCGCCGGTCCGCGAGGACATCGTCGACCGGCTCGGCATGCGCGACCCGGAGATCGTCGTCACCGGCCTGGACCGGCCCAACCTGTTCCTGGAGTCGGTGCACTGCCCCGACGAGCAGACCCGCTTCCGGCGGCTGCTCGCCCGGCTGCGCGAGTCGACGCCGCCGGGCATCATCTACGCGCCGACCCGCCGCGCCACCGAGGAGCTCGCCGAGCGGCTCGTCGAGGAGGGCATGCCGGCCGTCGCGTACCACGGCGGCATGAGCGCCGGTGACCGCGAACGCGCCCACGAGGCATTCCTCGCCGACGAGGTCGAGATCATGGTGGCGACCACCGCCTTCGGCATGGGCATCGACAAGCCGAACATCCGCTGGGTCAACCACATCTCGCTGCCCGACTCGCCGGACTCCTACCTGCAGGAGATCGGCCGGGCCGGCCGTGACGGGCAGCCGGCGCAGGTGCTGCTGCTGCACCGTACCGAGGACACCGGGCTGCGGAAGTTCTTCACCGGGCTCTCCATCGACCGCGAGGAGGTCAGCTCCCTCGCGGCGCTGCTGCGCTCCGTCGCGCCCGACCCGATCACCCGCGACGAGCTGGAGGAGCGCACCGGCCTCGGCGCCCGCAAGCTCGGCCAGCTGCTCAGCCTCCTGGAGGAGGTCGGCGCCGCGCAGCTGCTGCACGGCAGCAAGGTCAAGGCCCCCCGCTGGGCGCCGACCCCGGCGAAGGCGGCAGAGCTCGCCGAGGCGCAGGCCGAGCGACAGCAGACCCTGTCGCGGTCCCGGCTGGACATGATGCGCAACTTCGCCGAGACCGAACTGTGCCGCGGGCAGACGCTCCTCGCGTACTTCGGCGAGCACCTCGACGGCACCTGCGGGCACTGCGACAACTGCCTCGACGGCAGCGCGCAGGCCGGCCTGGACGCCACCGGCGACGTGCCGTTCCCGATCCACAGCGAGGTCCGCCACGGCGAGTGGGGCAAGGGCATCGTGCTGTCCTACGCGGGCGAGCAGATGACGGTCCTGTTCGACGAGGTCGGCTACAAGACGCTGTCGGTGCCGGTCGTCGAGGAGCACCGGTTGCTGCGCCCGGTCTGACGGGTTGGTGTCCGGCCACGGCCTTATCCGGCCGCGGCCGCTTCAGCGGCGGGCGGCGTCCTCGTTGCGGTGCCCGAGCGCGGCCCACACCTCGCTCACCGTCTCGAAGAGCTCGTCCTCGGGCAGCCGCTCCAGCTCGGCGAGGACGTCGTCGGGCGCGTTGAGGTCGGTCGCGCCGGCCAGCAGGTCGTCCCGGTCACCGGGCAGGCTGGCCAGGGGGATGAACCGGCCGAGCCGGCTGCGGGCTTCGATCTCGTCATGGGTGAGTTCAGGCTTCATGTCACGGCGATACCCGGGCATATCGCCACCAAACGAGCGACACCCGATTGAGGTGAGGCGGGCCTGGGTACCTCCATGGACATCCGCCCGAACCGCCGCACCTCCACCCCCGGGTGTGCGGCCGGGCGCTTCACAGGAGGTGAACACACGTGGGACGCATCGGGCAGCTGTTCGGCGGGCGCAACGCCGGCGTGGTGGACCGCGACCACGACGGCGTCGACGACCGCGTCGAGGACCGCACCCTCGACACCCGCGACCGGACCCTGGACACCCGCGACCGGACGCTCGACCAGCGCGACGACACCGTCGAGCGGCGCCACGACAAGGACGGCGACGGCATCGACGACCGCATCGAGGCGAAGCGGCTGCGGACGTCAGGGATTTCCGACCGCACCGCGGATCGGACCCACCGCATCCCCGCCGTCGGCCCGCTGCCGGGCGACGCCGACACCGACCGGGACGGCATCGCCGACCGCCGGGAGACCCACACCACGACCATGAAGCCGGTCATCGACCGCGAGCGGGTCACGCCGGACACCGACACCGACACCGGCGTCGTGCCCGTCGACGCCGGCCGCCCGGCCCGCGCGAGCCTGCTGTCCACGCTCGGCCTCGTCGTCGGCGTGGTCGCCGTCGCGGCCGCCCTCACCGGCCTGCTCGCCGTCTGGGCGCTGCCGCTCGGCGCGCTCGGCCTGCTGCTGTCCTTCGGCGGCATCATCGCCGGCGCCCGCCGCCACGTCGCGGGCCGCGGCACCGGCACCCTCGGCGTCCTGTTCAGCGGCACCGCCGTCGTCTTCGCGGTCCTCGCCATCACCGGCCAGGTCAGCTGGCTCGACACCGACGTCGACCAGGTCGCCCGCCTGAACGAGTGGCTCGACGCCCAGTTCCCGTGGATGCGCGACTGGTAAGCAGTTCCGGACGCCCGCGACGACCGGCCGGTGCGCCCAGCGCCCGGCCGGTCGGTCGTGCTCAGGTCGGTCCGTCGTGCTCAGGTCGCGGCGGGGACGTGGGCGCCGTGCAGGATCCCGTCGCCGGCGTTGAGCACCTTGTCGAGCGCCTCGGCGGGCAGCGGGCGGGAGAAGTGGTAGCCCTGCGCCTGCGGACAGTCCAGCTCGCGCAGCCGCGCCGCCTGCTCCGGCGTCTCGACCGCCTCGGCGATCGACGACAGGTGCAGGCTGTTGCCGAGCTCCACGATCGCGCGAGTGAAGGCCATCTCCTCGGCCATCGCGCCGTCGGGGGTGAACGCCCGGTCGATCTTCAGGATGTCGACCGGCAGGTGCCGCAGGTACGCCAGCGACGAGTACCCGGTGCCGAAGTCGTCGACGGCGACCCGTACACCCTCCTCGCGCAGCGCCGACAGCAGGACCGTCACCTCGTCGTTCTCCGCCGACGAGGACACCAGGACCGTCTCGGTGATCTCCAGGATCAGCGCGCTGCCGGGCAGCTGCGCGTCCCGCAGCGCCGACAGGACGGTCTGCGCGAAGTCCGGCTCCCGCAGCTGGCGGCCGGAGACGTTGACGGTGACGCAGATGCCGAACCTGTCGTGCCACGGCCGGACGTCGCGGCACGCCTGCCGCAGCACCCATGCACCGATCGGGACGATCAGGCCGTACTGCTCGGCGATGGGGATGAACTCCATCGGCGGCACCGGCCGGCCCTCGGGGCTCCAGCGCAGCAGCGCCTCCACGGCGGTGACCCGGCCGGTGGACAGGTCCACCACCGGCTGGTAGTTCACC
The DNA here is from genome assembly GCF_040654515.1 of Dactylosporangium sp. NPDC050688. Taxonomy (NCBI): domain Bacteria; kingdom Bacillati; phylum Actinomycetota; class Actinomycetes; order Micromonosporales; family Micromonosporaceae; genus Dactylosporangium; species Dactylosporangium sp. NPDC050688. The sequence goes on from NZ_JBFAIC010000011.1 coordinate 85,669, forward strand.
ACGAACTCGTCGTCGGCGACCGCCCGGCGCAGCTCGGCCGACAGGCGCATGTGCTCGTGCCGCTCGGTGGCCAGGCGCGGCTCGTACGCGGCGAGCCGGTTCTTGCCGGCGGCCTTCGCCGCGTACAGGGCCAGATCCGCGTTGCGCAGCGCCTCCGCGGGCGTCGCCGGCGCCTGCACCAGCAGCGTGCCGACGCTGGTGGTCACGCTCAGCTCCCGGCCGCCGATCGCGTACGGCTGAGCCAGGGCGTCGACGATCGCCTGACCGACCGCGTTCACCCGCAGCACCGGCACGTCCTCCAGCAGGACGGCGAACTCGTCACCGCCGAGGCGGACCAGGGTGTCCGCGGTGCCGACCTCGCCGAGCAGCCGCGCCGCCACCTCGATCAGCAGCGCGTCGCCGACCGGGTGGCCGAACGAGTCGTTGACGTCCTTGAACCCGTCCAGGTCCAGCAGCAGCAGGCCGTGCGCCGCGGTCGTGCGGGTCAGCGCGTGCTCGAGGCGCTCCTGCAGCAGCGCCCGGTTGCCCAGCCCGGTCAGCGCGTCGTGCAGCGCCCGGTGCGTCAGCTGCTGCCGTAGCGCCTCCTGCTCCCGCAGCGCCTCGCCGAGGGCCAGGGCGTGCGCGTCCAGCTCCTCGACGCGCCGGTTCGCGAAGCGCACCAGCTGGCTGAGCCGGGCGATCAGCAGTACCGACGTCACCATCGACGTGGCCAGGGGCACGACCGCCCACCAGCGCGACGACGACGGCGCCGCGGCCAGCAGCATCGCGATCGCGATGGCCGGGCCGACCAGCGACAGCACCGAGTACAGGCGGACGCGGTGCCGCGGGATCACCTGCTGCGGGCGTTCGGGCCGGCCGGCGGCCTCGGCCATCGACGGGTGCAGCGCGCCGGTGCCGAGCAGCGCGTACGCGCACAGGTACAGCGCCGCGGAAACGCTGTCGCCCCTCGGGTCGCCGGTCCACGCGAGCGCGACGTAGAACACGATGTCCCCGGCGATCAGCGTCGCCGCCGCCATGCACACGAGCCGGTAGGCGGCGTTGCGGACGCTCGAGGTGAACGCCATCCGGGTCACCACCACGACCAGCGCCAGGTCGATCATCGCGTACAGCACGTGGCTGACCTTGTGCGGGGCGTCGAAGCGGGCGCTGGACAGCACCGGATGCACGATGAACGTCCAGCTCAGCGCGGCCACCCCGGACGCGACGATGCCGGCGTCGATGAGCCGCTCCCAGCGTGGCCGGCGCGGGTCCAGCCGTACCCAGCTCATCAGGCCGCCGCCGAGGAAGGGGTACGCCGCCAGGAACAGCGCGTCCTTCACCGAGGGGAAGCCGACCTCGCCGGTCAGCACGAAGTCGACGGCCCAGGCGGCGGCGCCGAGCACGGAGCAGGCCAGGCCCGCGCAGAACAGCCACCACGTGCGGCGGTCCGCGGGGCGGTGCCGGCGCACCCCGACGGCCACCGCGGCCACCGTCGACACGCCCACCAGCAGGTACAGGACCTGGCGCGGGATGACCGGCAGGAACCCGCCCGCGACCACCGCGCCGAGTCCCACCGCCGCATACCAACGCCATGCGGTCATGGGTCTCCTTGTCGCTGGTTCGGCTGACCTGCCTATCGGCAGCCGGACCGCGGAACTGAGCGGGGCGAAGATGGACGGGTTCGAGTGCCGCGCGACGGGTAGGGAGCGCCGATGAAGGTCGCACTGCTGGGGCCGATCGCCTGGCGGACCCCGCCCCGCGCGTACGGGCCGTGGGAACAGGTCGTGTCGCTGCTCGCCGAGGGGCTCGTCGCGCGGGGTGTCGACGTCACCCTCTTCGCCAGCCTGGACTCCGTCACCACCGCCCGCCTCGACGGCGTCGTGGCCCGCCCGTACAACGAGGACGCCTCCTACGACGGCAGGATCTGGGAAGCGCTGCACGTGGCACGGTGTTTCGAGCGCAGCGCCGAGTTCGACCTGGTGCACAACAACCTTGACTGGCTGCCGCTCGCGATGAGCGGTTTCTGCCGGGCGCCGCTCGTCACCACCGTGCACGGCTTCTGCTCGCCGTCGATCCTGCCGGCGTACCAGCGTGCCCGCTCGGCGTTCGTGTCCATCTCCGACGCCGACCGTGGCCCCGGCATCGACTACGCGGCCACGATCTACCACGGCATCGACGTCGAACAGTTCCCGTTCCAGCCGTCGCCGGGCGACTCGCTCGTCGCGTTCGGCCGGATCCACCCCGACAAGGGCACCGCGGACGCGATCCGGATCGCCCGCGCCGCCGGCCGCCGGCTGCTGATCGGCGGTCCGGTGCACGATGAGCGGTACCACGCCGAGGAGGTCCTCCCCGAGATCGACGGCGAGCAGATCGTGTACCTGGGCAACATCGGCCCCACCGAACGCGCCGGCGTCCTCGGCGACGCGGCCGCGCTGCTGCACCCGATCGGCTTCGCGGAACCGTTCGGCCTGTCCGTCGTCGAGGCGATGACGTGCGGCACACCCGTCGTGGCGTATCCGTTCGGTTCGATGCCGGAGATCGTCGACCCGGGCGTCACCGGCTACCTCGCCGGCTCCGTCGAGGAGGCCGTCGAGGTCCTCGACGACGTCATCAAGCTCGACCGCCACCAGGTCCGCGGGCGCGCGACGAGCCGCTTCGGCGCCGAGCGCATGGTCGAGGACTACCTGCGGCTCTACACCCGCCTGCTGCGCTGAGCCGGGGCGGCCGGCGGTCAGATTCCTCAACGCGGGCGCCCAGATTCCTCAAGGCCAACGCCGGTCGGCCGAACGTTCACAGTGTGCGGCGCCCGCGATCTTACGACGCGGTAACGCGGGACGGCTCGGCTCCGGCAGCGACGTGGCAGGCTGCCGGAGCCGACGCCATCTGCGCGCATCGTGATCGAAGGCTGGCTTTGTGTCACCGTTTTCTCTAGGCTCTCGGGCGGAGGGAAGGCTGTGACTAGCGTCGATACCACTACGGGTCTCGTCGTGGCACCCGGGTTCGGCTTCGGCGCCCGGCTCGCCGCGGTCGAGGACCTCGTCGCCACCTGGGACCTGGAGGGTGCCCAGGCGGCCGCCCGGGCACTGCTGGACGAGCCCGGTCTGCCGCCCGGCGACCGGCTCACCGCCCGCCGGCTGCTCGCCGAGGCCCTGCGCGAGCTCGGCGAGCTCGACGCCGCCTACGACCTCGCCGAGGCCGTCGTCACCCAGGCCGAGCAGGTGTACGGGCCCACCCACGTCGCGACCGTGCACGCCTGGGCCGTCCTGGCCGCCGTGCGCCACGACTACGACGAGTGGGACGCCGCCGAGGCGCTGTACCACCGCGTCCTGGACAGCGGCGTCGACGAGACCGACCCGGTCACCGGCCCCGAGGCCGCCCGCGTCATCCGCCTGACCAGAGTCAACCTCGCCCTGCTGCAACGCGACCGGGGGCAGCGCCCGCTCGCCCTGGCCATGCTCAACGCCGCCTACGTGGTGCACCGCCGCGAGTACGGCGCCGACGACCTGGACACCATCCGCATCGCCGCGGAGCTCGCCGCCCTGCACCACGCCGACGGCAACGTCCCCGCGTCGCGGCGCCTGTTCACCCTCGCGCACGCGGCGGCCCGGTCCCGGCTCGGCAACCGCCACCCGTTCACGAAGGCGGTCGAGTGGGAGCTGGCGGCGGTCGAGCCACCGATGCCGGCATCGCTGGTGCACCCGGTACCGGCGACCGGGCCGGCCGCATCGGCGCCTGCGGCATCACCCGCGGACGCCACGGGAGCCACGGAGGACTCTGAGGGCTCGGACGACCTGGTTGATCCGGACGATCCGTTCGACCTCAGCGCTCCCTTCGACCCCGCCGATTCGTTCGATCCCGCAGATCCGGCCGACCTGGATGAGCTTGGCGGGCCGGACGGCGGCCCCGGCGGTCCCGGGCCGGTCGGGTCGCCGGCGGGGGCGGTGCCGGTCGGCGGTCCTGCTGAGGTCGTCGCCGCCGGACCTGTCGTGCAAGAGGCGGCGATGCGCCATCCCGGAGGCGCCGACGCCGCGGTGGTCGGAGAGCGGCGGGTCGTCGTGCCGCTCAAGGCGGTCGCCGGGGTGGTGGTCGGCGCCCTGCTGGTCGCCGCTGTGTCGGTGTTCTGGCCGTCCGGCGGCGCGCCGTCCAGCGGCGCGGCGGACGGGGCCGGCTCCACGGGGGTGACCACCGTTGGTGCTGGTGCCGATGCGGGTGGTGAGCCCGTGCGGGTTCACGACCTGCGGCTGCGGGACGACGGAGCCACGCTCGCCGTCACGTGGGCGGCACTGCAGAGCCGGGCGGTCGTGGCACTTTCACGGGCCGGCGAGCCGGCGGTCGTGGTGGCCGAGGTGCCGCCGGGCACGACGTCCTACGTGGTGAAGGGGGTCGATCCCGTCGCGGCGTACTGCGTGGTGGTGGGGCCTGTCGATGCCGCTGTGGCGGTCACGGCCGGGACGTCGGTGTGCACGGCGCGGCCGTGAACGCGAGGGTGGGGACAGGCGGTCGTCGCCGGGCGTGGCGACAGGTTCGCCAGGTATAGTCCGGCCGATGCGGCTCACTGACCGGACGCTCAACCGGCTACCCCGCCCCGTGGCAAGGCTGATGCGGGATCATCGCGAGACGGTCAAGTTCGTGATCGTCGGCGGTCTCTGCTACGCCGTCACGCTCCTGGTCAACTACGCGCTGCGGTTGACGCTGCTGGAGGACAAGCCGGTCACGGCGCTGACGATCGCGAACGTGGTCGCGTCGGTGGTGTCGTACTTCCTGAACCGCGAATGGTCGTTCCGGACCCGGGGCGGCCGGCGCCGCCATCACGAGATGGCGCTCTACCTGGTCATCAATGGCATCGGCGTCGCGGTGAACGCGGCGCCGTTGTTCGTCGCGCGCTACGTCTTCGGGCTGCAGGAGCCGGCCGTCAGCGTGCTCGTCGAGGAGATCTCCGACTTCGGGTTCGGCATGGTCCTCGGTACGGCCCTCGCGATGCTGTTCCGGTTGTGGGCGTACCGGACGTGGGTCTTCCCGCACGACGACGTGCGACCGGCGCCGCAGCGGTGGGACCACGCGGTGCCGGCCCAGGCGACCGCGCCGCCGTCCCAGGTCAGCCGCGCCGACAGCTGAAGTCCCCGGCGCGCCGGCCGGGTCAGAAGGTGATGTGGTCGGGGTCCGGCTCGGCGGGCGCGCCGAGCAGCTGGTCGACCCCCGCGACGCGCAGCTGGCGGTGCACGAACGGGCTGGCCCGGTGGATCACCAGGCGGACGCCCTCGGCGCCGGCCTCGCGCTGGGCGCCGACCAGGGCACCGACGGCGGCGGAGTCCAGGAACGTGACGAGCCCCAGGTCGACCCGCAGCACGCTCGGGCGGCGCTGCGTGGCGGCGGCGACGAGGTCCTGGCGGAGCGTCGCGGCGTTGCCGTGGTCGATCTCGCCCCGGACGGAGACCACCGTCGAGCCGTCCATCAGGACGTTGACCGTTACCGACATCGACATGGTGCTCCCAAGGTGCTCACCAGCCACAGCATAGGAGCACGTCGAGCCGCCCGCAGCGGCACCGTGCCCCGTTCACCCGGTTTGGCCGGTTTTCAATCGGTTCGTGGGGGTGTCCCGCCCGGGATGTGGTCGGGGCAGTGCAGCCGCAGCTCGCGGTAGCCGAACGGGGCGTCGACGAACCAGCAGTGGTGCGGCGCTTCGGTGCCGGGGTGGCGGTATCCGTCGAAGAACCGGCACGACAGGCACATCCGGCTCACGGGAATCTGCCCCTCGCGCTGCATCTGCGTGATCCTGGTGGTGACCATGCGCAGCAGCCGGGCCTGGGTCTGCTCGTCGAGCTCCTCGACCTTGCCCAGCACGGTGCCGGCCCAGTCGGACGGCGCCGGCGTCATGGCGAGCCCGCGCTCGGTCGCGGCGACGCGCATGTCGTGCGCGGCGTAGGACGGTGCCGGCCGCATCTCCACCAGCCCGTCGGCGACCAGCGGCGACAGGATCGCCATGGTCGCGGCGACCGACGAGCCGAGCTCGCCGGCCAGGTCGGAGAGCCGGAACTCGCGGTCGCGCCGGCCCAGCAACAGCAGCACCTGCCGGTGTGGTGGCGGCAGCGCGGCCGAGCCGGCCGGGGGAGCGCCGGTGGGCGCCATCACGGCGACGCGCACCAGGCCGGCGACGAGCTTCTGCGCCTGTGCCTCAAGGGTCACGGCAGCCTCCTCCCGAGCATCCGCTGGTAGCACCCTAGACCCGGACGTCGATCAACAGGGAGCACCGCGCGCCGCAATTCGCCGCGATCCATCGGCCGGCGCCGGAATCGTGGCGCGGCGATCGTGGCCCGTCCCTCGGGTGGCGGCATCGTCGTCCCCGGTGAACGCCCGAAGCGCCAGCCGTACCATGGCAAAAATAGGAAATGTCCGGAAATATTGGTGTACGCTACGCACGTTTCAGCAGGGTGCGACGGGGGTCGGAATGGGTGCAGGACGGTTGGTCGCGACGGCCACGATGCTGGTGGCGGCGGTCGGGACCGGGCAGATGGCGGCGGCCGGGCCGAGTTACGGGGCGACGGCGGCGGCGAAGCCCACGAAACTGGTGCTCACGGTCGCCAGGGGCGAGACCACCACGCCGGTGCAGCGGCGGGCGTCGCTGACGTGCCGGCCCGCCGGTGGTTCGCACAAGCAGGCCCGTGACGCGTGCTCGGCGCTGGCGAAGGTGGGCGGCAACTTCACCCGGCTGCAGGTGACCGGGGGCGCGTGCACGATGCAGTACGACCCGGTCACCGTGACCGCGGTCGGCCGGTGGAAGGGCAAGCGGGTCGACTACCGCAAGACGTACGGCAACGCGTGCGCGCTGTCCACGACGACGGGGCCCGTGTTCAGCCTTTGAACACGCCCAGCGTCTTGAACTGGTGGTTGGGGAAGATGGCCGCCGAGTCCTGGACGTTGAAGCGTTTCTTGAGCATCTCGGCGAGGACGTCGCGGTAGTCGTTGGCTCCCGCGAGGTCCCCCTGGTCGAGGGCGCCGGGGGACAGGCCGGGCCAGTTGCCGTGCACCTTGCCGCCGTTGAGGCCGCCGCCGAGCAGCAGCATCGCGTTGCCGTGGCCGTGGTCGACGCCGACGTTGCCGTTCTCCTGGACGCGCCGGCCGAACTCGCTCATCGTGATGATGGTCGTGGTGTCCAGCAGCGGGCCGAGGTCGGTGGCGAAAGCGCCGATCGCCTCGGACAGGTTGGTCAGCGAGTTGCGCATGTCGCCGCCGTCGACCCGGCCGAGGTTGGTGTGCATGTCCCAGCCGCCGACGTCGAGGGCCGCGACGCGCAGGCCGACGCCGGCCTTCATGAGCTGCGCGATGTCCCTGAGACGGCCCGCCAGGCCGCCGCCGGGGTACTGGACGCCTTCCATGGGCCGGTACTGCGAGTTGGCGATCTTCTGCGCGGTGTTGATCGCCTGGATGGTGCTGGCGGCGGTGCCGGCGAGGGAGTGGTCCAGGCCCGTGTAGAGGGTCTTCAGCGCCTCCATCGTCTGGCTGCGCATGGCGTCGTTGTCGATGCGGAAGTCCCGGATGCCGTTGAGCACGATCGCCTGCTCGCCGCCGACGAGGGAGCGCGGCAGCGCCGAGCCCTGCGCGACGGCGCGGAACGTGGTGCCGGGGCCCATCTGGGCGAGGACCCGGTCGAGCCAGCCGGTGCGGACCGCGACCGACGCGGCGCCGCGTTCGAGGGCGTCCTGGGCCTGGAAGTGGCTGCGGCTCGCGTCGGGGGAGGCGACGGCGTGCACGGCGGCCATCTTGCCGGCCTGCCAGAAGGGGTACAGGGCGGTCATCGCCGGGTTGAGCCCGAAGCCGCGCCCGGCGGGCAGCAGCGCCGCCATCGGGATGGCGATGTTGGGCCGCATCGAGCGGTAGTTGGGATCGTCGCCGGGCGCGACCACGGACAGGCCGTCCATGCCGCCGCGCAGGAAGATGACGATCAGGGTGCCCTTGGTGTCCTCGGGCGCGGCGAACGCGACCCGGCTCGTCACCAGCTGCGTGCCGAGCGCGGCGACGCCGACGAAGCCGGCGCCCTGCACGAGGCGGCGGCGGGTGAAGCCCTTGCTCCACCGGTCGCGTTCGGCGGCCAGCTCGTCGCTGACCTGGTCGGCGTGCACCCGGATGGCGGCCTCGCACAGGTTGGGCCCGTGCCGGCGCAGCTCCTCCAGCGACGCCGGCCGCCGCTCACCTTCAGGAAGATCGTTCACAGGAAGAGACCTCACCGCAGCGCGTGGTAGACGGAGTCGAGGACCAGTGGGGCCAGGTTCGGCAGCTTCCCGCCGAGGTTGGCGTCGGTGACCCGGGTGTCGGGCTTCGCGCCGAGGAACTTGATGAGCGCGTCGCGTTCGGCGGGCTGCATCGGCTGGAAGATCAGCCGGTTGCACAGCACGTCCAGGTAGGTCGCCATGGTCGCGGCCGGCTGGGTGACGAGGGAGTCCGCCCGCGGGTTGTTGAGGCCCTTGAACGACTGCTGCAGGAAGGCGCGGTGCGCGTTCCAGGTCTCCAGCATGCCGGCCGCGGAGCTCCAGGCGTTCGCGACGTCGGGGTAGCCGTCCGGCGGCTCCCAGCCCAGCGGCGCCTGGCCGAGCTTGCGGGTGAAGTTGTACAGGTCCTCGAGGGCCTTGCCGGTGTCGGCGCCGGGCTTGGTGCCGACGACGCGGGCGGTGGCGATGAAGTTCTCCAGCGGCCGGCGGGTCTTCAGCCCGGCCGCGATCCAGAACTCCAGGGACCGGAAAAGGACCTTGAGCACCGGCACGATCGCCGAGCCGCTCTGCTGGTACGCGGTGGCGAGCCGGTCGACGAGCGACTGCGGCGGCGTGTCGCACACGAAGCGCACGGCGAGCTTGCGGGCGATGTACTTCGCGGTCGACGGGTGTGTGGCGAGGTACAGCAGGTACGCGTCGCCGACGGCCAGGCCGTCCTTCGCGGACTTGTTCGCGTGCTGGAAGCCCAGGACCTTCACCGCGCCGGTCCAGTGCCGGTTCTGCTCGTACCGGAACACGCCCTCGCGGGTCGCGGTGCGGCCGGTCATCAGGTACGCGGAGTTGCGGACGTCCTTCTCGTTGTAGCCGCCGTCGATGCCGACGGTGTGCAGCTCCAGCAGCTCGCGGCCGTAGTTCTCGTTGACGTTGCGCTTGTCCGAGGACGTGTTGTCCAGGTACCGCATCATCGCCGGGTCGCGGGCGGAGGCGATGAGCATGTCGGAGAACTTGCCGAGGGCGTGCTTGCGGATGACGTTGACGTCGTAGGGCACCCGGGTGTCCCAGCCGCCGTCGAACGGGCTGGTGATGTTGAGGTGGTTGTTCCAGAAGTCGACCATCACCTCGAACAGCTGCCGGGTGCTCCAGATCTGCCGGGCGATGACGGCGCGGGTCAGCTCATACATCGCCTTGTTGTCGCCGTCCTTGACCGACGCGCGGATCTGCGCGGTGGTCATGGTGACGGTCGGCGTGGTCTGCAGCGCCGCATCGGCGACCGGGTCGGGGATCTTGCCGGGCTCCAGCTGCTGGTCGAGCCAGCCGTCGATGCCCAGCTCCTTGACCGCGGCGACGTCGGCGTGCGTCGGGCCGAACGTGCAGCGCCGCAGCAGGTGCAGCACCGGATCCCGGTTGAGCGGCGTGGGGAAGCGCGGCGTGGCGCGCATCGCGGCGACGGCGGCCGCGGACGCGGAGTCGGCGGTCCCGGACGCGCCCAGGTCGTTGAGGTCGCCCTGGCCGCTGGTGTAGCTCGAGTCGCGGTTGGAGAAGGAGCCGGCGTCGCGCGGGGAGACGTTGCCGCCGCCCTGGCCGGTCTTGACCATGTCGTCGGCGTCCTCGGGGCGGCCGAGCATCGCCGCGGCGCCGGATCCCAGCCCGCCGATCGCGACGGCGCCCCCGCCGAGGGCCCAGAGCGCCTGGCGCCGGTTGCGCATCAGCTCGTGCAGGGCCGGCCGTCCGGCGCGCAACCAGGCCGGTGCGGGTCCCCGGGAGGTTCTGGCGGCAGGTGTACCGGTGGCAGCGCCGACCTTCGCGTCGTCGTCGCCTGCCGGTGAGGGCTCGTTGAGCACGCGCGGCATCGGGAACTCGCCCGTGTAATCGGCGAAAATGGCGCCCTTGACCTTCTTGCTGTGGGGCTCGTGGGGGCCTTCATCCGAGAAGAGCCGCTCAGGCATCCCTGAACCCTAGTGAGCGCGTGATCTCCCGTTCAAGCCGGTAGATGCGGGTGCGGCTCAACTTTGTCTTTCTTCTTGCTTAAGCGGGGCGCATACCTCGTCAATACGTGAAATTCGGGCGACTACCAAAAGTTATCTCTTCCGTACGCACCGCAGAAGCGGTACGCATGAGGCAGCCGATGAGGGGAGGCGGTGGAGGTCGTGCGTGACGCTGCGCCGGTCCGCCGACGTCGGAGGGTGACGCTCGCCGACGTCCCCGTCGCGGCGAAGATCGCCCTCGTCCTGGTCCTGCCGCTGGCCGGCCTGCTCGGCCTCGCCGGCGTCGCCGTGACCGTCTACACCGGGCAGGACGGGCGCATCGGCGACCTGCGCGGCGCGGTCGCCGCGGGCGCGGAGGCCGGCCGGGTCGCCGACGGGCTGCAGCGCGAGCGCCTCGCCATCGCCCGGCTGCTCAGCGGCGGCGGCGACGGCGCCCGTGACGCGTTCGCCGCCGAGGCCGCCCGCACGGATGCCGCCGTCACCGCACTGCGCAGCCGGCTCGCCCGGGTCGGCGGCGGCGACGACCTCGACGCCGGGCTGGACGGGCTCGCCGTGCTGCGGGCCCGCGCCGCCGCCCGCGAACCCGACGCGCCCGGGCAGGTGCTGCTGCTCGGGTACCGGCAGCTGATCGCCGACCTCGTCACCTTCCAGCAGGGCGTCGCCGAGCGGCCCGCGCCGGCCGCCGTCACCGCCGCGGCCCGCGCCGCCGGCTGGCTCGCGGTCGGCAAGGAGGAGCTCGCCCTGATCCACAGCACCGCGGCCAGGGCCCTCGCCGCCGGTGAGCTGACCCCCGCCGACCGCGACCAGCTCGTCGCGCACCGGGCCGCCGCCGCGGGCGCCTTCGAGCGCTTCGCCGCCGCCGCGACCCCGGCCTGGCGCGCGCAGCTCGCCGGGCTCGACGTCACCGCCGACGTCGAGCAGCTGCTGCTGGCGGCCCCGGCCGCCGCCGACACCGCCGCCTGGGCCCGCACCTGCCTGGCCCAGCTCGACGGGCTGCGCGACCTCGCCGAGCGGGTCGCCGCCGACACCGCCGCGGCCGTCACCGACGCCCGCGACCGGCAGAACCGCACGATCATCGCCGGGCTCGCGCTCGTCCTCGCGGTCACCGCCGCCGCTGTCGGGGTGGCCGTCGCCACCGGCCGCTCACTGCGCCGCGGCCTGCATGCGCTGCTGCGCACCCCGCCCCAGGAGCCGCCCGCCGCCGGCCGCGACGAGGTCGGCCGGGTCGCCGAGGCGTTCGGTGCCGTCCGGCGCGACGCGGCCCGGGCCGCCGCCGAGCAGGCCGCCCTGCACGCCGGCGTGACGGGCATGTACACCGACCTCGCCCGCCGCTGCGCCAGGCTCGCCGACGCGCTGCTGGAGCGCCTCGACGCGGCCGAGCGTGACGAGGCCGACCCGGACCGGCTGGAGCTGCTCTTCGCCGTCGACCACCTCGCCACCCGGCTGCGGCACGACACGCAGAGCCTGCTCGTCCTGGCCGGCGCCGGCACCGCCCGCGAGCACGCCGCGCCGGTGCCGCTGTTCGACGTGCTGCGCGCCGCACAGTCGCAGATCCACGATTACCAGCGGGTCGAGTACGGCCGCGTCGACGACGACGTGAGCGTCACGCCGGCCGCCGTCGACGGTGTGGTGCACCTGCTGGCCGAGCTGCTCGACAACGCCGCCCGGCACTCCACCGCCGAGCGCCCCGTCCTGGTGGACGCCCGGCGCACCGGGGACGGCGCCGTCGTCCACGTCACCGACCGCGGCCCGGGGGTCGACCCCGCCCGGCTGGAGGAGCTCAACGGCTGCCTCGCCGACCCGCCCCCGTCCGGGCCGCGGCTCGGGCTCACCGTCGTGGCCCGGCTCGCCGCCCGGCACGGCCTGGACGTCACCCTGCAGCCGTCCCACGGTCAGGGGTCCGGGCTGGTGGCCGTCGTGCGGCTGCCGTCCTCGTTGCTGTGCGAGCCGGCCCCGGCGCCGTCGCCGGCACCGGTGGCGCCCGCCGTTGCCGCCCGGCCGCTCCCGCCGCGCGTGCTGGAACGCAGCCCGGCGCTGCCCGGCGCCGAGCCGGTGGACATCCCGCACCCGCGCCGTCCCGGCGCCCGCGCGCCCGCCGGCCAGGGTGCGCCCGCTGTTCCCGCCCAGGTTGCGGCCGACGGCCCGACGGTCGAGGCCCGGGCGTTCGACGACGGACTGCCACGGCGTACCGTCGGACCGTCACCAACCGCGGATCCCGTCGCCGGCGAACCCGGCGACGTCAGCACACTCCTGTCGACCTCCCGGCACCCGATCGGCCGCCTCGGCGCCGTGGCGGTGCAGTTGCACCAGGAAGGACACGCCACGTCATGACAGCCACCACGGGGCTCGACTGCGTGCTCAGCGGCTTCACGGGACGGGTGGCCGGCGTCCGGCACACCGTCGCGGTCTCCGGGGACGGCCTGCTCGTCGCGGCGTCCGACGAGCTGCCACCGGAGCGCGCCGACCAGCTCGCCGCGATGGTCGCCGGCGTGGTGTCCCTCGCCCAGGGCCTGTCGGCCTGCACCGACGCCGGGCCGGTCCAGCGCACGATCGTGCAGATGGGCCGCAGCCTGCTGTTCGTCATGGCGCTCGGCGACGGTGACACGCTGGCGTCGCTGGCGGCGATGGTCCAGCCGGGCTGCGACGTGGGGGAGGTCGCGTTCGAGATGACCGGCCTCGTCGGCCAGGTCGGCGCCGTGCTGACGCCGCCCGCCCGTTAAAGGTCCGGGTCCCGGCCCTCCTTGATGTTGCGCGCGTCGCGCAGCGGGATGAACGGCTCCTTGTCCTCGGGCATGCCGCCCTCGATGGCGCGGCCGCGTTCCAGCTCGGCGTCGAACTCGGCGCCCAGCAGGATCGCGATGTTGGAGATCCACAGCCAGACGAGGAACGCGATGATGCCGCCCAGCGTGCCGTAGGTCTTGTTGTACGAGCTGAAGTTCGACACGTAGATCGCGAAGCCGGCCGAAGCCAGCAGCCAGATGACCACGGCGAGGCCGCCGCCGGGGGTGACCCAGCGGAAGCCGGTCTGGCGGGCGTTGGGCGACGCCCAGTACAGGATGGCCAGGATCAGCAGCACGACCAGCAGCAGGACCGGCCACTTGGCGATGTCCCACACCCGCACCGCCTGGTCCGACAGCCCGATCCAGCCGCCGGCCTGCTCGGCGAACCTGCCGGTGAAGACGATGCTGAGGGCGGCGAGGGCGATGAGGGCGCCGACGGCGACGGTGACGCCGAGGCGGATCGGCAGCACCTTCCAGATCGGGCGGCCCTCGGGGACGTCGTAGATCGAGTTGGCGGCGCGGATGAACGCGCCGACGTAGCCCGAGGCGGTCCAGACGGCGCCGAGGAGGCCGACGACGGCCAGGACGCCGGCGGAGCTGGAGCCCTCCTTGAGCTCGCCGACGGCGCCCGTCACCGGCCCGGCGATCGACGGCGGGAACAGCTGCTGGGCGTTCTTGAGCACCGCGTTCTCGGTGGTGTCGGTGAGCAGCATGCCCGACAGGGCGAGCAGGACCAGGATGCCGGGGAAGATCGACAGCACCCCGTAGTAGGTCAGCGCGGCGGCCCAGTCGGTGAGGTTGTCGTTGTTGAACTCCTTGACCGTCCGCTTGAGGACGTCGATCCAGGAGCGCCGGGTGAGCTGCGTGGGCCGGCTCGGGGCGTTTTGGAGCTCCGGGCCGGTGGGGTCGTCCTGCGCCATGCCGTACCTATGCCCTGGGGGCGGGCGGGGATAACGCTACGGTGCGACCCTTCCGGCCCGGATCAGGGCGACCTGCACCATGTCGACCAGTTCGGTGGCCCGGAACGGCTTGGCCACCACCGATGCCTCGGGCCCGAGCTCGACGACGGCGGCGTCGAAGTACGGCAGGCCGGACATGTACATGATCAGCGCGTCGGGGCAGTTGGCGCGCACCACCTCGGCGACCTGGACGCCGGTGCCGTCGTTGAGCTTCAGGTCGGTGATGGCGAGGTCGATCGCGTCGGGGTGCTCGGCGCACACGCGCTCCGCGCCGGCGAGGCCCGACGCCGTGTACACCTCGGCGCCGGCGCGGCTGAGCACCCGTTTGACGATCTCGCACAGGTCCGGCTCGTCGTCGACGACGAGGACGCGCAGGTGCTCCAGCATCCCTTCACGATAATTCGTGACCGTGCCTGATCTGCCTTACTTTGCCGGGTTGCCGGGCCGGATCCGGCTGCGGCTGAACCCGAGGAACACCACCAGCACGCATGCCACCACCAGCAGCACCGCCGCGAAGGTCCACCACGCGGGCCGGCCGGCGGACGGGGCCGGGGCGGCCGCGGGCGGCTGGGCCTTGGTGGTGAGGAAGTCGGCGGGCGCGGCCGCGGCGCTGGTCGCGGCGGGCGGGGCGGCCGGCGACGACGGCGTGCGGGTCGGCTTGGCCGAGGTGGTGCTCTTCACCCCGGTGGTGACGGTGAAGGAGAAGCTGCCGTTGCCGGACATCCCGCCGATGCCGGAGGCGGTGTAGGACACGGTGTAGCTGCCGGGCATGCCGTCGGGCACGGCGAGGGCGATGCGGGCGGTCTCGTTGCGCACGGTGACCCCGCCGACGGGCACCGTGGCGCTGTCGGGGCCGGTCAGCGTGACCTGGGCGTCCAGGATCTTGTCGCTGAACACCAGCTGGAGCTCCTGCGGCAGGTGCCCCACCCGGGTCTCCGCCGCCGGCGTGCTGCGGGCGAGCGTGAGTCGGGGTGCATATGCGGTGGCAATTGCCGGAAACGGCAGGATGCCAAGAATTCCGACAATTATCGCGGCGAGAACTGTACTTCGCCTGACCACACCAAGAAATCGCCCGGTCATGGGCGGAAACGATAGTCCATTGACATCAGCGATGTGCGGAGGACGGTGTTAGCGTGCCGTTTCATGCAGGGCAGTTGGCGTGAACTGGTGCAAATCAAACGGCCCCCGGCGCCGACCCCGGCGAGCCGGCGGCTGCGGCGCATCGTGCTGCTCACGGCCGTGCTGACCCTCGCTGCGGACGCCGTCAACCTCAAGTACTCCACCGAGGGCGGATTCGGTCTGGGGGTGCGGACGTTCTGGGCGATGCTGCGCGCGGTCGGTTTCCTGTTCCTGATGCGCGAGATCCGCTGGGGCCGGCTCACCGCCCGGCCGTTCGGGTTGATCCTGGCGGTCACCACCGTGTTCGCCTCGGCCCGGCTGGCCCAGCCGCGCAAGGACGGGTTCCTGCCGCCGTGGCCGGTTCTCGTCGCGCTCGCCGTCATCCTAACGCTCTGCGCGGTGGTGGTCTGGCAGCTGTTCCGCTCGCCCGCGATCGCCGCGCACCTGACCCGCCGCCCCTCGAAGCGGCCGATCCCGCCGTGGGCGCTGACCGCGCGGGTGGCGGCGCTGTCGTACTCGGCACTGCTCAGCGTGCCGTGCCTGGTCGCCGCCGGCACCCTGTGGGACGAGCCGCGGTTGCCCCGCTCCACCGCCGTGCCGCTGGTCATCTCGTGGTTCGTGCTCGGCATCGCGGTCGCCTTCGTGGCGTCGCTGATCAGCTTCGCGATGATGTTCGGGCACACCTGGGCCCGCGTACTCCTGGCCATGATCAGCGTCTTCGTGCTGCTGGTGCAGCCGGTGCTGTGCTGGCTGCTGCTCGGCGCCGACGGGGTCATCCGCGACGGCGTCCCGCTCGTCCTCGCCGCGCTGGTCTGCCTCTACGGCCTGGCGAGGTCCGGCACGGGAGGACCGGCCACGGCGGCCGGCACCTCCTCCGCCTGAGCCGCCGCGGTGCTCGAAGTCACCTGGGTGATTTGACTTCGAGCGCGCTCGGAGGGGGAGTGTTGGAGGCATGCGACAGCGAACCCTTGGCACTCTGACCACGTCCGCGCTCGGCCTGGGCTGCATGGGCATGAGCGAGTTCTACGGCCCGGGTGACGACGCCGAGTCCGTCGCCACCATCCGCCGCGCCCTGGACCTGGGCGTGACCTTCCTGGACACCGCGGACATGTACGGCCCGTTCACCAACGAGCAGCTCGTCGGCCGCGCCATCGCCGGGCGCCGCGACGAGGTGACCCTCGCGACGAAGTTCGGCATCCAGCGCGAGGGCGGCACCCGCGGCATCAACGGCCACCCCGACTACGTGCGCGCCGCCCTCGACGCGTCCCTCACCCGCCTCGGCGTCGACCACATCGACCTGTACTACCAGCACCGCGTCGACGACCGGGTGCCGATCGAGGACACCTGGGGCGCGCTCAGCGAGGCCGTCGCCGCGGGCAAGGTCCGGCACCTGGGCATCTCCGAGGCGTCGGTGGAGACCGTGCGCCGCGCGCACGCCGTGCACCCGGTGACCGCCGGGCAGTACGAGTACTCGTTGTGGACCCGCGACCCGGAGGACGGCATCCTCGGGCTGTTCCGCGAGCTGGGCATCGGCCTGGTCGCCTACAGCCCGCTCGGCCGCGGCTTCCTCTCCGGCGAGATCACCGACCCGTCGCAGTTCGACCCGTCGGACTTCCGCCGCCACAACCCGCGCTTCCAGGGCGAGAACTTCCAGCGCAACCTCGACCTGGTCGCCGAGGTCCGGTCGCTGGCGGAGGCGAAGGGCGTCACCCCGGCGCAGCTGGCCCTGGCCTGGGTCCTCGCCCAGGGCGACGACGTCGTGCCGATCCCGGGCACGAAGCGGCGGTCGTACCTGGAGCAGAACGTCGCCGCGCTGGACATCGTCCTCACGCCGGACGACCTGGCCGCGATCGAGAAGCTCGCCATCGGCAGCGACGTCGCCGGCTCGCGGTACCCCGCCGAGACGATGGGGTCGCTGAACCGCTGACCGGCGATCCTCCCCCCGGGGCGACGCCGGTGCTGGCGCCGCCCCGGGGTTCGTCGTATGGTGGTCGGCGTGTCCGCGTTCCTGAACCGATGCTGGTGGCCCGCCTGACGAGGCGGCCCACTCCCGCGTGACACCCACATCCGCGGCCGCCCTCACCGGCGGTCGATTTTTCGTTCCCTCCTCGCAGGGGCCGGCCGCCGGACGGGCGGCCAGACCTGAGAGGGACGACCCGCATGCTGCCCGACCCGACCCGCCCGTTCGCCCTGCTGCGCCGCGAGGGCCGCGACGTCGTCGAGGTGCTCACCGGCACCGTCGTCACCGTCGCCTCGCTCGCCGAGATCCCCGACGAGTCCCTGTCGCTGGTGCCGTTCCGGCAGGTCCGCGAGCGCGGGTTCGACTGCGTCGACGACGGTACGCCGCTGTCGGTGCTGCGCATCTCGCACCGCTCGGAGCGGGCCGTGCCCGATCTGGTCGCGGCGCTGCCGGCCACGCCGGTGTCGCTGCGCGACGGCGCCTTCGACGTGTCCGACGACGACTACGCCACGATCGTCCAGGAGGTGCTGCGCGACGAGATCGGCCGCGGCGAGGGCTCCAACTTCGTCATCCACCGGGTGTTCGAGGCGGGCATCGAGGGTGACCCGCTCGCCGCCGCCCTCGCCGTGTACCGGCGGCTGCTGGAGCGCGAGCGCGGCGCCTACTGGACGTTCCTGGTGCACACCGGCGAGCGCACCCTCGTCGGCGCCACCCCCGAACGGCACGTCAGCGTCGAGGACGGCCTGGTCATGATGAACCCGATCAGCGGCACGTTCCGGCACCCGGGCGGCGTGCCGGACAAGGCCGCCGTGCTGCGGTTCCTGTCCGACCGCAAGGAGATCGACGAGCTGTCCATGGTGCTGGACGAGGAACTCAAGATGATGGCGACCGTCGCGACCGAGGGCGGGCAGGTCGTCGGGCCGTACCTCAAGGAGATGGCGCACCTCGTCCACACGGAGTACCTCCTCGCCGGCCGTAGCGCACTGGACGTGCGCGACGTGCTGCGCGAGACGATGTTCGCGCCGACTGTCGTCGGCAGCCCGATCGAGAACGCGTGCCGGGTCGTCGCCCGCCACGAGCGGCGCGGCCGCGGCTACTACGGCGCGGTCCTCGCCCTCATCGGCCGCGACGCCCTCGGCCGGCAGACGCTCGACGCGCCGATCCTCATCCGCACCGCCGACATCAGCGCCGCCGGCCGGCTGCGGGTGCCCGTCGGGGCCACGCTGGTGCGGCACTCCACGCCCGAGGGCGAGGTCGCCGAGACCCACACCAAGGCCGCCGGCGTCCTGGCCGCGCTCGGCCTCGGCGCCGCCCCCACCGGCCCGGCCCGCCCGGCCGCGCCGCTCGCCGCCGACCCCGCCGTGCAGGCCGCCCTCGTCGCCCGCAACGGCACCCTCGCGCCGTTCTGGCTGCAGGACCACCACACGCGGGCGCTCGCCGTCCCCGAGCTCGCCGGGCGGCGGGTCCTCATCGTCGACGCGGAGGACACGTTCACCGGCATGCTGCACCACCAGTTGCGGGTGCTCGGCCTGGACGTCACCCTCCAGAAGTACTCGGCCCCGGTGTCCCCGGCCGGCTACGACCTGGTGGTGCTCGGCCCCGGCCCCGGCGACCCGCGGCGGGTCGAGGAGCCGAAGATGGCCGCCATGCGGGCCGTCGCCGCGCGGCTGCTGGCCGACGGCACCCCGACGCTCGCCGTGTGCCTCGGCCACCAGCTGCTGTCCGGCCTGCTCGGCCTGCCGCTGCGGCGCAAGGCCAACCCGTACCAGGGCATGCAGCGCGACATCGTCTTCTTCGGCCGGCCGGCGACCGTCGGCTTCTACTCCACCTTCACCGCGTCCCACCCGCACGACCGTTTCGACAGCCCGTACGGCCCGGTGGAGCTGTCCCGCGACCCGGCCAACGGCGACGTGCACGCGCTGCGCGGCCCCACCTTCGCGGGCGTGCAGTTCCACCCGGAGTCGGTGCTCAGCTACGACGGCATCGACCTGCTGCGCACCATGCTGACCACGCTGCTGCCGGCGGCCGCGGTGTCGTAGGGCGCGTGCGCCGGCGTGCCCGGCGCACGGCGCTCGCGGCGCGCCGTGTTGCCGCAGCCCGCGGTGGGTAACCGTGCGGTCGTGATGCGTCTGGTACGGGTGGTCCGGCGGTTCTTCCACGGGCGGGACCTCAACCTGCACGCCGGTGCCGTCACCTTCTACGGTGCGGTCGCCGTCGTGCCCGTCGCGCTGCTCACCGTCAAGCTCGCCGGGCTGATCGCCGGCGCCGGCAGGATCCGGGACCTGGCCGGCCCGGTGATCGCGGCGATGCCCGACCGCCTCGGCGCCGACCACGCGACGGCGCTGCTGTTCGACGCGGGCCTGCGCATGTCGTGGCCGCTCACGCTCACCGCGCTGGTCCCCGCCACCTGGTACGGCGAGGGCCTGCGCCGCGCGTTCGTCTCCCTCGCCGCCCCCGGGCCGGACGGCACCCCGGTCGCCGGCTGGCGGGGACGGCTGCTCATCCTGCCCGTCCTCGCCGCCGCGCCGGTCCTGCTGCTCGGCCTCCTCCTCGTGCTCACCAGCGCCGCACGCCGCCTGCAGGCCGGCGGCTGGCCTGGCGTCGGGGCGGTGGTGGTGTCGTTCCTCGCCGCCTGGCTGGCGCTCAGTCCCGCGTTCGTCATGGTGTACCGCTGGTGCGCCCCGCCCACGCCCGCATGGGGCCCGACGGTCGTGGTCGGCTCGTTCACCGCGGCGAACATCTCCGGCTTCGCGCACGGGTTCGTGCTGTTCTGGTCGCTGCCGCTGGACCTCGGCGTGCCCTTCGGCGGGCTGGACGCGGTCGGCGCGATCGTCGCCGTCCTGCTCTGGCTGTACCTGTTCCACCTGGTGACGCTCATCGGATACGGTGCGACCCTGCAGGCGAGCCGATGGTGGGCCTTGCGCTCCGCGGCATCGTGAACGATGCTTCCGAAGAATTCTCACTATTGGGGGCCTTCATGCGGGACCGCCGGGCAAGACTCAGCGTCGCCGTGGCGTATCTCGTCCAGGGCTTCTGCTTCGCGGCGCTGCTGACCCAGGTCGGCGTCCTGCAGGAGAAGTTCGGCTTCTCCGACGGTGAGCTCTCCCTGGTCCTGCTCGCGGTCCCGGTCGTCGCCGGCGTCGGCAGCGTCCTGGCCGGCCTGCTGTCCAGCCGCCTCGGCAGCTCACCGGTGCTGCGCGCCGGCGGCCCCGGCGTCGCCCTCGCGATCGCCGCCGTCGGCCTGGCCGGGCAGGCCTGGCAGCTGTACCTCGCGCTCGCCTTCGTCGGCCTCATGCTCGGCGTCGTCGACGCCACCATGAACATGCAGGGCGTCAGCGTCGAGCGCCGGGACGGCCGCCCCGTGCTCAACTCCTTCCACGCCGTGTGGAGCGTCGGGGCCATCCTCGGCGCCCTCGCCACGGCCGGCACGTCGCGGCTCGACTGGTCGATCGCCGCGTCGCTCGGCGCCGTCGCGGCCGCCGGCACCGCCCTCGCCCTGGCCGCCGGGCCGTGGCAGCTGCGCCGGGCCGAGGAGGTCGCCGACGTGCCGCCCGGCGCCGCCACCGCCGTGCCCTGGCGCCCGGTCATCCTCGTCGGCATCGCGATGATGCTCATGTTCATCGCCGACTCCGCGGTCTCCAACTGGAGCACCGTCTTCCTCGACCACGCCTTCGCCGCGAGCACCAGCGTCGCCGCGCTCGGGCTCGCCGCGTACCAGACGATGATGCTCATCGGGCGCACCGCCGGCGACCTCATCGTGCGCCGCTTCGGCCCCGTCGGCGTCGTCTCCGCCGGTGGCGTCGTCGGCGGCCTGGGCCTGGGCCTCGTCGCCGCGTCCCCGACCGCGGCCGTCGGCATCGCCGGGTTCGCCGTCGTCGGCATCGGGCTGTCGCTGGTCGTGCCGCAGTCGTTCTCCGCCGCGGGCCGCCTCGACCCGGCCGGCACGGGTGTCGCGATCGCCCGCGTCAACCTGTTCAACTACGTCGGGTTCGTGGTCGGCGCCGGACTCATCGGCGCCGTGGCGGAGGGCGCGTCGCTGCGGCTGGCCTTCGTGGTGCCGGCCGTGCTGGCGGCGGGGATCGTCGCGCTGGCACCGGCGTTCCGCACGCAGGCACCGCTCGCGCGGGCTGCCGAGGTGCCGGCACCCGCCGCCGGCTGAGCCCGGCGTTTCCAGTCCGTCCTCTGCCCGGTCGGCCCGTTGCCCGCCCGGCGATGCCCGCCCGGCTGATGCCCGCCCGCCCGGCTGACGCCCGCCCGGGTCGGGGCCGACCGCGAAGGCCCCGCGCGGCCGGGCTCAGGGCTGGTGCGCGGTCGCGCTGACCTTCTCGGCGGCCGCGGCCACCGAGCCGCGGGTCGCGGCGGCCAGGCCGGTCTGCTCGTGCAGCGACGCCTCCACCTCGCGCTGCGCGGCCGCGACCGAGCTGAGCCGGCGCGCGACCCCGCCGACCGCGTTCGCCGCCGCGGCCGCACCCGCGGTGACCTGCCCGACGGTCGTCTCGATCCGCCCGGTCGCGGCGGCGGTCTGCGCGGCGAGGTCCTTGACCTCGTTGGCGACCACGCCGAACCCCTTCCCGGCCTCACCGGCCCGGGCCGCCTCGATCGTCGCGTTGAGCGCCAGCAGCTTCGTCTGATCCGCCACCGCCTGGATGAGCCCGGCGACGGTGGCGATGTCGGCGATCGCGGTCTCCAGCTCACCGATGACGCTCCGCGCGTGGTTGGAGTCGCTGAGCGCCGCCTCGACGTCGTTGACCGCCTCGCGGACCGCACCGGTCATCCCGGCCAGCTTCTGCTCGAACGACTCCATCGCCGCCCCCGCGTCCGCGCCGAGCTGGACCCCGGCCTCGGCGACGTCGGCGAGGACGGTCTCCAGCCGGCGGCCGAGCCGCTCGCTGTGCGCGACCTGCTCGGCGGCGTTGCTCGCGGCCGCCTCCTCACGCCGGGTGGCGTCCTCGGCCGCGGCCCGCAGCGCCGCCTGGTTCTCGGCCGCGACCCGCGCCCGCTCCGCGTCGACCTCGGCCTCGGCGTTCGCGGCGAATCTCCAGTACGTCAGCTGCGTCAGGCACATCGCGATGACGAACCCCGCGTGCAGGAGCACGAACGGGATCGGATGGTCGCGGGCCTGCGGGTTGTTGAACAGCATCTGCGGCATCGCCGCCGCCACCACGAGATGGTGCGCGGCCACCAGCAGGACGGTGACCAGCAGCGTCGTCCAGTCCTGGTACAGGCTGACCAGCCCCACCACCACGAAGAAGTGGAAGTGCAGGTCGGTGAGGCCGTTGCCGGCGTGCACGAGCGCCGCGGCGGCCAGGACCAGCCCCGTCGACACCGCGATCGCCGCCGCGCGCCTGCTGCGGGCGACGCCGCCGGCGACCGCGCAGATCAGCACGCCCGCGTTCGCCGACCAGACGAGCCACGCCGCCCCGTGCGCATGCTCCCCGACGATCGAGTGGCCGTTCAGCACGCTGACGACCACGAGCACCGGCAGGTGCAGCACCAGCAGCAGTCGCAGCGCCCGGTGTCTGGACTGGAAGGCCGCGTCGCTCAGCCGCACGTGCGGCATGAGCCAGGCGAGGACTCCGGACATGGCGCTCGACGCTCCCTCTGGACGGTGGACCGGGGACCTGCATGTCGGCCCAACCGTCAATCGGCCGCCGGACGGCCGACCTGAAGGTGTTCGCCGCTCCGCCGAGATTGTTGACTTGCGGAATACTTGCAATGCAAGTACCGTTGCAGCAGGCGACACACCCGATCGGCCCTGGAGGCGTCAGATGCCCGCGATCACCGTCGACAACGTCCTTGCGCTGCCCCGCGTGTCCACCCCGGACCCGGTGTCGGCGCGTCCCCGCCCGGTGGTGTCCGTGACCACGGCGCCGAAGGGCTTCGAGGGTGAGGGCTTCCCCGTCCGGCGCGCGTTCGCCGGCGTCGACCTGCGCACCCTCGACCCGTTCATCCACATGGACCAGATGGGTGAGGTGGAGTATGCGCCGGGTGAGCCGAAGGGCACGCCGTGGCACCCGCACCGGGGGTTCGAGACCGTCACCTACATCATCGACGGCGAGTTCGTGCACAGCGACTCGCACGGTGGCGGCGGTGTCATCCGTGACGGCGACACGCAGTGGATGACCGCCGGCAGTGGCCTGCTGCACATCGAGACCCCGCCGGAGCACCTGGTGGTCAGCGGCGGGCTCTTCCACGGGTTCCAGCTGTGGGTCAACCTGCCCAGGGCGGACAAGTTCGCCGCCCCGCGCTACCAGGACATCCGCGGCGGCCAGGTGGCGCTGCTCAGCTCGCCCGACGGCGGGGCGCTGCTGCGGGTCATCGCGGGTGAGCTCGACGGCCACGCCGGGCCCGGCAACACCTACACGCCGATCACGATGATCCACGCGACGATCTCGCCCGGGGCGTCGCTGGCCCTGCCGTGGCGCAAGGACTTCAACGCGCTGGCGTACACCCTTGCCGGCAAGGGCAGCGTGGGCACCAAGGGCCGGCCGGTGGAGCTGGGCCAGCTCGCGGTCTTCGGGGAGGGTGACAGCATCACCGTCACCGCCGACGCGAAGCAGGACCCGCGTCACCCCACGATGGACGTGCTGTTCCTCGGCGGTAAGCCGATCCGGGAGCCCGTCGCGGCGTATGGTCCGTTCGTCATGAACACCAAGGCCGAGGTCGTGCAGGCGTTCGAGGACTACCAGGCCGGTCGGCTCGGCAGCATCCCCGCGGCGCACGCCGACGTTCGGGGAGAGGCGTCCTGAATGGACATCGCAGTCGTCGACAGCCCTGAGCAGCACCGCTTCGAGCTGCGGGTCGACGGCGAGCTCGCGGGTGCGGCCTACTACCGGCTGCACCCGGGCGAGATCGTCTTCACCCACACCGAGGTCGACAAGGCGTACGAGGGCAAGGGCCTGGGCAGCAAGCTCGCCGCCGGCGCCCTCGGCGCGGTGAAGGAGCGCGACCTGCGCGTCGTGCCGCAGTGCCCCTTCATCGCCGCCTACCTCAAACGCCACCCCGAGCTGGCGTAAGCACCACAGCCGGCGTCAGTCCAGCGCCGGCAGCCCGATCGGGTTCGGGTGGCGCAGCAGCCGCGACGCCTGGACCGCGATCGGGTGCAGCAGCTCCGCGCAGCGCGCCGTGGCGGCGGTCCCCAGGACCCGCCACGGCATCGCGGCGAGCGCGTCCGTGGTGGCCTCGACCGTGGTGCAGGCCGAACGCGCCGCCTCCGTCGCCCGCCCCGACGCGTCGACCCAGCCCCGCGAGCGCAGCCGGTCGGTGGCGGCGGCCCACTCCTCATCGGTCCAGCCCCGCGCCGGCTGGTAGAAGTCGCGCCCCTCACCGTCGCGCAGCGCGACCCGCCACACGTTGCACTCCACGCCGTCGAGCCCCTCGACCAGCAGCGCCGCCAGGTGGCCGTCGCCGCGGTGCTCGCGCAGCACGGTGGCCGCCTGCCACAGCACGCCCGCCGGGTCGTCCGGCCACGGCAGCATCGCGTTCGCCGCGCCCAGCACCCGGCCGGGCAGGTCGACCGCCTCCGCCGCGGCCCGCAACAGGCCGGCGGCCTCGGTGAGGTCGCCGTCCACCTGGCGCAGGACCCGCCGCGACCCCTCCAGCCGCGCGGCCAGCGCCGCCTCCGGGGTGATCCTGGTCCACACGTCCGGCAACGCCCGGGTCACCATCCGCGGCGCGAAGCCGTAGAACGCGGCGAGCACCGGCCCCGCCGGCACGGCGCCGAGCGGGGCGCTGCGGCCCGCGAAGTATCCCCGCCAGAAGCCGCGCAGTCCCGCGGCCTCGAACGCCGCGAGGGCGTCGGAGGCGAAGTAGGTGACCGCGTGGACCGGCTCGTACAGGCTCCACATGCGGCGCTCGATCGACAAAGCTGTCATGGACCTGACGATAGCCGCGAAAAGGCCCCCGGCGAACCGGGGGCCTTTCCTGCGATCCTGGTGCAGCGAGCGTTGTTACAGCGCCGGGTAGGCGTTGGCCATGAGCTCGCGGAACTGGGCCGCGAACCACTGGCCGGCGATCGGCGAGTTCGCCAGGGCGCCGGTCGGGTTGTTGCCGTTACGGTCGTTGCCCGTGTAGGTCGGGTCGCACATCCGGTCGAAGCCCTTGCCCTCGTCGTTCGGGATGACCTGGCTCGCGCCGTCCGACTCGCCCGGAGGCTTGATCCAGACGTAGGCGTCGATGCCCGGGGCCGGGGTCGCCCGCGGCCGCTCGCCGAGGCCCGCACCGGACTGGTTGCACCAGTTGCCGGCGTGCAGGCGCCGGTCGACGCGGGACTGGTTGACGAAGGTGTCCATGACGGTCGACGTGCTCGCCGCGGTCGGACGGCTGGCGCCGCCCCAGCCGTTGCGCGAGGTGTCGATCAGCATGCCGATGTTGCTGTTGAAGCCCAGCGAGACCAGCTTGTTGCGGAACGCCTGGGCGAAGGACTGCTCGTCGACGTAGTAGTTCCAGTCGACCCACTTGGACTGGCGGACCGACTGGCCGTTCACCGTGGTGTTGATGGTGAAGTACGGCTCGACCAGCGCGGAGTAGTTGGCGGTGTTGGTGATGAAGCCGTCGACGCTGGCGAAGCCGGCCGTGGTGCCCCGCACGGTGGAGGCGAACAGGTCCGCCGAGGGGCCGAAGTTCGAGTCCCAGCCGAGCCAGCCGTGGTGGCCGGCGTCGATGTAGGTGTACACGTTCGGGATCGCGTGCAGCTTGTTCAGCGCGTACTGGACGCCCTGGACGTAGGCGCCGCTGGACTTCGCCTCGGCGCAGGCCGCGAGGTTGGTGTTGGTGACGAGGTTCGGCAGCGAGTCGATCTCGACGATCGTCACGATGCGCAGGCTCGAGTACTTCGAGTCGCCCAGGATCGCGGCGATCGGGTCGATGTACTCGGTCTTGTACCGGTTGAGGCCGTCCTCCGAGATCTTCAGCTCACCGTTGGAGGCGAGCGCGGAGCAGTCCCGGTTCGGCAGGTTGTAGACGACGAACTGGATGGTCAGCGGGCCGCTGCCGGCCGCCTTCTGCGCCAGCGCGTCGTCGAGGTGCGCCCGGATGCCCCTGGCGCTGCTGGTGCCGTTGATGGCGGCGATGCGGTCGATCCAGACGCCGGTGGAGACCCCGGCGATGGCGGCGCCACCGTCGGCGCGGGCCTTGTCCGCCCAGTCCGCGTTCACGTAGCCGCGCGCCCCGCTGTACGGGTTGTCCACGTGACCGTCGGTCTGCCCGCCGGTGGTGACGGTGATCGAGGCCGCGTTGCTGGTGGTCGCGTTGCCGGAGTTGTCGGTCGCCTTGGCGGTCAGCGTGTAGTTGCCCACGGCGACGTTGCTCCAGGTGTACGCGTAGGGCGACGTGGTGTCGGTGCCCAGCAGCGTCGTGCCGTTGTAGAACTCGACCTTCGACACGGTGCCGTCGGCGTCCGCGGCGGTGGCGGTCAGGTTGACCGTGGCCGGAGCGGTGTAGCCGGAGCCGGTCGTCGGGCCGGTCAGGGTGACCGTCGGCGCGCCGTTGCCGCCGCCGTTGGTGACCGTGATCGGCACCAGGCCGCTGGTCGTGGACAGGCCGCCGTTGTCGTAGGCCTTGGCGGTGATGTTGTAGCTGCCCGCCGCGACACCGGTCCAGGTGTACGCGTACGGCGCGGCGTTATCGGTGCTCAGCAGCGTCGTGCCGTTGTAGAACTCGACCTTCGACACGGTGCCGTCGGAGTCCGCAGCGTTCGCCGTGATGCTGACCGAGGCGGGGGCGGTGTAGGACGCGCCGGCGGCCGGGCTGGTCACGCTGACGGTCGGGGCCACGTTGGTGCTGGTCCCGTCGCCGCAGGCGGTGCCGTTGAGCGTGAACGCCGTGGGCACCGGGTTGCTGGTGGTCCAGGTCCCGTTGAAGCCGAACGACACCGTGCCGTTGGCGGGCAGGTTGCCGTTGTAGCTCTCGTTCTTGGCGTTGACGTGGGTGCCGGTGATCGTCGGGATCGCCTGCCACATCTGCTGGATGCCCTGGCCGGCGACGAAGTCCCAGCCGAGGTTCCAGCTGGTCAGCGCGTCACCCTTGTTGGTGATCTCCACCGAACCACCGAAGCCGCCGGGCCACTGGTTGGTGACGGTGTACTTGACGCTGCAGCCGGCGGCGGCGAACGCCGGACTGTTGACGGCGATGATGCCGCCAGTTGCCGCTATCGCGGCGATCGAGACGATGGCGAGTTTCCGCCTCATCGATGCTCCTCAACTTGACGGGAGTTCGGGTCGTTCTGGCCCGGTCACCGTGCGCAGTGGCGTGGGTCACCGTCAAGGAAGGGTTGATCGAGCGGGCTCTGGACCTGGGAATCCCTGCTCAGGGGCGTGAAAGTTACCTTCATGTTAACCACTCCCGGATCGCCTGTGACGTCGCTCACGACCCTCAGGTGTACGGAACGGTTTCGTACTGACAATGGCGGGGAGTATGGTTCCGGTACGAAACGGTTCCGTACACCTGCGATCCAGGACTTGCGGAACCGGGCTCTGCGATCTAGGAAGTGGTCATGTCTCCCGCACCGAAGCCCGGCCGCCGCGAAGCGATCTGCGAAGCGGTCTTCGAGCTGCTCGGTGAGGTCGGATACGACCGCATGTCGATGGATGCCGTGGCGGCGCGGGCCCGCGCCAGCAAGGCCACCATCTACCGGGGCTGGCCGACCAAGCCCGACCTGGTGATGGACGCCTTCGAGCACCGGTTCGGCGGCTCGTTCGAGCCGCAGGACACCGGCACGCTGCGCGGCGACCTGATGGCACTGCTCACCGCGGCGTGCCAGGTGGTCAACAGCCCCGACGGCGACGTCATGACCGGTCTGCTGACCGCGGTCACCCGCAACCCGGAGCTGGCCGAGACGTTCCGCCGCTGTGTCTACGACGCGAAGCAGTCCGCCTTCGTCACCATCGTGCGCCGCGCGGTGGAGCGTGGCGAGCTGCCCGAGGGCGCCACCTCGGACCTGCTGCAGGAGGTCCTGCAAGCCATGGTGCTCAACCGGACCATGCGGCAGGAAGGGCCGCTCGACGAGTCCTTCGTGCACCGCGTCGTCGACCGGGTGCTGCTGCCCGTCCTGCGTCAGCCCATCTGACCTCGTCTTTCTCTCGCACCACCACGGCCCGTCCGTCCACCTGGGCGCGGTCTCGATCAACCATGCCTTGGGAGGCATCCGCTCATGTCGAACCAATCGGGGGGGACGGCCACCGCCACGGCGGGGGCCACGGCTGCGGTCGACCCGAAACGCTGGCTCGCGCTGTCGGTCATCGCCGTCGCGCAGCTGATGGTGGTGCTCGACGCCACCGTCGTGAACATCGCCCTGCCCTCGGCGCAGGAGGCGCTGCACATCTCCACGGCCGACCGGCAGTGGATCGTCACCGCGTACACCCTGGCCTTCGGCGGCCTGTTGCTGCTGGGCGGGCGGATCGCCGACTTCTTCGGCCGCCGCCGCACGTTCCTGGTCGGCCTGCTCGGCTTCGCCGGCGCCTCCGCGCTCGGCGGCGCCGCGGTCAACGCCGAGACCCTCTACGCCGCCCGCGGCCTGCAGGGCGCGTTCGGCGCGCTGCTCGCCCCGGCCGCCCTCTCGCTGATCACGGTGACGTTCACCGAGGCGAAGGAGCGGGCGAAGGCGTTCGGCGTGTTCGGCGCGATCTCCGGCGGCGGCGCCGCGATCGGTCTCATCGCCGGCGGCCTGCTCACCCAGTACGCCAACTGGCGCTGGACCCTCCTGGTCAACATCCCGATCGCGATCATCGCCTTCGTCGCGGCCCTGCCGGTCGTCCGGGAGAGCAAGGCCACCGGCGACACCCGGTATGACGTCCCCGGCGCCGTCCTGGCCACCATCGGTCAGGTCGCGCTCGTGTACGGCTTCACGAAGGCCGCGACCGACGGCTGGAGCTCCGGCGTGACGATCGGCTGGCTCGTGGCCGCCGGCGTGCTGCTCGCCGCGTTCGTCGTCTGGGAGTCGCGGGCCAAGCATCCGCTGCTGCCGCTGCGCGTCCTGTGGGACCGCAACCGGGGCACGTCCTTCCTGGTCTCGATCCTCGTCGGCGCGGGCATGCTCGGCATGTTCCTGTTCATGACCTTCT
The DNA here is from genome assembly GCF_040654515.1 of Dactylosporangium sp. NPDC050688. Taxonomy (NCBI): domain Bacteria; kingdom Bacillati; phylum Actinomycetota; class Actinomycetes; order Micromonosporales; family Micromonosporaceae; genus Dactylosporangium; species Dactylosporangium sp. NPDC050688. The sequence continues at coordinate 114,714 of NZ_JBFAIC010000011.1, forward strand.
ACCTGCAGCAGACGATGGGGTACTCGGCCCTCAAGAGCGGCGTCGCCTACCTGCCGTTCTCCGCCGGCATCATCGTCGCGGCCACCCTCGCGGCCCGCTTCCTGCCCCGCGTCGGCCCCCGGGTCATCATGTCGGTCGGCGGCGTCCTGGCCACCCTGGCCATGATCTGGCTGACCCGGCTCGACCTGCACTCCGACTACGTCGTGGACATCCTGCCCGCGTTCATCGCGATGAGCCTCGGCATGGGCCTGGTCTTCGTGCCGCTGAGCAGCGTCGCGCTGACCGGCGTGGCCAACCACGACGCCGGCGTCGCCAGCGCGCTGGTCAACACCACCCAGCAGGTCGGCGGCTCGCTCGGCACGGCCCTGCTCAACACCATCTTCACCACGGCCGTCACCGGCTACCTGACCAGCCACGAGGCGTCGCCGCTCGGCCAGGCGAGGGCGGCGATCCACGGGTACAACGTGGCCTTCACCGCCAGCGCCGTGCTGCTCGGCGTGGCCGCGCTGCTGGTGGTGCTGTTCATCCGCCGCACGCCCGCCGACGCCGGCCGCACGTCGGAGCAGGAGCAGGTGCCGGTGCTGGTGCACTGACGCCGGTGACCTCCCCGCGGCGCACCCGCGTCGCGGGGATCTCCTGCTCAGCGCTGTCCGACCGGTGTACGTCCAGTGCCCCGCCGGGCGTGGTGGGGGGCGTTCAGGCCGGCGGTGCGGTGCTCTCGCGCACGATGAGGTCGGCGGGGATCAGCAGGTGGTCCGGCGTGGGCGCGGCGCCGGCGCGGGTCTCGGCGATCGCCCGGGTCAGCGCGGCGGCCGCGGCCCGCCCCTTCGCCAGCACGTCCTGGCGGACCGTGGTCAGCGGCGGCCGCATCCGCGCGGCGAGCGGGCTGTCGTCGAACCCGACCACCGACAGGTCCTCGGGGACCCGCAGCCCCAGGTCGTGCGCCGCCTGGACGACGCCCTGCGCGATCGCGTCGGAGAAGCACAGCACCGCGGTCGGCCGGGGGTCGGCCTCGAGGATGAGCCGGGCGCCGTCGTAGCCGTCCTCGGGCCGCCCGTGCGCCAGCCGCGCCACGAGCGGGGTGATGCCCGCCGGGGTCAGCGCGTCCAGCCAGCCGAGGATGCGCTGCTGTGCCACGTACCCGTCGATGGCCGCGGCACCCTCGTCCGCCGCGGCGCCGGGGATGACCGACCCGACCGGCAGCAGGCCGTGGGCCCCGCGCACGCCGCTGGTCACCACGGCGACGCGCCGGTGACCGAGGTCCACGAGATGCTGCGCGGCGGCGCGGGCGCCGGGCCGGTCGTCGACGTTGACGCTGGGGATGCCGTCGGCCGGCACCTGGTCGATGAAGACCAGCGGCAGCCGGCGCCGGATCAGCCAGTCCACCGCCGACGAGCCCGGGTCGCAGGAATACACCATCGCGCCGTCCATCGCCACGTCCCTCGCGGGGACGACGTCGTCGCGGTCCGTGGCGGTCAGCAGGGTCAGGCCCAGCCCCGTCGGGGTGAGCTCCTCCGCGATCGCCCCGAGGAACGTCGTGGCCACCTCGTCGTTGAACGCGTCGCGCAGCGACTCCGTCAGCAGCACCCCGACCGCACCGGTCGTGCCCCGCGCGAGGGCGCGGGCCGCCGGGTCGGGCCCCACGTAGCCGAGCTCCGACGCGACGGCCAAAATCTTGTCCCGCAACGTGGGGGAGAGCTGGTCGGGCCGGGAAAAGGCGTTGGAGACGGTCATCCGGCTCACGCCGACCTGGTCGGCGATCGTCTGCAAGGTGACCCTTGCCATCGCTCCTCCTCGCCATCGTCGAGCGGGCCCGTCCCGCCGAACCACCGGGACCCGACGACGATATCGCGCTGCGGCGTCCCGGGCCTCACTCGCCGCCGTGCTGCGCGTCCTGAGAGCCTCACGCGCCGCCGTGCCGCGGCGCCGGACCCGCGGTTCAGCGGGCCGGGCTGCACGCGGGGGTCGGGGCGACCGCGTCGGCGGCCCGGTGCAGCGACGCGGCGAGCGCCGTGCGCACCTGCCGGACCCTGGGGCGCCGGACACCCCGCAGCGGCGCGGCGGGCGCGACCGTCGGCGCGTTGGGCATCGCGCTGCGGACCTCGTGGGCCATCGCCTTCTGGGAGACGATCATCGCGAAGGGAAACATGGCCGGACCTCCTCGAACCTGGCGCCTGCCGGTGCAGCGCCTATACCGGTACAGTAGACCGTGCGACTGTACCGGTCAAGAGGCGGTGTCGGGCGTCACTTGCGGCGCACTGCCGTCCTCCCGTTTGACCTTTTGCGCCCCGGCGTCCTCCGGGCGGCCGCCGCCCGCGCCGCGGCCGACGTGCGGTGGAACCACCAGGCCGCCACCCCCGCGAGCGCCGCGACGCCCAGCAGGTACCAGACCCAGGTGTAGGACGCCTGCGCCGCGGCGGGCGCCGCCGCCGGGCTCGCCGCGGCCGGCGGCGGCGCACAGACGATCTCCTGCGCGGCCCCGTCGGCCGCCACGTGCAGCGTCCCCTGGCACCGCCCGATCGCCGGCGTGCCCATCTCGGCCACGACCGTCCAGTCGCCCTCGCCGAGCGTGCCCGCGTACGTCAGCGCGTCCCCGTTGCGCTTCAGCCCGGCCGGCCCTTCCCGGCGCCCGTCGGCGGTCGTCGCGAGCAGCGTGATGCCGACCGCCTCGGTGACCGGATGGCCGTCCTGCCAGGTCGCCGTCACCCACACCGAACCCCGGCCGTCACCGTGCAGCGTGAGGATGACACCGTCGTGCGCCCCGGCCGGCGCCGCCGTGCCGAGCACGAGCGCCGCCACCGCACCGGCGACCAGGCCGGCGGCGGTCACCGCCCGCCGCATGGATGCCGCCGCGGCCCGGCGCCACGAGGGCGCCGGGCCGCGGCTGGTTGCGGGCTGGTTCACGTGCGCTGCGGGATCCAGCTCTGGTACTTGGCGCCGCTCGGCTTCTGCAGGACGAGCAGCCGGCTGCCGAAGTACTCGTTGTTGCCGACGCCGACGACCAGGCCGCTCGCGGTCTGGAGCGACACGCCGAACTCCGTCTTGGTCAGCGTCCACTGCAAGGCCTTCGCACAGTCACCTTGTACCAGGGTCGCACCCGCGGTGTCCTTGTCGCCCGTGGTGGTGACGCAGGCGTTCGTCGCCTTCGAGCGGACCACGTACGTGCCGCCGGCCGCCGGCTCCAGCTTCCACTGCTGGTTCGCGCCGCCGTGCCGCTGGTAGATGATGATGGGCGTACCGGCCGCGCTGCGGGCACCGAAGACGTCCGCGACGCCGCCGGTCAGGCTGTTGCCGAACACCATCCACGTGCCGGCCGTCGCTGCGGGCGCGGCCGTCGTGTGCACCTTGACGGTGGTGGTCCACGGGGTCAGGGTGCTGTTCTGCGCGAGCGAAACCCCGATCTGGTAGTCGGTGTCGGGGCGCATGCCGACGATCCGGACGTTGGTCGAGCGGACCTGACCGATGGACCGTCCGTTGAGCACGACCGCGTACCGGCTGCCGGCCGCGGCCGCGTCCCAGGACAGCCGCACGGAGTTGGCGGTGACGTCACTGACTCGCAGCTCCTTGAGCCCGGTCGGCGGCTTCGTCGGGGTCGGCGTCGGCGACGCGGTCTTCGTGGGCGACGCCGACGGCGTGACCGACTTCGACGGCGAGGGGGACACGGTCTTCGACGGCGTCGGCGACGCGGTCTTCGTGGGGGACGCCGTGGGCGACGGCGGCGGAGGCGTCGTGCCACCGGGGCCCGCGATCAGGAACTGGTTGTTGGCCACGTTCCAGTTGTTCGCGAGGTAGCTGCCGGGGCTCGGGTTGGTGTTGTAGTAGTCGTCGTGGTTGCAGTCCATCCGGTTCTCACCGGCCCGGTCGGTGCAACCGGTCCGGACCGACGTCTTCAGACCGCCCGAGTCGTTGTAGCACATGATGTCGTACTCATCGAGGCAGTGCCCGGCCTTGCTGGAGTTCGGCGCGTTGTTGTTCACCGCACCGAGGTTGTGCCCGAGCTCGTGCGCGGCGACGCTGGCCGCCCAGCAGCCCGAGTCGCTGCGGCCGTAACCGGGGCCGCCGTTGCTGCGGTTGTTCACGCCCGGCTGGGTGTCGCCGGCGAAGGTGCCGATGCCGCAGTACACCTTCGATTCACCGAAGATCATGTATTTGCGGTCGGTCCTGTTGTACCCGAGTGCCTTCAACCCGTTGATGGTCGCGTCGAACGTGTTCAGGCCACCCGCGGGCAGCTCGACCTCGCGCACGTCGACCTTGCAGTCGGCGGTCGTCACGAAACGGACGTGCCGCTCGCCGCCGGTCTCCTTGGCGCTGGTGTTGTAGATCGCGTCGACGCCGGCGCTCCAGGTGCGGAAGCTCTCCAGGTACTGGTTGAACCGGCTCGCCGTGTTGGCGTCGCGCACGTACAGCACCTGCACGCGCTTGCCGGACACGCCGTCGCCGTCGCAGGCCACGCCCGACGCGCCGATCGTGTACCCGACGGCGGTGTCGCCGGCCGCCTCCGGTACCAGGGCGAAACCACCCTCGGAGGAGACGGACCCGTCCGCGGCGGTGACGGTCTGCTCCAGCGGGGCGGCCGCCGTGTCGGACTCGGGGACGACCTGCGTGGGCCCGGCCGCCGTGATCGGATCGACGTTGCCGCGCACGGTCAGGCCGACCGGCGGGACGTCAGGGCCGTGGCTGCACTGGCCGCGCTCGGCGACCTGGTACCCGCCGACACACGGGTCACCTTTCTTCGCCGGCGTCAGACCCTGGTACACCAGGCCGAGCTCAGGGTTGTCGGCCGGAACGCGACTGATCGCGGCCGGCCCTTTCTCGTTGAACAGGCTGTCGATGGCGCCGGGCCCGGCGATCGCCGCACCCGTGCCGAGGACCGCGACCGCGACAGTCACGGCAACACGGTGCAAGACTCGAGACACGCTCGGTTCCTCCGGAGGGGGAAAAGGGCGCGCGGCGAGGACGGGCACAGGGCAGAGGTACCCGTCCCCGCCGCGCGCGGGACGGCCGGCCTTCGAGGGTGGCAAGGCGGGTGAGTGCCGGTCCGTCCACGTGGGAACGGGGAGACCATAGCGATCCGTCAACGTGCCGTTCCAGCCCAAACGACCCAATTAAGGGACTCATAACCGAGACTTGTGGCGGCCCTACGCCACCTGGCTGCTTTACCGCGCGAGCTGATGCGGGCACCCCGGTGTTGGACTTCCCAACCAAAACCCCCAGGCGAACGCTCCGCGTTCGCACACATACGGTCAGGTGGCGACGCGTATCGCCGGCAGGAGACCGCCCCCGGCGGCGTGGGGAGCGACGTGCGGCGTCCGGCAGTGCGCGGACCTCAGGGGGCGGCTTTGCCCCGGCGGCTGCGGCGTTCGTTCGGCTCCCGGGACAGCCGGCCGACCAGCCCGAACCGGCTCTGCGGCGGCTGTTCCTTCGGCGCCGGGTCGGCGTCCGCCATCACGATGACCACGCTGGCGCCGCCGAGGGTGGCGGACGTGCCGATGTTCACGGTGCCGTTGCCCTCCACCGCCACCCGGCGCACGATGTCCAGGCCCAGGCCCGTGGAGCCCTGCCCGCTCTCGCCGCGCTGCAGTGCCAGCTCCGGGTCGGGGATGCCGGGGCCGCCGTCCTCCACCCTGAGCACGACGTACCCGTCGTCCCGGCGGGTGACGGCCACCTCGAAGGGGACGCCTTGTGGGGTGTACCGGATGACATTGCCGATCAGGGCGTCCAGTGCGGCGGCGAGCTCGCTCTTCGCGACGTGGACCGGGGCCGGGGCGTCGGTGCCGATCGCCGTGCACTCGCGCTCCTGGTCGCCGGCGACGGCGGACCAGAACATCATCCGGTCCCGCACGACCTCGGCGACGTCGCAACCCTGCTCGCCGGTGGACGCGGCGGCGCCGTCGCTGCGTTCGCCGCGGTCCGGGGTGGGGGAGTGCGCGTCGATCGGCTCGCGCATCGCGCGGATCAGCTTGTCGATCTCGACCTCGAGCGCGGCGATGGCGTCGCGGATGCGGTCGGCGTCCTGGCTGTCGCCGAGGGTCTCCGCGTCCAGCCGCAGCGCGGTCAGCGGGGTGCGCAGCCGGTGCGACAGGTCCGCGACCAGCTCGCGCTCGTTGGTCAGCAGGGCCATGATGCGATCGGCCATCACGTTGAGCGCGAAGCTCGCCTCGGCCAGCTCGCGCGGGCCCGACGGGTCCAGCCGCACGTCGAGGTACCCCTCGCTGAGCGCGCCCGCGGCGCCGGCGAGCTGGCGGGCCGAGGCGGTCACCTTCGCGGCGAGCCGGTCGCCGACCCAGACCGAGGCGATGACCAGCCCGACGGCGACGGCGGTCAGGGCCCACCAGGCGCCGCTGACCCCGTCGGACAGCTCGTCCTCAGGGATGAAGACCTCGACGACCGCCGTGCGGCCCGAGCCGACGTCCACCGGCTCCAGGTACGACAGCCCGCCGCCGACGGTCGCGGTCACCGGCGCGGCCTGGTCGGCGGCGCGGGCGAGGTCCTTGGCGGCGGCGTGCCCGGTGCCGATCTCGAGGCCCTCCTCGCCGAGGTTGTGCACCGAGACGCGGCTGACCGCGGGACCGCCGGTGCTGGCGATGGCCCGCTCGATCGCCAGGGGGTCGGTGGTCACGGTGAGGACCGCCACGACCACGGCGGTCTGGCGTTCGGCGTCGGCGAAGGCACGCTCGCGGGCGAGCTGCTGCACGACCAGCCCGAGCGGGATCAGGAACGCCAGGGCCACCATCGTGGTGACCGCGGCGCAGACATAGGCGAGGGTCCGCCTCAGTCCGGGGCCGCGAACCTGAAGCCCACGCCCCGCACGGTGTGCAGGTATCTGGGCGCCGAGGCGCTCTCGCCAAGTTTCCGGCGTAGCCAGTACAGATGCACGTCGATCGTCTGGTCCTCGCCCACTGAGGGTTGCCGCCATACCTCCTCCAACAGCTCACGGCGTGAGACCACCCGTCCGGGACGGGCGGCGAGGTACGCCAGCAGGTCGAACTCTTTGCGGGTCAGCGTCAGCGGCTCGCCGTGCAGGTGCGCCTGGCGTTGTCCGATGTCGACACGCAAGCCTCCCACCTCGATGGCGGTGGGTTCCTCGCGGCTCGCCCGGCCGGTGCGGCGCAGCACGGAGGTCATCCGGGCGTCGAGGTGGGCGGAGGTGAACGGTTTGATCATGTAGTCGTCGGCGCCGGCCTTGAGCAGCCGCACGATCTCCGCCTCGTCGTCCCGGGCGGTGGCGATGATGATCGGGGTGTCCGCGATGCCACGCAGCATCCGCAGGGCGTCGGCGCCGTCCAGGTCGGGCAGCCCGAGGTCGAGCACGACCAGGTCCGGCGTCTCGGCGGCGAAACGCCGTAACGCCTCCAGCGCGGTGCCGACCGCGTGCACCGTGTGACCCCGGTCGGTCAGGGAGCGCAGCAAGGCGCCCCGCACGACATGGTCGTCCTCAACCAGCAGCACCGTGGCCATGCGAAGAACATACGTCCTGGCGCAAGTGGCAGCCCCCGCGGTCGATGGACGATTCCGACATGTCCCCGTTTTTCCACGGCGGCCATCGTACGTTCGCCGAGACTTCCGTTCGTACGGGCACCAACGGATGGCCGGGTGCCGTGCAGCGCACGGACGCGGCGCCCGGCGCGCCCGCGCCTCATGGCTGATCGTCGAGGAGCCGCCCGATCACCTGCAACGCCTGTTCCACGTCCGGCTCGCCGTCGGCGATGGCGTCGGCGTAGAGGAAGCTCTCGCCGATGCGTACCAGGACGAACGCCAGGGTCCGCACGTCCATCCTCGGGGTGAAGGCGCCCGCCGCGATCTCCTCCTGCAGGAGGCCCTCCAGGTGCGCGCGGACGCCCGGCTGGACGATGCCGTGCTTCGAGGTGAGGATGCGCAGCGCCGCCTCGGGCTCGGCCGCGAGGAAGTGCCGCAGGCTGGGCTGCTCGATGACGCCGGCGAGGAAGTTGCCGATCACGGCGACGATCCGGTCGGCGCCCCGCCGCCCCTCGGCCGCCTTCACGGCCCGCTGCTGGCTGCGCTGGGTGAGCTGCCACAGCACCTGGCCCAGGAGCTGGTCGCGGCTGCCGACGCGCCGGTACAGGGTGGCCCGGCCCATGCCGAGTTCGGCCGCGAGCGAGCGCATGTCGATCCGGCGCCGCTCCAGGAACCGCCGCATGGCCGCGTCGAAGATCTCGTCGTGCGGCATGCCAGGCACGCTACACGCCTTGAGACAGATCCTGAACTGTCTCGGTGGTGAGATCGGCGGGGTCGGTGTTCGCGCCGCACAGCACGACGGCGATCCGTCCCCACTCGCCGCCGGCCCGCAGCTGCTCCATCCCCGCGAACGCCGCCGCCGCACCCAGCTCGACCACGATCCGGTGCTCCGCCCACAGTCTCCTTCGGGCCCGCACGATCGCGTCGTCGTCGACGAGCATGCTGCGCACCCCGTGGCGCACGGCCGACTCGAAGGCGATCGTCCCGACCCGGCGGGCGCCCAGCGAGTCCGCGGCGACGCTGTCCACCGCGACGTCCACGGGACGACCCGCGGCGAGGGCCGCATGCAGCGTCGGCGCACCGGCCGGCTCGACGGCGACCACCCGCATCCGGTCCCCGGCGGCCGCCGCGATGCCGCCGACCAGACCGCCGCCGCCGGTGGCGACCAGGACCGTGTCGACGTCGGGCAGCTCCAGGGCGAGGGTGCCCTGGCCGGCGACGATCTCGGGCTGGTCGTAGGCGTGCACGAACAGCGCCCCGGTCTCCGCGACCCGGATCGTCGAGGCGGCGTACGCCTCCGCGTACTCCCGGCCGTGCTGGTGCACCACGGCGCCGAGCTCCCGCAGCCGGCGCACCTTCACCGCCGGCGCGACCCGCGGCACGAACACCTCGGCCGGGATGCCGAGCCGCGCCGCCGCGAACGCCACGGCGAGCCCCGCGTTGCCGCCGGACGCGGCGACGACCCCGGCCGCCGGCAGCTCGCCCGACTCCCGGGCGGCGAGGATCCGGTTGAACGCCCCGCGGGGCTTGAACGAGCCGCTGTGCTGCAGCAGCTCCAGCTTGACCCAGAGCCCCGGCGCCACCTCGATCGACGGGGTGCGCCGCACGTACCCGTCGATCCTGCGGGCGGCGGCCTCGACCTCACCCCTGTCGACCATGGGCCCACCCTACGTCCCCCGCGCCGGCCGGCCGTCCGCCCGCCGGTGTCGGTGCCCGGGTGTCAGACCCCGCCGCGCCCCTCGCCGGCGGCGAACCGGGCGGCGCCACCCGCCGCGCCGGCGCGCAGGGACGCCACGCCGTAGCCGTGCTCGACCGCGAGCGCGTCCGGCAGGGGCCGGCCGAGGGACCCGTACACCGACAGGCGGTCGTTGCGCAGGCAGTCCTGCGGCAGCGCGGCGAGCGTGGCGGCGAGGGCCTCCGCCGCCGGCCGGGACCCGCCGGGCGGCACGACCCGGTCGGCGAGGCCGATGCGGTGCGCCTCCTGCGCGTCGACCGGGCGGCCGGTCAGGATCAGGTCGAGGGCGCGGCCGACCCCGATGAGCTGCGGCAGGCGGACCGTGCCGCCGTCGATCAGCGGTACGCCCCAGCGCCGGCAGTACACGCCGAACGTCGCGGTCTCCTCCACGACCCGCAGGTCGCACCAGATCGCCAGCTCCAGGCCGCCCGCGACGGCGTGCCCGGCGACCGCGGCGATCACGGGCTTGCCCAGGCGCATCCGGGTCGGGCCGAGCGGTCCGTCGCCGCCGGCCTCGACGCGGTTGCCGTCGCCGGCCGCGACCGCCTTCAGGTCGGCGCCGGAGCAGAATGTGCCGCCCGCGCCCCACAGCACCGCGACCGCGGCCGTGTCGTCGGCGTCGAACTGCCGGAACGCGGCCGCGAGCCGCTCCGCGGTGTCCCGGTCGACGGCGTTGCGGGTCTCCGGCCGGTCCAGCACGACCGTCCACACCGGACCGGACCGTTCGATGCGCACACTCATGCCAGCCAGTGTCGGCCACCACGAGGACGGCCGCGCCCGAACCCCTCACCTGGGGCAGGGCGCGGCCGTGGCGGCGCGTGCGGCGCCGGACGCGGGACCGCTCAGCGCCGGCGGCCGCGGCGGTAGCTGCCGTACCGGGTGTGCCAGGTGCCCGCGCCGGCCAGGTGCAGGGCGACGCACAGGAACCCGGCCAGGCTCAGCGTCCCCACGTCGAGCACCGGCCCGGCGTCGGCACCGAACAGGTCCATCAACAGCGCGACAGCGAACAGGATCGCGGCGATCACAGCGAACACAACGGCCTCCTTCGTAGTGACCGCTGGGTACCCAACCGCCGTGAAACCTAATCGACGCCGTCGATGCCGAGCAGGTCCGCCAGGGCGGCCCGGCCGGCCGGGGTGACCCGTACCGCCCGGCCGGATCCGATCCGCGCGACCCAGCCGCGCGTCAGGAACCGCTCGCACAGCCGCGCCCCGGCGACCCCGGCGAGGTGTGGCCGCCGCTCCGTCCAGTCCAGGCAGGCCCGTGCCACGGGGCGCTTCCCGCCGTCCAGGTCCAGGCCCTGCGCGGCCATCCACGCCAGACCCGCCTGCGTCAACGCGAACCCGCCCGCCTGGTCCAGCAACCCGCGCGCCGTCAACGCATCCGTCACCGCCACCCCGAGCCGCCCGGCGAGATGGTCGTAACAGGTCCGCCCGCGGGCGAGGGCCGCCGAAGCCGTCGCCGCCCGCAACCCGGCCGGCCGGGCCACCTGCGGCGGCAGCCGCGCCGACAGGTCCTCCAGCAGCGCGGCGACGGAGGCGTCGGCGAGGCGGACGTACCGGTGCCGCCCCTGCCGCTCCTCGGCCAGCAGCCCGCCGGCGGTCAGCCGGTGCAGGTGCTGGGTCGCCGTCGACCGTGCGACGCCGGCGTGGCGGGCCAGCTCCCCGGCGGTCCACGCGCGCCCGTCGAGCAGCGCCAGGCACATCGCGGCCCGCGTCTCGTCGGCCAGCAGCGCGGCGAACTGTGCGAGCGAGGACGGTGCGGTCACAGGTCCATTGTCCGCCTCGTCGGTTCGTCGGGTACCGAACGGTCCCGGCCCTACGGTCTGGCCATGCACACGATCGACGACCCCGATGACGCCCTCGCCGTGCTCCACGACCCCGGTTTCGTGGTCCCGCCGGTGCCCGCCGCCGCGCACGGCGTCGCCTGGCTGCGCGCGAGCGTCGGCCGGTTCAGCGGCGGTGCGGCGTACCCCCGCCGCCGCGCCCTCAGCGAGTCCCTGCTGTCCACAGTGGACCCCGCGGCGCTGCGCGCGGCCGCCGCGTCGTCCCCGTACGCCCACCCCGTGCGGCTGCTGTGCGCCGCGCTCGGCCTGGACCCCTCCCCGGGGACGACCGACGCGGTCCGCGTGGTGGCCGCCGCGTACCAGCCGGGCACAGGCGACGAGCCCGCCGCCGACGCCGCCGTGCAGGTGCTGATCGCCGCGTGCGGCGGCACCGCCGACGAGACCACCGCCGCGCGGATCGGGCTGCTGGTGCAGGCCTGCGACGCGACCGCCGCGCTGATCGCCCGCGCCCGCGACGCCGGCCTGGACACCGCCCTGCGCGACACGCCGCCGGTGGCCGCCACGAAGCGCATGGCCACCCGCCCGTCCGACGTCGGCGCGGCCCGCGTCGCGCCGGGCGAGGTGGTGAGGGTCAGCCTGCACGGAATCCCGTTCGGCGCCGGGCCGCGCAGGTGCCCGGGCCGCGCCCACGCGCTGGCCCTCGCCGAGGGGGCGCTGAGCGCAACCGTAGGCGAAGGGGTCGACGGCGGTGAGCGGTCGTGAGCGACTTCCGGTCACTGCACCGCGCCGGGGCGCCGCTCGTCCTGCCCAACGCCTGGGACGTTGCGTCCGCCCGGATGCTGATGAGGGCCGGCTTCCCGGCGGTCGGCACGACGAGCCTCGGGGTCGCCGCCGCGAACGGGTTGCCGGACGGGCAGGACGCCACCGCCGCGGACTCGTTGCGGCTGGTACGCAGGATCGCGGGGCTGGGCTGTCACGTGAGCGTCGACATCGAACGCGGCTCCGTCGGCGCGGCGGTCGCGGTCGCGGCGGCCGGGGCGGCGGGGATCAACGTCGAGGACGCGATGGGGCCGGTCGAGCGGCAGGTGCGGCTGATCCGGCAGGTGAAGCGGGAGGCGCCCGGGTTGTTCGTCAACGCCAGGACCGACACGCACTGGCAGCGGGCCGGTGAGGTGGGGGAGGCGTTGCGGCGGGTGCGGGCGTACGCGGACGCCGGGGCGGACGGGGTCTTCGTGCCGGGGTTGCGTGCGCCGGCGGACATCGAGGCCGTCGTCCGTGGGGTGGGTGTGCCGGTCAACGTGCTGCACGAGCCGTGCGGGCCGGCGGTCGCCGAGCTGGCCGCGCTGGGGGTGCGGCGGGTGAGCACCGGATCGCTGCTGTTCCGGGTGGCGCTCGCCGCGGCCGTGGGGGCGGCCCAGGCGGTCCGCGACGGTGCCCCGGTGGATGGTGCGGGCCTGCCGACGTACGCGCAGATCGCCGCCAGCGGATGACGCGCCACCCGGCCGGCGGCCAGTGAGCACCGTCAGGTCAGCGGGGCCGACGACTCCCGGTGCACCAGTGTGGCCGCCGCCGGCTCCACCCGCGGGGTCCGCGCCCTGTCCTCCAAGGCCAGCGTCATCGCCCTGGCGCCCATCTCCGTCAGCGGCAGCCGCACCGTCGTCAGGGCCGGCGTCACGTCCCGCGCGATCGGCATGTCGTCGAAACCGACCACGCTCACCTGCTGCGGCACCGCGATGCCCCGCTCGCGCAGGACACTGAGCGTGCCGACGGCCATCGAGTCGTTGAGCGCCACGATCGCCGTCAGGTCGGGGGAGTCGTCCAGCAGGCGGCGGGTCGCCTCGGCGCCGCTGTCGCGGTCGAAGTCGGCGAAGACGATGCGCCGTGGGGGCAGGGTGCGGCCGTACTGGCGGGCGGCGCGGCGCAGGCCGGCGAGCCGGTCGGTGGTGGTGGTCAGCACCTTCGGGCCGGCGATGACGCCGACCTTGCGGTGGCCGCCGCCGAAGACCTCGACGCCGGCGAGGTGGCCACCGTCGGCGTTGGCCGGCATGACGGCGTCGCCGGGCAGCTCGTGCCGGCCGATGACGCTGACCCTGCCGCCGGTGCGGGTGTACGCGGCCAGCTTGCCCGTCAGCGCCTTGGTGAACGCGGGGTCGTGGTAGCCGGAGCCGGCCAGGATGATCGCCGCGACCTGCTGGGCCCGCAGCAGCTCCACGTACTCCAGCTCCCGGGCCGGGTCGCGGTAGCTGTTGCAGATGATGACGAGCCGGCCCGCCGCGGTGGCGACCTGCTGCAGGCCGCGGGTGATCTCGGCGAAGTACGGGTCGGACACGTCGTGCACGATGACGCCGACCGCGGTGCGCTGGGCCCTGGCGAGGAACTGGGCGTGTGCGTTGGGCACGTACTGCAGCTCGTCGACGGCGCGCAGCACCCGCTCGCGCAGCTCGTCGGTGACGAGTTTCGTGCTCCCGCTGATGATCCGCGAGGCGGTCGCGGGCGACACCCCGGCACGGCGGGCCACGTCGGCGAGCGTCGCCATCGTCCGCCTCCTTCCATTGACTCGTTCGCAGCATACGGGTTAGCGTCGACATGACCAGAGGAAAGCGTTTTCCTGGCGTGGAAGAGGCGGTGACGGCGGTGGTACGGGACCAGATGCCCGCAGCGGTCGGAATCTCCCGGTTGTCCGTCTACGACTCGGTGGCTCCGGACGGGCTGCTCGGCGGGACCCCGCACATGCACCTCACCTGTTCGGAGGGGTACGTGGTGACCGCCGGCGAGGGCCTCGTGCAGACGCTGTCCGGCGAGGGGTACCGCGAGACACCCCTGCGCACGGGCACCGTCGCCTGGTTCCCGCCCGGCACGATCCACCGCCTCGTCAACCGGGGCGGCCTGCAGATCGTGGTGGTGATGCAGAACAGCGGCCTGCCTGAGGCCGGCGACGCGGTGCTGACGTTCCCGCCCGGCGTGCTCGCCGACCCCGCCGCCTACGCCGAGGCCACGGCGCTGCCCGAGGGCGGGGTGCCGGGCACCGACCTGGGTGCCGCGTTCCGCCGCCGCGACCTGGCCGTCACCGGGTTCCTGGCGCTGCGCGAGAGCGGCCCCGACGGCCTCGCCGCGTTCCAGGCCGCCGCAGCCCGGCTGGTCGCACCTAAACTGCCCGGCTGGCGCGAGCGGTGGGAGCGCGGCGCGCTCCGGGCCGCGCTGGAGACGGGCCGGCAGATCGACGCGCTCGCCGCCGGCGACGCGGGTCATCTCGGCCGGGGCGGCATCTCGGTGCTGCCCGCGCCGAGCGAACACGGCAGGCACGGCATGTGCGGCCTGCTCGACACCTACCACGCCACCGCCGCGTGAGCAGCCTGAGGAGTCCCGTTGTCCCGCATCCCGATCGGTATCGTGCTGAACGGCGTCACCGGCCGCATGGGGTACCGCCAGCATCTGGTCCGCTCCCTGCTCGCCATCCGCGAGCAGGGCGGCCTGCCGTCGCGTGACGGCTCGCTGATCTGGCCGGAGCCCGTCCTCGTCGGCCGCAACGCCGGCAAGCTCGCGCAGCTGGCGCAGCAGCACGGGCTGACCGAGTGGACGACCGACCTCGACGCCGCGCTCGCCCGCCCCGATGTGCAGATCTACTTCGACGCGCAGGTGACCCAGCAGCGGGAGAAGGCGATCCGCGCCGCCATCGACGCAGGCCTGCACGTCTACACCGAGAAGCCCCTCGCCGAGGACACCGACGCCGCGGTCGCGCTGTGCCGCGCCGCGCGGGCCGCCGGCATCAAGCACGGCGTGGTGCAGGACAAGCTGTTCCTGCCGGGGCTGCGCAAGCTCAAGCGCCTCATCGACGGCGGCTTCTTCGGCCGGATCCTGTCGGTGCGCGGCGAGTTCGGCTACTGGGTGTTCGAGGGCGACTGGCAGGCCGCGCAGCGCCCCTCGTGGAACTACCGCGCCGCCGACGGCGGCGGGATCGTCGTGGACATGTTCCCGCACTGGCAGTACGTGCTGGAGCAGCTGTTCGCCCCGATCCGCTCCGTGCAGGCGACCATCGCGACCCACATCCCGTCCCGCGTCGACGAGGCCGGCCAGACGTATGAGGCGACCGCCGACGACGCCGCGTACGGCACGTTCGAGCTGGAGGGCGGCATCGTCGCACAGATCAACTCGTCCTGGGCGGTGCGGGTCCGCCGCGACGAGCTGGTCGAGTTCCAGGTCGACGGCACCCACGGCAGCGCCGTCGCCGGCCTGCGCGAGTGCCACATCCAGCACCGGGGGACCACCCCGAAGCCGGTGTGGAACCCGGACCTGCCGGTCACCGAGCCGTTCCGCGCCCAGTGGCAGGCGGTGCCGGACAACGAGCCGTTCGACAACGGCTTCAAGGTGCAGTGGGAGCTGTTCCTGCGGCACGTCGTGGACGGCGCCGGCTTCCCGTGGGACTTCGCCGCCGGCGCCCGCGGCGTCCAGCTCGCCGAGCTCGGCCTGCAGGCCGCCCGCGAGGGCCGCCGCATCGAGATCCCGGCGCTGGACCTGTGAGCGCCGACCCGAGGCTCGAGCGGTTCTCGCTGAACCAGGCCACGACGAAGCGCTGGCCGGTCGACGAGACGGTCGACGGCTGCGTCAAGCAGGGCGTCACCCAGCTCGGGCTGTGGCGGGACCAGGTGGACACGTTCGGGCTCGAACGGACCGCCGCCCTGGTCCGCGCGGCCGGCATCACCGTCACGACCCTGTGCCGGGGCGGGTTCTTCACCACGCCCGGCTGGTTCGACGACAACCGCCGCGCCATCGACGAGGCGGCGGCCCTGCAGGCGCCGGTGCTCGTCCTCGTCAGCGGGGGGCTCCCCGGCGGCAGCAGGGACCTGGACGCGGCCCGCCGCACCGTGGGTGACGCGATCGGTGAGCTGGTCCCGCATGCCGAGGCCGCCGGGGTACGCCTGGCGATCGAGCCCCTGCACCCGATGTTCGCCTCGGACCGGTGCGTCGTGTCGACGCTGTCCAACGCGCTGGACCTGGCGGCGCCGTTCCCGCCGTCGGCGGTGGGGGTGGCCGTGGACACGTACCACCTCTGGTGGGACGACCAGGTCTGGAAGCAGCTCGCCCGGGCCGGCGCCGAGGGCCGGATCGCCTGCTTCCAGGTGGCCGACTGGATCACCCCGCTGCCGGAGGGCGTGCTGCTCGGCCGCGGCCTGCCGGGCACCGGCTGCGTCGAGCTGCGCCGCTTCCGCGAGGCGGTCGACGCGACCGGGTACACCGGCCCGATCGAGGTCGAGGTCTTCCACGAGGCGGTCTGGTCCCGCCCCGGCGCGGACGTGCTGGCCGAGTCGATCGAGGGATACCTGACGCACGTGCTCTGAGCCGTGCAAGGCGGCGGCACCCCGCGGCGGGGTGCCGCCGCCGCTGCTTCAGGGAATCTGATTGCCGTCGGCGCCCGGATCGGCGGGTGCCGTCGTCGTCGGCGGTGGGGTCGTCGGATCGGTCGTCGGCGGCGCGCTGGCCGGCGCGGACGACGGCGGCATCGTCGGCTCGCTGATCGTGGGGATCACGGTCGAGGTCGCCGACGGGACCCCGGAGGCCGTGGGCGGCACCAGCGGGCCGTTGGTCGGGTTGCCCGCGTCGGTCGTGGCGCCCGGGTTGGGGCGCTGGAGGCCGGTCTGGTTCGGGTTGGGCGCGGGCGACAGTTTGGTGCCGACCTCGTCGCCGCTGGTGCTGCCGCGGTGGGTGCCGGGGTCGGACTTGCCGCCCATCATGTCCGACGTGGTCTCGGCGGCGGCGAAGACCAGCGCCAGAGCCATCGGCACGGCGATCGCCATCGAGGTCACCCGGCGGCGCGACATCTGGGTCGAGCCGCGCAGCCAGCGGCGCTGCGCCGGCAGCGGCGCCGCGTCGAGGTCGTCGATGGCCAGGCCGAGCAGCAGCTGCCGGGCGTCGGGCCGGTCCAGGGGGTCGCGGCTCAGCGCGGCGGCGACCAGCTCGCGCACGGGGTCGGGGATGCCGCTGAGGTCGGGCTCGCCCTCGAGGATCTTCCAGGCGCGGGCCGCGGCCTCCTCACCGCCGTAGGGGTGGCGGCCGGTGGCCGCGAACGCGACCAGGCAGCCCCACCCGAAGATGTCCATGGCGGCCGTGGGCTCCTCGGCGCGCAGCTGCTCCGGGGAGGCCCAGCCGAGGCTGCCGACGATGTTGCCGGTGCCGGTGATGTCGCTGGCGGCGTCCATCGCGCGGGCGATGCCGAAGTCGATGATCCGGACCCCACCGAGAGTGACCATGAGGTTGCTCGGCTTGAGGTCGCGGTGCACCAGCCCGACGTTGTGGATCGCGGCGAGCGCGGCCGCGACGCCGAGTGCGACGCTGTGCAGCATCGCCGGGTCGAGCGGGCCGTCGTCGGCGACGAGCCGGGACAGCGGGATGCCCTCGAGATACTCGGTGACCAGGTAGGGCCGGTCCTCGTGCGTCCCGGAGTCGAGCACCCGGGCGGTGCAGAAGCCGGGGACCCGCTGCGCGGCGCGGACCTCGCCGGCGAAGCGGACCCGGAACCGGGGGTCGCGCGCGAGGTGCGCGTGGACCAGCTTCACCGCGACGCGGGAGCCGTCGGGGGACTGCGCCAGGTAGACCGTGCCCATGCCGCCGACGCCGAGCTGACCGATCAGCCGGTAGTCGTCGATGCGGATCGGGTCGTTGTTGTTGAGGTCCCCGACGGCGGCGCGACGTGCCGGCGCGGCCGAGCGCAGCGGCAGGTCCGGCGTGCCGGACTCGCCGGCGCCGTCGTGCGTGCCTGCCTCGGTCATCGGGGTCCTTCCAGCCACTCGGCACAGGTCTTATGCAGTCTGATCCGTCCACCGCGAGATGAAAAGACCACCCTGGATGCAACCCTTGTGCCCGTTCGGGCACATCTGCACCGGACGGCATCCGCGCATGGTGCCTCGACACTAGTCGAGATGTGCACGGACGTCCGCGCCGGAGGTCACACCTGTTGACCTGCCCCGTCCAACGACTGACACCCGCGGGATGACGCGGGCCCGCATCACCTCAGCGTGGTCGCTCCAGGTGAGCGACCATTCCACGCAGCGCAGTCGTGACGACGGCGAGCTGGGCCGGCTCGAGGTAGGAAAGGGCGAACACCTCCGCGCTCTGTGACTCCGGCAGCAGCTCGCGGATGAGCCGCTGCCCCTTCCGGGTGAGCTGCAGGACGACCAGCCGGCCGTCGTCCGGGTGCGGGCTGCGGCGCACCAGGCCGCGGCCCGACAGCGTGTCGACGACCCCGGTGAGCGTGGCCTTGGAGATGCCCGCCTGCTCGGCGACGTGCCTGGTCTCCATCCTGCGGGCCGCCGCCACCGTGCGCAGCACCACGAAGCCGGTCCACGTCAGCTGCCGTGGACGCAGTACCACCTGCTCGACGTGCTGCCGGACGGCATTGGCCGCCCGGTGCAGGTGCAGCACGGTCTCCGTCGCTGTCGAGTGCGCGGTGACGTCCTGCGTAGCGGTCACCGCATGCCACGCAGACGCTCACTCAACGACACGGCACCTCGCATGCCCATGTGGCGGCCCCCCTCCGGTCCCCATAGAGCGCACAGAATATCGAAAAGATAGCGGTTCCGTTGCCCCGTCATCACCGACAGCAATTCTTTGAACGCATTACGTAGACCGACTTCGGGGCATTCGCGTGCTTTGTCCGGCCAATTTATCGGCTATCGGATGAATTGAAACTTCTGAAGGTCGCGCCGGTACCGATGTGGGCCTCCATCGACGACACTGGACCCCATGCGGGTCGCACTGCTGGCCGCCGCGCTGCTGCTCGGGCCGACCGCCTGCACGGGGTCGCCCGGGTCCCATCCGACCACTCCTACCGCAACCGGCACAAATCAGACCGGCCCGTGGCGCCGGCTGGCCGACGCGCCCTCGGAGCGCACCGAGGTCGCCGCCGCCGTCACCGGCACCCGGATCGTGGTCGCCGGTGGGTATCAGCGCGACGGCGGCAGCCTGAAGACCGTCGAGATCTACGACACCGCCACCGGCACCTGGACGGCCGGCCCGCCGCTGCCGCTCGCCGTCAACCACGCGATGGCCGCCGCGGCCGGCGGCGTCGTCCACGTGTTCGGCGGCTACCTCGGCGACGGCACCCCGAGCGCGGCCGCCTTCCGGCTCGCCGCCGGCGCCGGCCGGTGGGAGTCGGTCGCGGACATGCCGGAGGCGCGCGGTGCCGGCACCGCCGCCGCAGTGGGCACCTCGATCTTTGTGGCCGGCGGGATCGGCCCCGGCAAGGACGTCCTGGCCGCCACCATGCTGATCTACGACACCGTGACCGACCGGTGGCGCTCCGCGCCCGGCCCGCCCACGCGGCGTGAGCACCTCGGCGGCGCGGCCGCGGGCGGGCTGTTCTACACCGTCGGCGGCCGGACCTCCGCCGGCAACCTCGCCGCCGTCGAGTCCTTCGACCCGGCCACGGGCGCCTGGACGCGCCGGCCCGACCTGCCGACCGCGCGCGGCGGCCTCGCCGCCACCGGCACCTGCCACGGCTGGGTCATCGCCGCCGGTGGCGAGGGGAAGGCGACGTTTGCGCAGGTGGAGCTCTTCGAACCGGCGGCGCAGCGGTGGCGGGCGCTGCCGGACATGCCCAACCCGCGGCACGGGCTCGCGGTGGTGACCGTCGGCTCCGCCCTCGTCACGCTGCCGGGCGGGCCGCTGCCGGGGCTGTTCGTGGCCGCCACCACGGAGTCTCTCGAGCTCGACCCGTGCTGATCAGTCCCCGTCGCGGTGCCCGCGGCGCAGCAGCCGGTTGCGCTGCCAGACGAGGTACGCGAACAGCGCGATCAGCATCATGATCACGCAGAGGAACTTGGCCACCGCGACAGCCTACGGCGCGCCCGCCCGCCCGACCGCCAGCCCCTGGTGCCTGGCCAGCCGGGCCAGGGCCAGCGCGTCACGCACGGCGGCGCAGCCGGGGTCGTTGTTGCAGTAGACGTACGACTCGCCGAACCGCGCCAGCCGGCCCGCCCACGTGTCCAGCGCGGTGCGGCCGTACCGCGGCCGCGGCGTCGCCCGTCCCTCGTGCAGCCGCAGGTAGGCCCAGTCGCCGGTCACCCACAGCGGCGTCACCGGCCGGCTGCCGCGGTCGGCCCAGCACAGTGCCGCGCCGCGGTCGCGCAGGACCTGCCGCACCTCGTCCACCCACCACGAGGCGTGCCGCGGCTCGACCGCCACCCGCACCCCCGCCGGGAACGCGGCGAGCGTCGCGTCCAGCGCCGCGACGTCCACCCGCATCGTCGGCGGCAGCTGCAGCAGCACCGGCCCGAGCCGGTCACCCAGCCCGCAGGCCCGCTCCATCAGCCGCCCGACCGGCTCCTGCGGGTCGCGCAGCCGGCGGACGTGGGTGAGGTACCGGCTGGCCTTCACCGCGACGACGAAGTCCTCCGGCGTGCGGTCCCGCCACGCCTCGAACGTCGCGCGCTCGGGCAGCCGGTAGAACGCGTTGTTCACCTCGACCGTGCCGAACACCCCCGCGTAGTGCTCCAGCCAGGCGCGCTGCGGCAGCTCGCGGGGGTAGAACGGCCCCCGCCAGTCACGGTACTGCCAGCCCGACGTGCCGATCAGCATCATGCCTGCCAGATACCCAGAAATCGCCGGTTCCCCGTTGGGCCTGTGTCGTCTACGTGTACGTACGTCGGTCGCCCGGCCGACTACGTATGCCGCCCCGATGCGATTACGTAAGCGTGACCGATGTTGCGCGGGCCTTACCGCGCGACGATGGTGACACACCGATCGCAGAGGAGCACCGACATGAACGTCCACCCGATCCTGCTGACCGAGCTCGTCCGCCAGCGCCAGCTGCACATGCTCGACGAGGCGAAACACTGGTCAAGCCGCGTGAAGCTGCGCCGCAGAGCGCACCGCTCCGGCACGGTGGCCTGACCCGCCCGCAACCCCGCAGCCCCGGACGCTTCCGCGTCTGCCGCACCCACCTCCCTCCGGGTGCGCAGCCGCCGAGCCGTCCGGGGCTGCAGTGCGTCTGCCGCCCGGTGCCGGTGCCGGTGCCGTCGCCGGTGCGGCGTGACTACGCCGGCGGACCCGGCCTAGG
This sequence comes from Dactylosporangium sp. NPDC050688, assembly GCF_040654515.1. NCBI lineage: Bacteria > Bacillati > Actinomycetota > Actinomycetes > Micromonosporales > Micromonosporaceae > Dactylosporangium > Dactylosporangium sp. NPDC050688. The sequence goes on from NZ_JBFAIC010000011.1 coordinate 135,762, forward strand.
TATCGGCGCGACGACCAAGATACGTAACAGGTACAGATGGAATCCGCTCCTTACCCGGCCAGGATGGAGACATCACCGAGTCAAGGAGCCAGCCATGATGCACCCAGTGTTTCTCTTCGTGCAGGTCCAGCACCGTCAGGAGGACCTGCTCGGCCTCGGCAGCCGCCCGCGGCGCGGCAGCGGCGACGACCGGCCGTGGTGGCGCAGGTCGCGTCCGTCACAGCCGTCACGCCGCCCGCCCGCCGGTAGGCTGGTGGCGTGCGGGCCAGCCGTAGCGGAGTGAGCCAGGTGATGGTCGGCCGCGACGATGAGCTGCGCCGGTTGCGGCGGCTCCTCGACGGGTCCGAGCCGTCCATCGCCATGCTCGGCGGAGAGCCGGGCATCGGCAAGAGCCGTCTGGTGCAGGAGCTGATCACGGGCTTGCCCGAGGCGCTGCCGGTGCTGGACGGACAGGCCGATCCCGGCACGCTGAGCCGGCCGTTCGAGGTGCTGCTCGACGCGATCGACAGCTGCCACCGCTCGGCCGGGCTCGACCCGGAGCTGCTGGTGACCGTCACCGACGCGTCCCGCTCGATGATCGACCGCATCCAGGCCGGGCTGGAGATCGTGCGGCTGCTGACCACGCCGGGGCCGTCGGTGGTCGTGTTCGAGGACCTGCACTGGGCCGACTCCGAGAGCGTCGCCCTGTTCGAGCGGATCGCCGACCTGCCCGGCAGCCGCCTGCTCATCGGCACCTACCGGCCCGACGAGGTCACCCGCCGCCACCCCCTCGCCGACCTGCTGACCAGGCTCGAGCGGCGGTACATGGTGACCAACGTGCGGCTGGAGCGGCTCAACCTCGCCGAGACGTCACGGTTCCTCAAGTCCGTCACCGGGCGGCCACCCGCGTACCGGACCGCGCTGTCGCTGCACAACCGCACCGGCGGCAACCCGTTCTTCCTCGAAGAGCTGCTCAAGGCCAACGGCGACGAGGACCTCGACACGCTGTGCGACCGGCCGCTGCCGTGGAACGTGGCCGAGGCGCTGCGCCGGCAGCTCGACGACCTCGACCCGACCGAGAAACGCATCGTCGAGGCCGCCGCCGTGCTCGGCCGCAAGGTGCCGTTCGACCTGCTCGCCGCCGTCACCAGCCACAGCGAGCCGGAGCTCATCGACGCGCTGCGCGTCCTCGTGCGGCGCGGGCTGATGGTGGAGACCGGCGACGACGAGTTCAGCTTCCGGCACGCGCTGACCCGCGAGGCGCTCGCCGACGAGCTGCTCGCCCGGCAGCGCCGCCGCCTGCACGAGCTGGCCCTCGAGACGCTGCTGTCCACCGGCAGCAAGGACTACGCGCTGGTCGCGCACCACGCCCGCGGCGCCGGCCGATACCTGGACATGGTCGAGGCCGCCCGGCGGGGACTGGCCACCTACCTGGCGATGGGCTCGCCCTACCAGGCGCTGCAGCTGGCCGAGATGGGCCTCGACGAGCTGCCCGACGACGTGGAGCTGCTGTCGTGCGGGGCGCGCGCCGCGTGGCTCGCCGGGCTCCTCGACGACGCGCAGGAGCTCGGCCGCCGCTGGCTCGCCGCCGCCGGCACCCGGGCCGAGCGCGCCGACGCGCTGCGGCTGCTCGTGCGGCTCAGCTGGGAGGTCGGCAGCAGCGGCAGCATGCAGGAGCGGGCCGAGGAGCTGCGCACCGAGATCGAGCCGCTCGACGACGGGCCGGCGAAGGCACACGCGTATGCGGCGATAGCCCAGGCGTACATGCTGATGGACAACACCGAGTGCGCCATCGAGTGGGCGGACAAGGCGATCAGCCTCGGCGAGCGGCTCGGGCTGCCGGCCGTGTGGCTGGCCGCCAAGGTCGAGAAGGGCTCGGCGCTGGTCAACTTCGCGGCCGGCGTCGACGACGGCATCAAGCTGCTCAACGAGGCGGCGCACGAAGCCGAGCAGGCGGGCGAGTGGCTGCTCGCCGCGCGGTCGCTCAACAACCTGTACAACCTGCTGCCCGGCGGCCCGGCGGACTGGGCCGCGGCGCTGGAGCGGATGCGGACGTTCGCGGAGCGGGCCGGCTTCGAGTCCCTGGCCGTCGCCGCGTACTTCCAGGGCCGAGCCCGCCTCGCGGTGCAGGAGGGCAACCTCGGCGGTGCCCTCGCCGAGCTGGAGTCGGCCCGCCGGCGCGACCGCGGCCTGCTGCGCACCCGCAACGGCATCGACTACCACGGCGTGTTCTTCGCCGGGCTGCTGCTGGAGGCCGGCGAGCTCGACCGTGCCGACACCGTCATCCGCGGCATGGTCGAGGCGACCGACACCTACACGATGCTGACCCAGACCTCCGTCCCCGGCCTGCAGTTCCACCTCGCCGCCCGGCGCGGGCACACCGAACAGGCCCGCGAGCTGCTCCGGGCGGTCCTCGACGCGGTCCGCGTCACCGGGGTCACCGGCCGCGACTTCGCCCACGACCTCATCTCCGCCGGGCTCGTCGGCGGGCTCGGCGTCGACGAGCTGCGGCCGGTCGCCGCCACGATCGACGATCCGTTCTTCGACGACGCGTGGCGCTGGCTCGCCGACGCGCAGATCGCCGAGGCCGCCGGCGACCACACCACCGCCCTCGCCGGCTACCGGCGCGCCGTCGCGGAGCCGTCGATGCTGCTGCCGGCCACGAAGGGCTCCGGCCACGTCGGCGCCGCGCGCTGCCGGCTCGCCCTCGGCGACCTCGACGGGGCCCGCCAGCACGTCCGCACCGCCGAGCCGCTCCTCGCCCGCTGGTCAGGGTGGCGGGTCGCGGAGCTGTCGGCGCTGCGCGGGCGGCTCGGCCTCGCCGCCCCCGTCGCCGGCGACCAGGCCTTGACGCCGCGGGAGCGGGAGGTGGCGGTGCTGCTCGCGGAGGGGCTGACCAACGCCGAGCTGGCCCGGCGGCTGTACATCTCGCCGCGCACCGCGGCCGTGCACGTCTCCAACATCCTGAGCAAGCTCAACCTGGAGTCGCGGACGCAGATCGCCGCGTGGGTCAAGGCCGGCAGCTGACCCGGTCGCCCGGCCCGACCGTCTCGCCGGGGCGGCGCCTACGGTCGCGAGCAGGTCGGTCCCGGGCACGACGCGGTCGCCACGGCGCCGCAAGTGACGTCCCCGCGTATCGTGAGCGGATGCTGGTCGACATCCGCATCGAGGGCGAGCCGTTCCACGTCAACGCCGACGGCGAGCTGACCGGGCCGTTCCGCTCCCGCCGCTGGACCGTCGCCAACGGCGCCTGGCTCCTCGTCCGCTGAGACCCGCGCCGAGCCGCCGCGCCGAGCCGTCCGTGCCGTGGTCGCGGCGCCGCCGTCAGGCCAGCCCGGCGAGGCGCAGCAGCAGCCCCTTCACGTCCGTCGCGTCGACCGAGTCGAGCCCCACCGCCGGGTCGTTGCACATCCACACCGGCCCGTCGTCCACCGTGGACGGCAGCAGGCCGTGGGAGCCCTTGACCGCCCTGGCGCCGGCGTCCAGGCCGACGACGCTCATCATGTACCGCATCCCGAGCTTCTTGCGGGCCAGCGCGACCCCCGCCCGGGCCTTCGCCGCGCCCGGGGCGGCCGGGTCGAAGAGCAGCTCGGCCGGGTCGTAGCCGGGCTTGCGGTGGATCTCCACCAGCTGCGCGAAGTCGGGGCGGCGGGCGTCGTCGAGCCAGTAGTAGTACGTGAACCACGCGTCGGGCTCGGCGAGCAGGACGAGCTCGCCGGCGCGGTCGTGGTCCAGGCCGGCGCGCTGCTTGCCGGCGGCGTCGAGGACCTCGCCGACGCCGGGCAGGGCGGCGCACAGCTTCTGCACCACCGGCAGGTCGGCGGGGTCGCGGACGTACACGTGCGCGATCTGGTGGTCGGCGACCGCGAACGCCCGCGACGTCCACGGGTCGAGATACTCCATGCCGTCCTGGGTGTAGACATTGAGCAGCCCTTCGGCGCGCAGGAGGCGGTTGACGTCGACGGGGCGGCTCGCGTCGGTGATGCCGTACTCCGAAAGGACGACGACGGTCACGTCCCGCGCGGCGGCGGCGTCCAGCAGCGGGCCGACGACCTCGTCCAGGGCGGCGGCGGCCGCGCCGGCCTGCGGCGAGGACGGGCCGAAGCGCTGCAGGTCGTAGTCGAGGTGCGGCAGGTACACCAGGGTCAGGTCCGGCGACTTGTCGGTCATGATCTGCTCGGCGGCCTTCGCGATCCACGCCGAGGAGGGGATGCCGGCGCCGGGGCCCCAGTAGGTGAACAGCGGGAAGTCGCCGAGCTTCGAGGTCAGCTCGGCGTGCAGCGCCGGCGGGAACGTGTAGCAGTCCGGCTCCTTGCGCCCGTCGGCGTAGTAGATGGGGCGCGGGGTCACGGTCCAGTCGACGTCGGCGCCCATCGCGTACCACCAGCAGACGTTCGCCACCGTGTAGTCCGGCTTGACCCGGCGGGCGGCGTGCCACAGCTTGTCGCCGCCGACGAGGGCGTTGTGCTGGCGCCACAGGAAGATCTCGCCGAGGTCCCGGAAGTACCAGCCGTTGCCGACGACACCGTGGCCGGACGGCAGTGCCCCGGTGAGGAACGTCGACTGCACGGAGCAGGTGACCGCGGGCAGGACGGGCCGCAGCGGCACCGCGGCGCCGACCGCGGACAGGCGCGGCATGTGCGGCAGCAGCCGGGGCGTCAGCCCGACCACGTCGAGGACCAGCAGGCGCTTGCTCATCGGGGCTCCAACGTCTTGAGACCGAGGTCGTGCAGGGTGTCGCGGGCGTAGGCGAGCTCGGCGGCCATCCCGGCGGCGAGCTGCTGCGGCCCGGTGGGGCGCTGGGACGCCGGCAGCACGCCCCAGGTGTACGTCTCGACCTCCAGGTGGTCGCAGCCGGCGACGGGCCCGCCGAGCAGCGCCGCGAGGCTGGCCCGCAGCACGCCGGTGGTCGCCTCCAGCGGCGGCTCGGGCGAGGCGTGCAGCGGCACGTGGTAGTGCACCCGCCACGGGCCGCCGGCGCCGCCGGCGGCCAGGTCCGCCAGGGCCTCGTCGAGGTCGTCGAACGAGGCGGCGCAGCCGCGCGAGCGGGTCTGGTGCATGAAGCGCGGCTCGACGTAGGCGGCGAGCGCCGGCGCGCCCGGGTCCTCGACCGATAGGGCCGCGGACACCTGCACCTTCACCACCGGCAGCCCGGCGCGGGCGAGGCGCTGCACCGCGGTGACCGGGTCCTCCCAGGCGCACGCGAGGTGCGCGAGGTCCACGCACACCCCGAGGTACCTGGGGTCGGCCCGGGACAGGTGCACCGTCGCCTGCAGGGTGTTCTCGATGACGCACCCCGGCTCCGGCTCGAACGCCACGCGGACCGGCCGGTCCAGCACCGACAGCCCGTGGGCGAGCTGGTCCAGGGCCCGGTTGACGGCGCCGACCTGCGGGCCGTCCCACGGGTCGCGCCAGCCGAGCGGCAGCGTGGAGATCGAGCCCCGCGCGGCGTCGTCGGGCAGCAGGTCCACCAGGACGCGGGCGAGGTCCATCGTGTACCGCAGCCGCCGCGGGTCGGCCCAGTCCGGCAGGTACACGGCCTTCTTCACGACCGGCGCGTGGAACGCCTCGTAGGGGAACCCGTTGAGGGTCACCACCTCCAGGCCGCGCACGTCCAGCTCGCGGCGCAGCCGGCGGCGCAGGGCCGGCTCCGCGGCGAGGGCGGCGGCGACGGGCGCGGCGAGCCACAGCCCGAGGCCGAGAACGGCGGTGTCGAGGTGCGCGCGTACCCGGGCCGCATAGACCTCGAGTTGCGTGAGGATGCCCGGCAGGTCCTCCGCAGGGTGGACGTTGGTCCCGTAGGCCAGGTGCACGACCTGGCCGTCGGGGTGCCGCAGCCGCATCACGACCCGCCGCGGAGGATCGAGTTCCCCTCGAAGGTCGCCGGCCGGGGAGCCTCGACGGTGTCGAGGTCGGAGACGTCGAGCCGCTTGGACTGGCCGTAGAACTCCACCGGGTTGCGCCACAGCACCCGGTCGACGTCGTCGTCGCCGAAACCGGCGGCCAGCATCGCCTCGCCGGTGCGCAGCGTCAGCAGCGGGTCGGAGCGGCCCCAGTCCGCGGCCGAGTTGACCAGCATCCGGTCGAGGCCGTGCTCCTGGAGGATGGCGACCATCCGCTGCGGGGTCATCTTCGTGTCGGGGTAGATCGAGAACCCCATCCAGCAGCCGCTGTCGGCGACCCGCGCGACGGTGACCTCGTTGAGGTGGTCCACGACGACCCGGCCCGGGTCGATGCCCGACTCGCGGACCACGGCGAGGGTCCGGTCGGTGCCGCGGGCCTTGTCGCGGTGCGGGGTGTGCACCATCGCCGGGAGCTCGTGCTCGACGGCGAGGGCGAGCTGCGCGGCGAACACCTCGTCCTCCTCCGGCGTCATCGAGTCGTAGCCGATCTCGCCGACCGCGACGACGCCGTCCTTCTCCAGGTACCGCGGCAGCACCTGCAGCACGTCGCGGCAGCGGGCGTCGTTGGCCTCCTTCGGGTTCAGCGCGATCGTGCAGTGGTGCCGGATGCCGAACTGGGAGGCCCGGAACGGCTCCCACCCGACGAGGGAGTCGAAGTAGTCGGTGAACGAGCCGACGCTGGTGCGCGGCTGTCCCAGCCAGAACGCGGGCTCGACCAGCGCGCGGACCCCGGCGGCGGCCATCCGCTCGTAGTCGTCGGTGGTCCGTGACGTCATGTGGATGTGCGGGTCGAAGATGCGCATCACGAGACCCTCTCCTGGAGACGGTGCAACAGCGCCGTGGCGTCCTCGGCGACGGCCCGCCCGGCGGCGGTGCGCTCCTCGACGAGCCCGGCGATCATGGTGGCGAGCTCGGCGTCGGCGCGCGTGTCGAGGTCGGCGACGGCGGCCAGGGGCAGGCCCATGAAGACGGCCTTCAGCACGCCCTGCCGCCACGCGGCGTCGGGCAGGCAGGCGGCGGCGGGCCCGAGCGCGGCGGCGACGAGCCGGGTGTCGTTGGTGCGCAACGCGTCCAGCAGGATCTCCGGCGCGGCGTCCTGCGGCGGCAGCAGCGGCAGCGCCCGCAGCACGGCCCGCTTCTCCGCGCCGTCGCCGTACCGGTAGAGCGGCTCCAGCTCGGTCTGCAGGGCGTCGGCGGGCATCCGGGTCAGCAGGAGGACCCGGGCCGCGTCGTCGACGGTCCAGCCGGGCAGCCCGGTGAGGGCCCACCGCCCGCAGCGGCGGCCCGCGGCGGGGAAGAGCCGGCCGATCGCCGAGGGCTGCCGGGCCACGGTCTCGAGCGCCGTGTCGAGCCACACCGTGTCCGTCAGCTCGGCGGTGAGGGAGTCGTACAGGTTCATGGCACCTCCTGGAATCGGTCCAGTGCCTGCGCTTCGGCGGCGCGCAGGAACGCGAGGGAGTCCCGGGCCACGGCCGGCGCGGCGTGGCTGTGCCGGGGCAGCTCGACGGCGACGAGGCCGCCGTAGCCGGTCTCGGTGAGGGCCCGCAGCACCGCCGGGAAGTCGACCTCGCCGGTGCCGAACTCGAGGTGCTCGTGCACCCCGCGGCGCATGTCGTCGATCTGCACGTTGACCAGCTGGCCGGCGACGCGGCGGACGCACTCGTCGGCGGGCACCGGCTCCAGGCAGCGGCAGTGGCCGATGTCGAGGGTCAGTCCGAAGTGGACGGGCGCGCCGAGGTCGGCGCGCAGCCGCGCCCAGTCGTCGATCGACTCGACCAGCATCCCCGGCTCGGGCTCGAAGCCGAGCATCATCTCCGCGCCCTCGGCGGCGGCGAGGACCTCGGCGCAGCCGGTGACGAGCCGCCGCCACGCGACGTCCGGCGGCAGCCCCGGCGGGCGGACCCCGGCCCAGAAGCTGACCGCCTCCGCGCCTAGGTCCGCGCCGATGCGCACGGCCCGGCGCAGGAAGTCGATCCGCGCCTCCGGCTCGTCGTCCTGCAGCGTCGGCGCGTGCTTGTGCCACGGGTCGAGCAGGTACCGGGCGCCGGTCTCGATGACGACGCCGAGGCCGAGCTCGTGCAGCCGCTGCCCGAGCGAGCGGACGTGCCGCCACAGGTTGCTGTCGTACGGGTCCAGATGATGGTGGTCCAGCGTCAGGGCCACCCCGGTGTAGCCGAGCCCGGCGATGACGGTCAGGGCGTCGTCGAGGCGGTGGTTGCTGAAGCCGTTCGTCCCGTACCCGAACCGCAGACTCATGTCGGTGACAGCCGTTTCGCGAGGTGCCGGCCCAGCGGTGCGGCGGCCGCGACGGCGATCCCGGCGATCGGTGCACCGGCCCGTGCGGTGAGCGCGCCCTGCAGCGTCGGCAGGTTGACGATCCCGGCGCCGACCGACGCCCGGATGTTGCCTGCGGTCGGTTTCTCGAGGGCCCGCAGTTGCGCCTCACCGTAGCGTTTCGCGTACCAGCCGGACAGTGCGACCGGAATCAGCGACCGCCACCCGGCGCGCCGCGACGGCAGCGCCGCCGACACGGCCACCGCGGCGGACCCGGCGAGGGTCGCGGCGGGCAGTGCCGGCGTGGAGCCGTGGACCTCGGCGCGGGAGAGGGCGGTCACGGTGTACGTGTGCGCGAACACCGTCGCCGCGGGGTACACGGCCCGGCGCAGCCGCCCGCCGCTCGCGCCGAGCAGCACGTCCAGCGCCCGGCAGGCCGCCATCGCCGCCGGTCCCGCCGGGGTGTTCTTGAGCTTGAGGTCGTAGGCCCACACCGCGCCGGCGAGGGGCACGGCGACGGCGAGGGCGCGCCGGCCGCCGGCCAGCCCGGCGAGCGCGACGCCGGCCGCGGTCAGGCCGGCCGCGACCCCGAACGCGGCTGCGGGGGTGACGCGGCCCGACGGGATCGGCCGCTCCGGGCGTTCGACTGCGTCCAGGTCGCGGTCGGACCAGTCGTTGGCGGCCATGCCCGCCCAGTACAGCAGGACCGAGGACGAAGCCAGCAACGGCGTGCGCGGCCCGAGGGTGCCCGCGGCGGCGGCCCCCGCGACCACGTCACCCGGCACGCTCAGGGCGGCGGGCGCCCGCACCAGCTCGGCGAGCGTCCGCCAGTCAGGGACCCGCCGGCCGGGGCGGGCACCGCGGTGGGCGCCGGGCGGGCTCACAGCGACCGCACGAACGTGGCGAGGGCCTCGAACTGCGCGCCGAGCGCGTGGTCGACCTCGCCGAGCGGGTCCTTGAAGAAGAAGGCCAGCTCGGTGAGGGGCCCGGCCCGCCCGGCGCCGTGCGCGGCGGCGGTGAGCCGGGCCAGATCCAGCACCAGCGGCGCGGCGAGCGCGGAGTCGCAGCCGTGCCAGGTGAACTCCATCCGCATCGGCGTGCCGAGGAACCCGGCGAACGTGATGAGGTCCCAGGCGGTCTTGAAGTCGCCGATGTCGGGCACGTACTCGATGCGGGTGTGCCCGTCGGGCTGGTAGCCGAGCGTCTCGCTGAGCACCCGCTGCTTGCTGGCCGACTTCGCGGCGTTGGCGGCGGGCTCGGCGAGGGTCGCCCCGTCGCCGCCGCCCAGCAGGTTGGTCCCGGACCAGGACCGCACCCGCAGGTTGCGCATGGCGAACATCGGCGCCAGCACCGACTTGATGAGCGTCTCGCCGGTCTTGCCGTCGTGCCCGGCGTAGGGCAGCCCGCGCGCCTCGGCCAGCTCGCGCAGGGCGGGCAGGCGGGCGCCGGTCGACGGCGTGAAGTCGACGAACGGGCAGCCCGCCTCGAAGGCCGCGTACGCCATCAGCGCGCTGGGCGGCAGCGTGTCGAGCGCGCCGCGCAGCGACTCCAGGCCGGCGTGCGCGGGGTGGGGCGCCGCCGCGGCCTCCGTGGAGGCGACGTTGACGACCACCACCCGCGCCAGGTCGTGCCGCCGCCGGAAGTCCAGCAGGTCGGCGGTGATCGCGGCGGCGATCTCGGCGGCGGTGCCGTGCGGCAGCGGACGGATCTCCTCGTCCACCGCCGCCAGCTCCGAGTGCAGGGTCGCCACCAGCCGGGCGGGCACCACCCCGGACTCGGCGAGGGCCTCGGCCTTCTTCACCACGCTGATGGTGGCGATGTCATGACCGCCGAAGACCAGGTCGCCGAAGGCGGGGAGCGCGTCGCTGCGCAACACCGGATGCTCGGTGACACAACCGATCGGCTCGGTGAGCCCGGCGCGCACAGCGGCCGCGCCGACGATGCTGGTGACGGCGACAGAACCGCGCGCGCCTACCAGCCACACACCCGTTCGCACCGGGCCCTCCCATGGCGGTTGGAGTTGTGTGACGATCTTGTGGCGACATCGCCGACTGTCGCTTGAGTTGGCAGCGTAGAACTCGTTCTCTCCTTCCGCCAGTGGCAACCGAACTTTTCTACAAACCCCATGAACTTTCCTCGGTTGCGCGCAAAAGCGCTGCTCCTCAGCGACGTGCGACGACGCGCTCGACGGCGGTCCACAGCCCGGAGGTGACCAGGTAGATCCCCGCCGCGAGGGGGGTGAAGGCGGCGAACACCACGGTGCCGAACGACAGCACCCGCACGAACCCCGGCGAGCCGGCCGGGAGCTGCCGCACGTTCCAGACCGCGAGCGCGGCGAGCGCGGCGACGATCAGCCAGCCGGCCAGCAGTGCCGGGTGGTCCAGGAGCCGGGCGGTGAGGTCGGCGCCGAGCAGGGTGTGCCCGCGCACGGCGTCGCCGCTGAACTCGCGGTACAGCAGCCAGATCACCGGCGCCTGGGCGAGCATCGGCAGGATGCCGGCGAGCGGCCCGGACCCTTCGGCCCGCATGAGCGCGGTGGTCTGCTCGGCGAGCGCGACGGGGTCCTTGCCGTGCCGTTCCCGCAACGCGGCGAGCTGCGGGGCGAGCCGGGCACGGACCTTCTCGGCGCGGTACGCCCGCAGGCTCAGCGGCAGCAGCGCGGCGCGGACGGCGAGGGTGGCGATGACGATGGCGGCGGCGACGGATCCGGTGGTGGTGGAGAGCAGGACGAGGACATGGTGCAGCACGACGGGAGCCCTTTCGGCTTCGGTACGCGCGCTGCGGCGCCGCCGGAGCCGGCCGGCGACGCGGCAGCGGGAGCCGGCCGGCGACGCGGCACCGCGCACCGGGTGGCGGGTGGCGGGCGTCGGCGGTCGGCGGGTGCGGCGGGCCGCGGGCGCTCACCAGCCGGTGGGCGCCCGGCATCGGCGGGCGCTCAGGGCAGGCGGGCGCTCGGCATCGGCATGCGGAACAGCGCGCGCGGAAACGGACGAACGGAAGTCGGGAAGGAACTACCGCTGTCCGGGCGCCCGGGGCCGCGGCCGCCCGGCCGCGTCGGGGTCCGTCGCCCTGGAGGGCCGGGCCCAGCGGGAACGGGCCCGGGCCGGCACCGGCACGACCCGCGGCGCCGCCGCGGGTGCCCCGGTGAGCAGCCGCGCCGCGAGGACGATCGCGAGCGCGGCAAGGACCGCCGTCGCCACGGCGACGGCGTCGGCCGGCGAGGTCACCGAGGACCACGCGGCGAGGAGGGTGGTCAGCGACCACGACATGCGACCGAGCATACGCCCGTCCCCGCGACCCCGGCGCCCACTCACCGCGGCTGCCGGGAGCCGTTCAGGGCCAGCGGGGCCGCCCGCAGCGCGGTCGTCACTGGCAGCGACCACGGCACCAGCGACCCCAGGATCCACAGCACGGAGGCGGACCGGCCGATCAGGCCCGGCCCACTCGATGCCGCGCCGGACGCGGAACAAGGCAGGGTCCACGCCCTCACGTCGGCAACTACGGCGCGGACCCGAGTGGGTCGAACCTGAGAAGTGTCTGAGCGAACCTGAGCCAAATCTCAGGTTGAACCCCTAGGTGGACGGGTTCAGGTGCGTTCCGGATGGTCCTCGGGGTTTACGGTCCGTAAGGTCGGCGGCGTGGCACTCATCGAGACGCGTGCGCTGACGAAGCGCTACGGGGGTGGCGTCACCGCCCTTTCCGAACTGACCCTGGCCGTAGAGCCCGGGATCATCGGGCTGGTCGGCGCGAACGGCGCCGGCAAGTCCACCTTCATCAAGATCATGCTCGGCCTGCTCGAGCCGTCCGGCGGTGAGCTGCGGGTGCTCGGGCTCGACCCGGCGACCCAGTCGGTGCAGGTCCGGCAGCGGGTCGGCTACATGCCCGAGCACGACTGCCTACCGAGCGAGGTGTCGGCCGCCGAGTACGTGACCCACCTGGCGCGGATCAGCGGCCTGCCCGCCAACGCCGCCCGGGAGCGGGCCTCCGAGGCGCTGCGGCACGTCGGGCTCTACGAGGAGCGGTACCGCCAGATCGGCGGCTACTCCACCGGCATGAAGCAGCGGGTCAAGCTGGCCCAGGCCCTCGCGCACGACCCGGACCTGCTGCTGCTGGACGAGCCGACCAACGGCCTCGACCCGGCCGGGCGGGACGCGATGCTGGAGCTGGTGCACCGCATCGGCACCGAGTTCGGCATCTCCATCGTCGTGTGCTCCCACCTGCTCGGCGAGGTCGAGCGGATCTGCACCTCGCTCATCGCGATCGACGGTGGCAGGCTGCTGCGCTCCGCGACGGTGTCGGACATGACGACCAGTCGCGACGTGCTCACCGTCGAGGTGAGCGAGGGCGTCGAGCTGCTCGTCGCCCGCCTCACGGAGCAGGGACTGCCGGTGACCCGCGACGGCGCCTCGCTCATGGTCCCGATGGACAGCGACGAGGTGTACGACCGGATCCTCGTTGCCGTCGCCGAGCTGGACCTGCCGTTGCACCGCCTCGACCAGCGCCGGCACCGCGTCGCTGAGCTCTTCCAGACCCCGTCCGTGACCGGACCGGCAGCACAGGAGGTCGGCCATGGCGCAGCCCACTAGCGTCATCCACGACATCGGCTACCAGCGCTACACGGGCCCGAGGCTCGGCCGCTGGTACGCCAACCGCTCCCTCTACGAGCAGAGCCTGCGCACCGCGTTCGGCATCGGCCGGGGCGCCAAGGCGAAGATCTTCCCGTGGCTGGTGATCGGCATCGCGCTCAGCGTCGCGATCATCGAGATCGCGGTCCGCTCGATCACCGGCGAGTCGTTCATCAGCTACCGCGGGTTCGCGGGCACCATCACCTTCCCGGTGATGCTGTTCCTGGCCATCGTCGCGCCCGAGCTGGTCTCGCGCGACCTGCGGGACCGGACGCTGCCGCTGTACTTCAGCCGCCCGATGTCGCGCACCGACTACGCCCTGGCGAAGTACTCCGCGCTGGCCACCGTGGTCCTGCTGCTGCTCGCCGTGCCGCAGCTGCTGATCTACATCGGCGCGGTCTTCACCCGTACCGACGGATTCAGCGGCGCACTGAAGGAGCTCGGCGACATGGGTCCGGGCCTGGCCGGCGCCGTCATCCGGGCGCTGGTCCTCGCCGCGATCGCGCTGCTCGTCGCGTCGCTGAGCGGCCGGCGGGCGTTCGCGGCGGCGTTCATCGTCGGCGTGTTCGTCATCACCGCGCCGATGGTCGGCATCCTCAACGTCATCGGCGGCACGGGCAGCGCGCTGTTCAAGCTCTCGTTCCTGGTCAACCCGATGACCCTGCTGTTCGGCGTCGAACAGTGGCTGTTCGGCGCCCCGAAGGGCGAGGGCGACGGCATGCCGATCGGCGGCTTCGGCCCGGTCTACGGCGCCGCCACCTTCGTCCTGATCGCCGGCTGCCTCGCACTCCTGCTCCTTCGTTACCGGAAGGTGGCCGCCTGATGGGCACCGTCGACCTGCAACACGTGTCGCGCTGGTACGGCAACGTCGTCGCCGTCAACGACGTGACGATGACCCTGGGCCCGGGCGTCACCGGCCTGCTCGGCCCGAACGGCGCCGGCAAGACCACGCTGCTGCACATGATGTCGGGGTTCCTGCCCCCGTCGAAGGGCACGCTCACCGTCGACGGCGCGCCGGCGTGGCGCAACCCCGACGTGTACCGCACCCTCGGCCTGGTCAGCGAGCGCGAGGCCGTGCACGGGTTCCTCACCGGCAAGGAGTTCGTCCTGGCCAGCGCGCGGCTGTTCCGCCTCGCCAACCCCGAGGAGGCCGCCCGCCGCGCCCTGGCGATGGTGGAGATGGAGCCGGCGCAGGACCGGCGCATCGACACCTACAGCAAGGGCATGCGCCAGCGCATCCGGGTCGCGGCCGCGCTCGTGCACGACCCCGGGGTGCTCCTGCTGGACGAGCCGTTCAACGGCATGGACCCGCGCCAGCGCTTCCACATGATGGACCTGCTGCACAAGATGGGCGACGACGGCCGCACCGTGCTGTTCTCCTCGCACATCCTGGAGGAGGTCGAGCAGGTGTCCGGCACCGTGCAGGTCATGGTCGCCGGCCGGCTCGCCGCCTCCGGCGACTTCCGCACCATCCGCCGGCTGATGACCAACCGGCCGCACATGTTCTCGATCCGCTCCAGCGACGACCGCCGCCTCGCGGTGGCGCTCATCGGCGAGCCGTCGGTCACCGGCGTCGACCTGGACGCGGCCGGGCTGCAGGTCCGCGCCGCCGACTACGGCACGTTCACCCGCGCCCTGCCCCGCATCGCGCTCAAGGAGGGCGTCCGGGTGCGCCAGCTGGTGCCCGCCGACGAGTCCCTGGAAAGCGTCTTCTCCTACCTGGTGGGTGCCTGATGAATCCGACCATCGCCCGCATCACCGCGCGCGGCCTGCTCGGCCGCCGGCGGATCTGGCTGCTGGCGCCGCTGCCGATCATCCTCATCGGCTTCGCCTGGCTGGCCCGGGCGTTCGGCGAGCCGCCCGCGAGCTGGGGCGAGCCCGTCATCGTCGGGCTCGGCTTCACCGCCGTGCTGCCGGTGATCGCGCTCATCGTCGGCACCGGCGTGCTCGGCTCCGAGATCGACGACGGCACGATCACGCACATCCTGTCCAAGCCGCTGCCGCGCTCCGAGATCGTGTTCACGAAGCTCGCCGTCGCGGTCGGGGTCACCGGCGGGTTCGCCGGGGTGCCGCTGTTCGTGGTCGGGCTCCTCGCCGACTCCACGCCGCTGGCCTTCGCCCTCGTCGTCGGCGCGTTCGTCGGCGCCCTCGCCTATTCGGCGCTGTTCCTGGCGATCAGCGTGCTCACCCGCCGACCGGTGCTGCTCGGCCTCGTGTACGTCGTGCTGTGGGAGGGGCTGCTCGGCAACATCATGTCGGGCACGGCGAAGCTCAGCATCCAGCAGTACGTCCAGACGATCGTCGACTGGCTCGCCCCGACCGATGTGCTCGCCGGATCCGTGTCGGTGCCCGTGAGCTTCGTGATGGCCGGCGTGTTCACCGTCGGCATGACGGCCCTCGCGGTGCAGAAGCTGCGCACGTTCGCCGTCGCGGGGGAGACGGGCTGACGTCGCCGTCGCGGGCGAGACGGGCTACCTTCCGCACGTGAGCTTCCATCGCGTCTACAGCGTCGCCGTCTTCATCGTGCTGGCGTCGCTGGACAACGTGGCGATCAGCCTGGTGCCGCCGCTCTACTCGCCGATCAGCCGCTCCCTCGGCGTCGGCGAGGGAGCGCTCGGCGTGGTGACCGCGGTCGGGTACCTCGTGACCGCGGTCGCCGCCGTCGGCTGGGCGTACGCCGGCGACCGCACCGACCGCAAGCCCGTCCTCATGGTCGGCACCCTCATCTGGGCCGGCGGCGCGGTCGGGACGGTCCTCGCGCAGGGGTACTGGTCGTTCCTCGCCGCGCAGCTGGTCGCCGCGGTCGGGCTCGGCGCCGTCGGCTCGGTCGGCTTCTCCGTGGTCAGCGACCTGATCTCGCCCCGCCGCCGCGGCCTGGTCATGAGCCTGTGGGGCCTGTCCCAGGGCGTCGGCACCCTCGCCGGGGTCCTCGTCGCCAGCCAGCTCGGCGGCGCGGACTGGCGCCGGCCGTTCGTCGTCCTGGCCGTCCTCGGGGTGCTCGCCTCCGCCGCGTACTTCACCACCGCCGACATCCGCCGCGGCCAGAGCGAGCCGGACCTCGCCGCCGTGTTCGCCGCCGGCGAGGAGTACGAGCACCGCATCTCCCGCGCCGAGCTGCCCGGCATCGTCGCGCGCCGGACCAACGTCTGGCTCATCCTGCAGGGGCTCACCGCCCAGGCCGCCTTCGGGTCCCTCGTCTGGCTGCCCCGCCTGTTCCAGGCCAAGGCCGAGGCGCAGGGCTACGACGAGCAGTCCGCGATCCAGATCGGCGGCATCCTCGCCACCCTCTTCCAGCTCGGCGGCGTGCTGTCCATCGTCGGCGGCCTCCTCGGCGACCGCTGGCAGCGGCGCGACCCGGGCGGCCGGGCGAAGGTCGCCGCGATCGGCGTCCTCGCCGGCGTGCCGCTGTACGTGCTGCTCTTCTTCGCCCCGCTGACGCTGCCCGCCCCCGACGGCCGGTCCGCCACCGCCCTCGTGCTCGGCGCGATGTTCACCACGCCGAGCCTGCTCGCCGCGTTCCTCTGCGCGCTGCTGGCCCTGGCGCTCACCTCCGCGAACTCGCCGAACTGGTTCGCCCTCATCGCCGACGCCAACCCGCCCGAGCACCGCGGCACCGTCTACTCCCTGGGCAACCTCGTCAACGGCGTCGGCCGCGCCGCCGGCAACGGCGTGGTCGGGGCGGTGTTCGCCGGGCTCGCCCGCAGCTTCCCGCCGCCGACGAACCTCGCCGTGGGTCTCGCCGCGTTCCAGGTCTTCTTCATCCCGACCGGCGTCATGTACTGGCTCGCGTCCCGCACCGCGCCCGCCGACATCGAGGCGGTCCACGACCTGCTGCGGGCCCGGGCCGCCGCCGACCTGGCCGCCGCCGGCGGGGCGGCCGGCCCTGCCGAGGCGACAGGACCCGCCGCAAAACCCGCCGCAGGACCCGCTACAGGGTCCGCAGGTGAAACCCGCCGTCCACGTCGATGACCTGCCCGGTGGAGAACGGCAGCAGGTCCGTGGCGATCGCGACCACCGCCCGGCCGACGTCGTCGGGGGTGCCCCAGCGCCGGATCGGGGTGATGCCGTCCTCAAGGATGAGCTTGTCGTACTTCGCCTGCACGGGACCCGTCATGTCGGTGGCGATGATGCCGGGCCGGACCTCGAACACGGTGATGCCGTGCTCGGCGAGCCGGGCCGCGAACAGCTTCGTCATCATGCCGAGGCCGGCCTTCGTCACGCAGTAGTCGCCCCGGTTCACGCTCGCCGTGTACGCGCTCATCGACGAGATCGTGACGATCTTCCCGGCTGTGCCGGCGTCGATCATCCGGCGGGCGACCTGCTGGGTGAGGAAGTACGGCCCCTTGAGGTTGATGCCGACCAGCCGGTCGAACGACTCCTCGGTCGCCTCCAGCAGGTCCGCCCGCACCGCCGGCGCCACGCCCGCGTTGTTGACCAGCAGGTCCAGCCCGCCGAAGGCCGCGTACGCCTCCTGCACGAGCCTTGCCCGGCCCCCGGCGTCGCCGACGTCCGCCCGGACGAGGGCGGCCCGGACGCCGAGCCGCTCGATCTCGCGGGCGGTGTCCTCGGCGGCGGCGAGGTTGGCGGCGTAGTTCACCACCACGTCGAACCCCGCCCCGGCCAGGGCGATGGCGATGCCCCGGCCGATCCCGCGGGAGGCCCCGGTCACCAGCGCCGCGCTCACGCGCCCACCCCGTCGCCGCTGTCTCCGCTGCTGTCTCCGCTGCTGTCTCCGCCGCCGTCTCCACCGTCGGCGACCGCCGGCTCGCCGGCGAAGAACGTGTAGTACGGGCCGTCCACCAGCCGGCCGATGTACAGCGCCAGCTCGCGGAGGTGGTAGTCGCCCCACATGCTGGACTCGCCGTTCGGCACCGACTGGCCCGCCGGGACGTGGTCCCAGCCGTTCGGGCGGTGGTACACCGAGTGCAGGAGCAGCCCCTCGTGCCGCGGGTCCGTCGACAGGTACGGCTCCTGCAGCAACGTCCGCGTGACGGTCAGCCCCGCCTGGGTGTAGCGGTCCTCCCCGGTGCACCGGCCGAGGCGCAGCAGGCCCTGCGCGGCGATGGCGGCGGCGCTGGAGTCGACCGGCTCGTAGGCGTTGAAGGGGTCCGCCGGGGCGTTCAGGTCCAGGTGCACCAGGCCCGGCGCGCCGGTGTCCCAGTACGGCACGCCGTCGGCGGGGGAGTGCTCGAGGTAGAAGTCGCAGGTGGCCTGCGCGGCCGCGCGGAACAGGCCGGACGGGTGGAACTCCAGCAGCTCCGCGAAGCCGAGCATCGCCCAGGCCAGGCCGCGGGTCCAGGTGGAGAACGCCGAGTAGCCCTGCTGCGTGCTCGGCGCCCGGAAGCGGCCGTCGTTGACGTTGAAGAGCGCCTCGTGCGCGGTGCGGCCGCGGATGTCGTACGTGTCCCGGCCCTCGCCGAAGTAGACGTTGTACCGGGCGGTGCTCTGCGCGTGCTGGATGAGCCGCGCGAGCAGGTCGATCCGCTCGTCGTGCTCGCCCATGAGCACGTGCCCGAGCCGGTGGGCCACGGCGAGGGACCGGCAGGAGCGGATCGTATCGACGAACAGCGACTGCGGCCCGTTGAACGAGTAGATGTACCCGCCGCCGTCCGTGGTCCTGCTCCACCGGGACGCCTGCACCGCCCCGCTGACCTTCAGGGCCAGTTCGGCGAAGTCCAGGTCCTGCTCGCCGGCGCGGCCCTCCAGGATGAGGCGGCGCAGCGTGCCGTACGTGCTGACGTTGTTGAACCCGTGGTCGTGCACGCCGATGTGGCTGACGTGCGGCGCCATCACCTCGATCGTGTGCCGGCGCCCCTGCTGGTAGAAGTGCCGGTCGCCGGTCGCGTCGAACTGCAGCAGCGCCGAGCCGACCTGGAACCCCTGGGTCCACTCGGTCCAGCCGCGAGCCGTGTACCGCCCCTCGACGGTGAACACGGGCGCTCCCTGGCCGCCGCCCGGCGGGTTCGACGCGTCGATCGCGTCGATCTTCCCGGCGGACAGCTCCCACATCCGCCCGAGCGCGGGCAGCAGATCCTTGGGCGCGAGCCCGTCATCGATGCGCAACATGCCCCCGAGGATAAGGGGAAAGCGCTTTCCTGAGAACCCCGGGGCCGGGTCGCTTTCGCTCGTGGCAGGATGGCGCGTGATGGACGCGACCGCTGTAGAGGATGTCGCCGCGCGCTGGGTCGCGGCCTGGACCACCGGCCGCACGAGCGCGCTGTTCACCCTGCTCGCCGCCGGGGCCCGCGTCGAGTCCAACCTGGACCCCGACGGCGACTTCATCGAGAAGCTCACCGGGTATGCCGCCGCGCTCACCTCGGTGTCGGTGTTCTCCCGGACGGTCATCGACCAGCGCGTCGCCCTCGTCTACGACTGCGCCGTGGACGCCGAGCAGTTCCGGCTCGCCGAGTTCCTGGTGGTGACGGAGTCCGGCCTGATCGCCGAGGTCCGCCGCGTCTACGACCTGTACGCGATCGAACGCCTCATGCCCGACCTGCTCCTGGAGACCTGACGGCGCAGAACACGGAAGGCCGGGCCCCGGATCACGGAGCCCGGCCTTCCGCCGCCGATCGAAGGATTACGACATCGCCGCCGCGGAGACGAACGTGTAGCCGAGGGCCTGGATGCCCTCCACCGTCTGCTTCAGGTAGCCGGTGCCCAGGTACGGGTGGTAGAAGAAGCTCGCCACGCCGTCGCGGACGGCCAGGTTGGCCTTCGCGTTGGCGATCAGGTCCGCGGGCAGGACGGCCGGGTGCTGGTTGAACGGCTCCGGCTCGATGTTGCCGATGTTCTCCGGGATGACGGTCGAGCCGTAGACGTCACGGACCGTGTAGGGGAAGAACTGCCCGACCATGCGGGCCGTGCTGTTGTCGACCGTGCCGCCGGACAGCACGCCCGGGAAGTAGAGGCCGCGTTCGTAGCGCACGCCGTACAGCGTGTTGATGGTCTTGTAGTCCAGTGCGCTCGCCGCGTAGTGCGGGAACTCGAAGATGGTCGGCTGCTTCAGGCCCGCGAGGAGCCAGTCGGTGCGCGAGGCCGTGACGCGGGCGGTGACGTTGAGCGCCGAGTCGTTCTTCACCGGGCCGTCGTAGATGACGGCGTCGTTGGCGTCGACGTGCGCCATGAAGAACTCGAAGTCGTTGGCGCTGACGCCGTCGTACGGGTTGTTCAGCGCGTCGAGCTGGTGGGTGTAGCCGTGCTGGATCAGGGTGCCGCCCTTGCTCTGCATGTACTTCAGGGCGCTGACCACCAGTGGCCGCTGGCGCAGCGTGTAGTCCTCGGCCTTGCCATTGTTGTTCACGCCTTTCGGGTCGCGGTACCGGCTGTAGACGGCGACGGTGAAGGGGACCTTCTTGGAGTACAGGTAGTCGGCGACGGCGCGCAGCTCGGCCGGGTCGGCGTCGGGGCCGACGTCCTCGATGCGCACCAGGGCCCGGTGCCGCGCCGGGGTCTGCGGGGCGAGCACCGAGTAGAGCAGGTCGGAGAAGGCGAGGTAGCGGTCGCTGGAGGTGATGTACGACAGCGGGATCTCGCCGAGGTAGGTCAGGTTGCCGGACCGGATGCCCCACGGGAAGGTGGTGCCGTCGGCGCGGACCGCGGTGCCGACGGGGACGGCCTTCGCCGGGTCGGAGATGACGTAGTCCATGATGCCGCCGGCGTTGCGCACGTCGCGGGTCATCGTGGTGCCGTTGTAGTCGATCCGCGACACCGGGGAGGTGTCGTAGCCCTTCCAGGTGTAGCCGTACCTGCCGACGAAGTCCGCGGAGCGGGCGGTCAGCTGCCAGATGTTGTTGTACATCCACACGACCGGCTTCGTGCCGGCGAGGGTGTCGTCGAGGAACGCGGCCGGCAGCGGCTCGTCGTAGGTGGAGCCGACGTAGACGACGGCGGAGTAGGCCGACATCTCACCGGCCTTGTAGGCGCCGACCGGGTGCGCGGTCCAGGACCCGAAGTGCGAGACGAGGTTCGTCGCCATCGTCCCGTAGTCCTCGCCGAGCCACGAGTACGGGCCGGTGTTGTCGTAGAGGACGAGCGTCTTCGTCGCGGCGTTCGAGCCCGGGGCGCCGGTGCCGGAGCGTGTTGCGGTGGGCGCGGCGGCGAAGGCCGGGACCGCCGGCGCGGTGAGGGCGAGCGACGCGGCCACGGTGACGGCTGCGAGCGAACTGATCAGCTTGCGCATGTCGGTACGAGATCCCTAACTCAGACGGAGACGATGGTCGGCATGGGGGCGGGGTGGGTGGCGAGGCCGAGCATCGCGGCCACCGCCTGTTCGGTGCGCTGCGAGGCGAGCCCGTCGCCGTAGGGGTTGCCGTTGGCGGTCATCGACTGGCGCAGGACCGGGTCGTCCAGCAGCCGGGCCGCCTCGGCGACGATCAGGTCCTCGTCCGTGCCGACGAGCTTCGCGCACCCCGCGTGCAGCGACTCGACGCGCTCGGTGACCTCACGCAGGACGAGGGCCGGCACCTTGAACGACGGCGCCTCCTCCTGGATGCCGCCGGAGTCGGTGAGCGTCAGGTACGCCCGCGACAGCAGCCGGGCGAGGGCCGGGTAGGGCAGCGGGTCGGTGACCGTCACCCGGGGCACCCCGGCCAGGCCGGCCTCGACCTGGGCGCGCACGGCCGGGTTGGCGTGCGCCGGCAGGACGACCCGGATGTCGGGGTACGCCTCGACCAGGCGGCGCACCGCGCTGAGGATCCGGTCCAGCGGCTCGCCCCAGGACTCGCGGCGGTGCGCGGTGACCAGGACCAGCCGGGCGGCGCCGTGCTCGGCGGCGTCGACGGCGGCGGCGATGCGGGCGTCGGCGAACGGCAGTTCGCGGGCGGCGATCGTCAGGGCCGCGTCCACCACGGTGTTGCCGGTGATGAGGACGTTCGCCGGGGTGACGCTCTCGTCCAGCAGGTTCGTCGCGGCGAGCGCGGTCGGCGCCAGGTGCAGCGCGGCGAGCTGGCCGACGAGCTTGCGGTTGGCCTCCTCCGGGAACGGCGAGTCCAGGTCGCCGGAGCGCAGCCCAGCCTCCAGGTGCACGACCGGGATGCGCCGCCAGAACGCCGCCATGGCCCCGGCGAGCGTCGTGGTGGTGTCGCCCTGCACAACGACCGCGGCCGGCTTGCGCTGCTCCAGCAGCGCGTCGAGCTGCTTGATCATCTCGGTCAGGAGCTCGGGCTGGCTGCCGGTGACCCGCTGCAGCGGCAGGGTCACGTCGGCCTGGACGTCGAACGCGTCGAGGGCCTGGGCCACCATCGCCGGGTGCTGCCCGCTGGCGACCAGCACCGGGGTGAGCCGGCCCGCGGCGCGCATCGCGGCGGCGACGGGCGCCAGCTTGATGGCCTCGGGGCGGGTACCGGCGATGAGGAAGACTTCGGGAGACATGTGCTGACGTCCTTTACGAGAGAACCGGCTCTTCGACCAGGCGTTCGGTTTTCGCCCAGGCCTGTCGCCGGCTGATCTGCCGGCCGATCGCCCGCCAGGTGCTGACCAGGCCGAGCAGGAGGAAGAAGGGGTACGCGGCGGCGGCGACCAGCAGTCGCCAGAGCTTCTCGTCGCCGAGCTGGACACGGTGGACCAGGGCCCACACGACGCCGGGGACGGTCATGCCGAGCGCCCAGAAGATCGCGACGTGGCCCATCTGCGCCCACGAGTGGATCAGGACGGTCTGGCCGTGGCCGGGGACGAGCCGCCACATCGCGACCCCCCAGAGGCCGAAGACCGCGGCCGTGCCGAAGGCGTTCATCCACGGCGCGAGCAGGTAGTACAGCATCTCCAGCAGCGCGTGGTTGCGGATCTTCCGGGAGGCGATCAGCCTCGGCACGTAGCCGACGCACTGCAGGTTGCCCTGGGCCCACCGGGTGCGCTGCCGCAGCAGCCGCTTCACGTCGACGAGGCCCTGCTGGTTGACGTTGGCGATCGAGGTGTACCGGATGCGCTCGCCGTTCAGGTGCATGCGCAGCCCGAGCTCGAGGTCCTCGACCAGGCAGTGCGACCACGGCGCGTCGCCGAGGCGCATCAGCGACGACAGCCGGGCGAACTGCCCGTTGCCGCCGAGCCCGACCGTGCCCGCGGCGTTGCGCAGCAGCTGGCTGGCGTTGGCGATGGCGGCGAACTCGAGGTCCTGCACGGCGCCCAGGACGCGGTTGCGGTTGTGGATGCGCACCCGGGTCTGCACGGCGCCGACCTGCGGGTCGCGCATCTGCCGCGACACCTCGGTGAGGATGTTGGCGCTGCCCCGCCCGTCGCCGTCGATGACGCCGACCGCGACGAGCGCCGGGTCCTCGCCGTGCCGCAGGGTCAGGTCGCGGATGGTCCGGAACGCCGCGTTGAGCGCTTCGCCCTTGCCCTTGCGGGCGTTGGGGAAGTTCCGGCGCAGCACGGTCAGACCCGGGTGGTCGATGGCGGCCAGGACGTCCGGGGTGCCGTCGTCCGATCCGTCATCGACCACCAGGACCCTGGTGCGTGTGCCTGCCGGGCCCGCCAGCGCCAGTGCGGCGGAGACGGTCCGGCCGACGACCCGTTCCTCGTTGAGGGCGGGCACGACGATCCAGAAGGTCAGTGGTTCGTGCTCGTTCGGCGCGATGGCATCGCGCCGCCGACGCCGGCCGGCGGTGGCCGAGTCGCTGGCGGTGAAGGCCACCAGCGCCAGGTTGTACGCCGGCCACAGCGTCAGGAGCGCGAAGCCGACCAGAAGGATCGTCGTCATGCGTCAGGCTGCGCTGCGGTTGAAGCGGGACGCCCGCACCATCAGGGCACCGGTGACGACGAGCGCGACACCTGCGACGACGATGGCGAAGACGGGGCTTCCGGTGACGGGCAGCGACGCGGCGGTGGATCCACCGGTCACGATCACGCCGGTGACCTTCGTTCCTGACATGACAGCTTCCCCTCGGCTATCTCTCCGGCGGTGCTCCCCGGCCCCCTGCTGGCAACCGTTGTGCACCTTGTCCGAGAAGCTTGGAACGGCCGAGGGGCAATCACAATGGGTGAGCATGGTCGGATGCACCCGAGCGGGCCAAGTCCGTCCAAGGACCCGACAGAGCGTTTACGCAGGCAAAATGCGGCGACTACGCAGAGTTGTCAGACCGTGTGCGGTAGCTCTCAGTGAAGGAGGAGGGGTGTTGCCAGTCGGTTGCGAACTCCGCCCAGAGCGACAGGGCGACCGCGGCGCTCTCGGGCCGGTCCGCCGGCCGCTTGGCCATGCACTGGCGGCACAGCTCCGCTACGGAGCGTGGCAGGCCCGGTGCGAGCAGGACCGGGGTGGCGACCGGTTGCAGCAGCCTGGCGCCCTGCGCGTGCGGTGAGCGCCCGGTGAGCATCTGGTACAGCAGCACGCCGAGGGCGTAGACGTCCCAGGCGGGGGCGTGCTCGACCCGGGACGCGGCCGGGTGCGCGAACGGCACGGCGAGGCCGAAGTCGATGATCTTCACGCCGGCGGTGGTGAGCATGACGTTGTCGGCGGTCAGGTCGCGGTGCGCGATGCCGCGGCGGTGCGCCACCGCGAGGAGCTCGGCGACGGACGCGGCGATCTCGACCGCGTGCTGCCACGGCAGCGGCCCCTCGGCGAGGCGCTTCGTCAGCGGTACCCCGTTGAGCAGCTCCATCGCCACGCAGGGCACGCTCGCGCGGCCGGTGTCCAGCTCGCCGTACCCGAAGATCTTGGGCACGGTCGGGTGCCGCATCCGTTGCATGAGCACGGGTTCCCGCCGGGCCGAGTGCACGGCGCGGCCGTTGTTGGCGAACGCCGGCGCGAGCACCTTCACCGCGGCCGGGCGCAGCTGCTCCAGGTCGACTGCCTCGTACACCAGCGACATGCCGCCGCGGGCGATCGGGCGGACCAGCAGGAAGCGCTCCAGCACCCTGCGGCCAAGCTCGATCTCAGACACAAACGCCGACTATTCCCTATTCGGTCCCGATCGCGGAAGCCCCAGCGAGGTTTGCCACAGCCCGTGTCGATATGACAAATACGGATATGTCGGGTGAACCAAAGGAACCGCACAGCCGATCGAAACCCATAGTTGACATCCGGGTAACCGTGGCTGACGCTGGCCGCAGGAATCGCTCCTACAGGAGACGGGATGCCTGACGAGCCATCGCCACCAACCGTCACCGAGGTCGCCGCCGCCGCGGGGGTCTCCGCCGCGACCGTGTCGCGCGTCCTCACCGGCCGGGTCAGGGTCAGCACCTCGGCCCGGGTGTCGGTGCACGACGCCATCGCACAGCTCGGTTACGTCCGCCACCGCGGGCCCCGCCGCCCCGACCGCGTGTCGCAGCGGCTGCCCGTCGCGGCCCTGGTCTTCGAGCCCACCGCCCGGCTGTTCCACGACACCTTCTCCGCCCGGCTGCTCGCCGGCGCCGAGGAGGAGCTGACCCGCCACGGCGTGCCGCTGCTCACCATGTCCGCGACCAGGGGCACGATCGCGTCCGCGACGCAGTTCCTGACCACCGGCGGCGTCGGCGGCGTGCTGCTGCTCGGCGGGCACAGCAGCCACCCGCTGGCGGTCTCCCTCGCCGCGTCCCGGGTGCCGCTGCGGGCCGCCGGCCGGCCCGTCGACGGCCTGGACATCCCGTTCGTCGACGTCGACAACCACGACGGCGCGCGCCAGGCCGTCGAGCACCTCATCCTGCGCGGCCGCCGGGCCATCGCGACCATCGCCGGGCCGCCCGACTCGCCCGCCGCGGCGGACCGCCTGGAGGGCTACCGCCGCGCCCTGGAGGCCGCGGGCCGTGCCCCCGCCGTCGCGTACGGTGACTTCACCACCGCCTCGGGCGGCCATGCCGCCGCCTGGCTGCTGGACCGCATGCCGCGCCTGGACGCGCTGTTCGTCGCCTCCGACGCCATGGCCGCCGGCGCCCTGCAGGCGCTGCGCAAGGCCGGCCGGCGCGTCCCCGAGGACGTCGCCGTCGTCGGCTTCGACGACGCGCCCCTGGCGTCCTACACCACGCCGGCGCTGAGCACGGTGCGCCAGCCGGTCTCGGAGCTCGGCGCCACGGCGGTCGCGCTGCTGCTGGAGAACTCCCCGGACTGCCCCGTCCTGCCGACCGAGCTCGTCCTCCGAGCGTCCAGCTAGCGACGTGATACAGGACGGTCAACTCCGGGAAGGCGATGTCCTGGCCCGGCGGTACATCTTGAGGCGACCCGTCGGCGCCGGCGGCATGTCCGTGGTGTGGCGGGCGTGGGACAGCACCCTGGAGCGCACGGTCGCGGTCAAGGTCCTCGACGGGCCCGTCGGCACCGACGGCGGCCAGCGGGAGCGGATCCGGCGGGAGGCGCGCGCCGCCGCCCGGATCGAGCACCCCAACGCGATCGGCGTCTACGACTACGGCGAGACCGTCACCCCGCACGGCCGCATCGCCGCGTACGTGGTCATGCAGCTGCTCGACGGGGTGTCCCTGGCCGGCCGGCTCGCCGAGGGGCCGCTGCCGTGGAGGGACGCCGTCGCGGTCGCCGCCACCGTCGCCGACGTGCTGCACGCCGCGCACCGCCGCGGGGTCGTGCACCGCGACGTCACCCCCGAGAACGTCATGCTCACCACCGACGGGATCAAGCTGCTCGACTTCGGCATCGCCGCCGACGTCGGCCAGCGCGACACGCTGACCTTCGGCACCCCGCCGTACGTCGCGCCGGAGCGGCTCGTCGGCGCGCCCGCCAGCGGCTCCACCGACGTGTACGCCCTCGGCGCGCTGCTGTTCGAGATGCTCACCGGTGCCCCGCCCGTGCGGGCCGCGACCTGGGACGAGCTCGAGCGTGCCATCGCCGCCGACCACCGCCCGGCCCTCGCGGTGCCCGGCCTGCCGCCGGCCGTGGCCGCGATCTGCCTGCGCTGCCTGGCCACCGACCCCACCGAGCGCCCGACCGCGGCCGAGGTCGCGGCCGTCCTGGAGTCGGCGGCGGAGCGCGGGCGGCGCCGGTGGGTCCCGGTCCTCGCCGTGGTGCTGGCGGCCACGGTACTGGCGGCGCTCGGCTACCTGTGGCGCGGCACGGCCCGCGACGACGACGCCGCACCGGCGCCATCGGTGAGCATCGTGGTGTCGATCCCGCCGGCGGTCACGGTCCAGCCGGCACCGGGCGCCAGCCCGACGCCGACCCGGGGGCGCCCCACGTCCGCCACCGCGACGACCGGCGCCGCCCCGTCGCCGTCGGCGTCCCCGGCGCGGCTCACCCCGCAGCAGGCGGGCCGGGCCGTCCTCGCCGTCGTCGACCGGCGCTTCGCCGCCGGCGAGATCCGCACCGACGTCGTCGACGACATCCGCAACCAGGTCAACAACATCATGGCCCAGCCGCCGGACGCCGCCCACCGCGTCGAGATGCTGCGCAAGCAACTGATCGACCGGCAGCGGGAGGGGAAGGGGTCGATCAGCGCCGATGCGTACGAGGAGATCGACGCCGCCCTGGTCGTCCTCGGCGCGTCGCTGGCCTGAGCCCGGCCGTGGCCGCCGGGCATCTCAGGGCACCTCAGGTCGGCGTGATGACGCGGTGGCGGACGGCCCACAGCGCCGCCTCGGTGCGCGACGCGGCGCCGGTCTTGCGCAGCAGGTTGGACACGTGCACCGTGACGGTGCGGATGGAGATACCCAGCGAGCTGGCCACCTGCTGGTTGGACATGCCGGCGGCGAGGCAGCCGAGGACCTCGATCTCCCGGGCGGTCAGGTCGCCGCCGGCGCGCAGGCTGTGCAGCAGCGTCTCCGCCTCGGCCAGCCGCCACCCGGGCCAGTGCACGAGCAGCGCCACCGCCCGCTCCGCGTGCTGCCGGGCGTCGGCGGCGCGGCCCAGCCGCAGCAGGGCGTGCGCGGCGGCGGTGTGCACGGCGGCGTCGTACGGCGCGGCCTCCACCACCTCGACGGTGCCGGTGTCCGCCCCGGCCGGCCCGCCGCCCTGGCGCAGGGCGGCCGGGAGCAGCTCGACGGCGGCGGCGTCCCGGCCCGCCGCGACCGCCAGCAGCAGCCGCAGCTGGGGTGCCGCGCCGACCGCGTCGCCGACGAGGTCCTCGACCGTCGCGGCCGGCACCCCGCCGTGCAGCGCCCACCGGGCTGCCTCGACCAGCCGGGCCGGCCGGCAGCGGCCGACGCACTCGGCCAGGGCCAGGGCCGGGTCGAGCGGGTGCAGGCCGCGCGCCGCGACCGCCACCCGCAGCACCCGGATCAGGCCGACGTCGCGGCCCTCCCCGTCGGCCCGGGCGAGCATCCGCACCGCGAGGGGGTCGTCGCCGCGCTCGACGGCGAGGAGCCCGGCGCTCGCGGCGAAGCGCACCCGCTCCAGCGGGTCGGTCTCGATCGGCAGCCGGGACCACACGAGCGTCTCGGCCCGGGCCAGGTCGCCGGTCCGCAGCGCGTGCGCGACGCCGAGCGCGGTCGTGCGCCCGGCGCAGAACTCCAGGCCGGACCGGCCGATCGCGGTCATCGCCTCGTCGAACAGCCGCCGCCCGGTGACGTCGCCGAGCCGGGGCAGGCCGACCGCGACGAGGTTGTTGACGGCCCGGCCCACGGTCACCGGGTCGCGGTCGTGCTCGGCGATCTGCCGGCAGGCATGCAGCAGCGCCACGCCCCGGTCGTGCGCGCCGGCGAACGCGAGGGCGGTGCCGAGTGTGACCCCGGCCGACGCGATGCTCTCCCCGGTCTGCTCGGCGGCGACCAGGGCGGCCTCGGCGAGGGGCACCACCTGGTCCGGCGCCTGGGTGCGCAGCGCGCTCGCCGCCTCCGCCGCCTGCTGCCGCGCCCACGCCGCCGCGATCCCGCCGCCGTCCGCGCCGCCGGCGGTCAGTGCGGCGCCGGCTTCGCCGGCGGTCAGTGCGGCGCGGGCGTCGGCGGTGGTCAGTGCGGCGCGGGCGTCGGCGAGGGCGGTCCGGTGGCCGGGGCGGTCGGCCAGGCACCAGAGGATCTCGGCGAGGAGCCGGTGCGCGTCGGAGGTCTCGACCGCATCCGCCGCCTGGCGCAGCCAGTCCGCCGCGTGCCGCTCCGCGACCGTGAACCGGCCCGCCACGAACGCGGCCACCGCGCCGACCCTGGCCAGCTCGCGGCCGGTCGGCGCGGCACCGGGGCCGGCGGCGCGCAGGCCCAGGTCGACCAGGTCGAGGGCGGCGTCCGGCAGGCCCGCCGCGAGGCTGGCCTGCGCGCCCCGTACCGCGGCCGCCGACGCCTCCTCGAGCCGGCCGAGCGCGGCGGCGTGCCTGGCGAGGGCCGCGTCGTCGCCCAGCTCGACGGCGAGGGCCCGGGCCAGCCCGTGCACCCTGGCCCGCTCGCTGGGCAGGGCGCTGCGGGCGAGGGCCTCCCGCAGCAGCGGATGGCGGAACCGCAGCGGGCCGGCCGGGGCCAGGTCGGGGGCGAGGACCAGCATGCCGAGGTCCAGCAGCCGGCGCAGCGCCGGCTCGATCTCGCCCTCGCACACGTGCACCAGCACGTCGGTCTCGACCGGGTCGCCGAGCAGCGCCGCGGCCCGGGCGACCCGCCCGACCAGGGCCGGCTCGCCCGCCAGGGGCTCCACCAGCAGGCCGGCGACGTGCGCGGGCAGCGGCGCGCCGGCCAGGTCGCCGCGGGCGGTGACGAGCTCCGTCAGCCAGAACGGGTTGCCGCCGGTGCGGGTCAGCAGCGCCCGGACCGTCTCCGGGGCCGGTGCACCGCCGCGGTGCGCCTCCACCAGCTCGGCGGTCTCGCGGGCGTCGAACGGCGCCAGGTGCGCCCGCACCACCGACGGCGCGCCGCCGAGCCGGCGCAGCGTCCGCGCGGCCGCCGGCGCGAACGCGGCCTCCTGCGGCGGGCGGCTGGTGACCAGCAGCAGCGCCGGCAGCGCGGCGGTCGCGGCGAGCTCGCCGATGAGCGTCAGGCTGGCCGGGTCGAGGTCGTGCAGGTCCTCCACGACGAGCACGCCGCAGCGGCCGTCCAGCAGCGCCCGGACCACGTCGACCGCGGCCCGCAGCATCGCGGCGGGCGCCAGCCGGGTCCCGGCACCAGGCGCGGGGGAGCGCTGCGCCAGCTCGGGCGGCACGCCGCCGTCGACGGGGTGCCCGCTGAGCACCGAGGCCAGCCAGTCGTGCGGTGCCGCGCCGAGGGTACGGGCGGTGCCGGCCAGCACCACCGGCGGCCGCGGCTCCAGCCGGTCGAGCACCTCCGCGACGAGCCTGCTCTTGCCGCTGCCGGCCTCGCCCGTGACCAGCGCGACCCGCGGGCCGGCGGGCGCCGGCACCGGACCTCCCGCCGGCCCTGTCGCGGCCCCGGTCGCAGGTCCCGTGCGGCTGTTCAGGGCGGCCCAGGCGCCCGTGATCTCGGCGAGCTCCTCGGCTCGTCCGATGAACGGGGTGGCGGGCATGCGGTCACGATACGCAGAAGTGCGTACAGACGCCGTGTGTGTCGATCGGGCACGCTGACGACCATGGAAGCGTCGCAGCCGCGCCCCCTCGCGCTGGAGTGGGCCGCCAGGACCGAGGTCGGGATCGTCCGCAGCAACAACCAGGACTCGATGTTCGCCGGCGGGCGGCTCCTCGCCGTCGCCGACGGCATGGGCGGCATGGCGGCCGGTGACGTCGCCAGCCGGCTGGCGATCGAGGCGATGACCCCGCTCGACGAGGAGTTCGCCGGCAGCGACCTGCTGACCGCCCTGCGCACCGCGGTGTCCGACGCCAACCGGCGCATCCGCGACGAGGTCGAGGCGGACCCCGAGAAGCAGGGGATGGGCACGACCCTCACCGCGATCCTCTTCTCCGGCGACCGGGTCGGGCTCGTGCACATCGGCGACTCGCGGGCGTACCTGCTGCGCGGCGACGACTTCGAGCAGGTCACCCGCGACGACACGTACGTGCAGATGCTGGTCGACGAGGGCCGCATCACGCTCGAGGAGGCCGCGACGCACCCGCAGCGGTCCCTGGTCAGCCGGGTCCTGCAGGGCCAGCCGACCGACCCGGTCTACTCCGTGGTCCCGGCCCGCGCCGGCGACCGCTACCTGCTGTGCAGCGACGGGCTGTCCGGCGTGCTGCGGGCCGAGACGATCGAGGAGGTCCTGCGCGAGTATGCCGACGTCGACGAGTGCGTCGACCGGCTCGTGGACCTCGCCCTGCGCGGCGGCGGCCCGGACAACATCACCGCGGTCGTCGCCGACATCGTGGGCGACGACGTGCCCGAGCCGAAAGGGCTGCGGCGCCGGCTGAAGAGCTGGCTCGGCCGCGACCAGGTCAGCGGCGCCCGCCTGCCCGCGTAACTGCGCCGGCGGGGACGTGGGCGTCGTCCGGGGTCCACGCGGCGACCCGCTGGGCGGCCCGCGCCGCCATCCGGTCCGGGGTCAGCCGGACCAGGGTTCGCGCGAGGGCGCCGGTGAGCCTGCCCCGCGCGCCGGCGAGCCGCCCGACCTGGCGGGACCTGCGTGCCACAGCCGCGGTGCGGGGGCGGCGCTGCCGGTCGTACACCTGCAACGCCGGCAGGACAGGGGCGCCCTTCGGCAGCAGGACGGCCAGGGTGACGGCATCCTCCAGCGCCTGGCACGCGCCCTGGCCCAGGTTGGGCGTCATGGCGTGCGCGGCGTCGCCGACCAGCGCCACCCGGTCGCCGAAGCGCATCGGGGCGACCGGGCGCAGCTCCCGCAGCGGGTGGTGCAGCAGCTGTTCGGGCGCCGTCGCGGCGAGCAGCCGGCCGACCGGGTCGTGCCAGCCGGCGAGCACCGCGCCGAGCTCGGCCCCTCGGCCGACAGCCTCGCCGGCGGGTTCGTGCAGCGGGTGACCGCGCTGTTCGGCTCCGAGGACCGGGCCCGGCTCGCGATCGCGCTCATCGACGGGCTCCTGCTCGACGAGCTGACCCGTGGCGTGTTCACCGACGAGCAGCGCGCGGCCCGCCTCGCCGCGATCCGCGAGATCGTCACAATCGGGCAGTAACGCCGAGCGCGTCCCGTCGTTGATCCCGATGGGCACGAATCCCTCCGTGCCCATCGCCTCGCGAAAGCGACACGACCGTGGTCAGCAACCCGCGCACGTTCTGGCTCGTCCTGGTCACCGCGGTGGCCGCGTTCA
This sequence comes from Dactylosporangium sp. NPDC050688, assembly GCF_040654515.1. Lineage (NCBI taxonomy): Bacteria > Bacillati > Actinomycetota > Actinomycetes > Micromonosporales > Micromonosporaceae > Dactylosporangium > Dactylosporangium sp. NPDC050688. Next base: position 167,520 of record NZ_JBFAIC010000011.1, read on the forward strand.
GCGCCGCGGCCGCCGCCGGCCCGGTGCTGTCCTTCGCCGCCGTGGCCGCCGGGGTCACCGCCGGCTCCCTCGTCCACGCCGGCGCGCTGATCCGGCTCGCGCTGCGCATCCACCGCGGCCGGAGCGACTTCGGCCCGTGCCGCGGCGCCGGGTTCCTCGGCATGGGCGCCCTGTTCACCGGCCTCGGCGTCGCCGCCGCCGGTGCGGCCGCGCTGACGCCGTCGATCGCCGCACCCGGCCGCGTCGCCGCCGTGACCACGCTCGTCGCCGCGCCCACGTTCCTGCTCGGCCTGCTCCTGCTGCCCGGCACGGCGCCCACCGTCCGCGCCCGGCTGCGCCGCCTGCTCGACGGCGCCGGCATCGGCGTGACCCTGTGCTACAGCGTCTGGGTCCTCGCCACCGCGCCGGCCGCGTCCGCCGTCGCCGGCCCGCTGGCGCTGACCGTCGCCGTCACCTGCTGCGTCGCGGTCTCCGTCGCCGTCGTCACCGGCCTGCGTGCGGTCCGGCACCGCCCCGCCGCCCTGGCCTGCGCCGGCGGCTCCGCGCTGTCGATCGTCGGGCTCGGCGTCTTCACCGTCCTGCTGTCCGCGCTGCGCGGCCCCGGCGACCCGTTCGGCCCCGCGGCCGGCCGGGTCTCCGCCGGGCTCGTCGCCGCCGGGCTCGCCCTGCTCGCCGGGCCGTTCCTCATCCTCACCGGGGCGCGGCGCGCCGGCGACGCGCCCAGCAGCCCGCACGCCGCGGACAGCGACGGCACCCTCGCCGGCTACCCGCTGCTCGTCGGCCCGGCCCTGCTCGCCGTCGCCGTGTCCGTGCTGCACCTGCTCACCGGCGGGCGTTTCGACCGGACCGCGATCGGCCTCGGCTTCGCCGCCGTCGTCGCCGTCGCGCTGCGCGAGGCCCTCGCCGCCCGTGACATCCGCCGGTACGCGTGCACCCTCGCCACCCGCGAGGCCCACTTCAAGACGCTGGTCGCGGGCTCCACCGACGTCACCGTCGTGCTGGACGCCGACCTGGTCGTGCGGTGGCAGTCACCGGCCGCGGCCCGCCAGTTCAGCCTCTCCGACCAGGATGTCCTCGGCCGGCCCTTCGTCGGCCTGCTGCACCCGGCCGACGCCGGCCCGGCCACCGAGGCGCTGCACGCCGTCCTCGCCGGCGGCCAGCACGCCGGTGCGGGTCGCCTCGTCCAGGCCCGCCTCCGCGACGGCTTCGGGCGCTGGCGCGAGACCGAGTCCACCGTCAGCGACCAGCGCGACGCCCCCGAGGTCGCCGGCGTCGTCGTGCACGTCCGCGACGTCGGCGACCGCGCCCAGCTACAGCGCAGCCTCGACGAGGCGACCTGGACCGACGAGCAGACCGGCCTGGCCAACCGGCGCAAGTTCCTGGCGGCCGTCACCGAGGCCCGCCGCACCACCACCGCCGGCTCCGTCCTGCTGGTCGAGCTCGACCGGTTCGAGAGCGTCGCCGACCTGCACGGCCCCACCGTCGCCAACGCCGTGCTCATCGAGGCCGCCCGCCGGCTGCGCACCTCCGCCGGCCGCGACGACCTGCCCGCCCACCTGGGCGGGGCGGCGTTCGGCGTGCTCACCGACGCGGCGCTGGTGCACGCGTTCGCGCTCGCCACGCGGCTGGCCACGGCCCTGGCCGAGCCGTTCCACCTGCCGGGGCACACGGTGCATCTGGCCGCGGACGTCGGCGTCGCCGACCTGTTCGGGGCCGTGGACACGCCCGCCAGTTCCCCCGGTTCTGCCGGTTCTGCCAGTTCCAGCGGCGCTGCCGGCGACCCCGGCGCGGAGGGCGTCCTGCGGCACGCGGACATCGCCCGGCGCCGCGCCCGGCAGCTCTCCCGGGGCCGCGACGGCGGTCGCGTCGAGTGCTACGACAGGTCCTTCGAGGCGGCGCTCGTGCGCCGTACCGACCTGGAGCAGCAACTGCCCGGGGTCGTCGGCCGCGGTGAGCTCGACCTCGTCTACCAGCCCGTCGTCGAGCTCACCCGGCGCCACCCCGTCGGTGTGGAGGCGCTCCTGCGCTGGCGGCACCCCCGCCTCGGCGTCGTGCCGCCGCACGAGTTCCTCCCCGTCGCCGAGGAGCTCGGCCTCGCCGGCGAGATCGGCGAGTGGGCCTTGCACCAGGCATGCCGCCAGCTGTCCCGGTGGCGCGTCGACGGCCGCGACCTGTGGATGTCGATCAACGCCTCGGCCCGCCAGCTCGCCGCCCCCAGCTGGCTCACCACCGTCGCCACCGCCGTCGACACCCACTGCATCCCCGCCGAGTCACTGATCATCGAGGTCGCCGAGGCGTCCCTGCCCGACGACGCCGGCGCCGTGGAGCAACTCGCCGGCCTGCGCGCCCTCGGCGTCCGCACGGCGATCGACCACTTCGGCACCGGCCCCACCGCACTCGCGCACCTGCGCCGCCTCCCGGTCGACGTGCTGAAGATCGGCCAGGTGCTGTTCAGCGAGCCGGCCGGCCAGCACGCCCCGGCCACCCCGATCGTCGACGTGGTGGTCAGTCTCGCCCAGCGCCTCGGCATCGACGTCGTCGCCTGCGGCCTGGAGACCGAGTCGCACGTCGACGTGGTCCGTGCCGCCGGCTGCCGGCTCGGGCAGGGCTACCTGCTGAGCCGCCCCTACCACGCCGAGCACGTCGAGGCGTTCCTGGAGCGGCACCGGACCCGGCTGTTCTGAACTCCGCCTCAGCACGGCGCCGTTCCGCCCGCACGCGGACGGACCGATAGGCTGCTGGCGTGGAAGCAGCGGGACCGCTCCGGGTCATGGTGGTCGACGACCATCCGATGTGGCGTGAGGGTGTCGCCCGGGATCTCGCCGAGGCGGGGTACGAGGTCGTCGCCGCCGTCGGCGAAGGCGCGCAGGCGGTCCGGATCGCCGGCTCCGTGCGCCCCGACGTCGTGGTGCTCGACCTGCAGTTGCCCGACCGGTCCGGGGTCGAGGTCATCCAAGGCCTGCTGGCGTCCTGCCCAGAGGTGCGCATCCTGATGCTGTCGGCCAGCGGCGAGCAGCAGGACGTGCTGGACGCCGTGAAGGCCGGCGCGACCGGTTACCTGGTGAAGTCGGCGGCCCGGGAGGAGTTCCTCGCTGCGGTGCGGCGCACCGCCGAGGGCGACGCCGTGTTCACGCCCGGGCTGGCGGGCCTGGTGCTCGGCGAGTTCCGGCGGCTGGCGACGGTGACCCGGGCCGAGGACCCCGACGCGCCGCGGCTGACCGAGCGGGAGACCGAGGTGCTGCGGCTGGTCGCCAAGGGCGTCACCTACAAGGAGATCGCGGAGCGCCTCGTGCTGTCGCACCGCACGGTGCAGAACCACGTGCAGAACACCCTGGGCAAGCTGCAGCTGCACAGCCGCGTCGATCTGGTCCGGTATGCCATCGAGCGCGGCCTCGACGAGTAGCTGACGTTCCCCGGTTGCGTGCGCTGGTGTGCGCCGGGTGGTCAGACGCCGTAGATGTCGAGCAGGTAGTGCCCCAGGACGGTCTCGGTGCGCAGGTCGAGGACGAGCACCAGGAACACGTTCGGGGTCTCACAGTTCACCAGGACGTGCTGCAGGTTGCCGGCGGGCATCTGCCAGGCGTAGTTGACGCTGCCCTCGCTGAAGTCGTGCCCGCCGAGGTGCTCCTCGGGGATAGCGTCGAAGTAGGGCCAGAAGTCGAACGGCGGCTCGTCGTCCGGACCGATCTGTATCGGTTCGGGCTCCATCGTCGCCTTGTACTCAGCCTCGGTGAGCAACCGCATCCCGCCAGCATGCCCCGTCGCCAACGGGACAGGAAGATCCGGATACTCAGACAAAGGATGAGTACTCCACCCGATACCCGCACAGCCCCCGCAAGGTCATCCTGACGGCATGATGACGTATCCGTGCCCGTTCTGCGGCAGCCAGGCCGACCTGGAGGCCGGCTGTTCGGGCTGCGGTCGCGCCCCGTTCCCGGACGCCGCCGAGGTGGTACGGCTCGGCGCCCGCGCCGACGAGCTCCTCGCCGAGGTCGAGGCGGCCCGCGCCGAACTGGACGAGGTACGCGGCCGGTACGACGCCGCGGTCCAGCGCCTGAACGCCGTGCGCGCACAGCGCAACCTGCTTGCGGCCCGGGTCAGCCAGGCGGTGCAGGCAGCCAGGCGCGCCCTCGCGCCGCCGCCCCCGCCGCCGGCCCAGCCGCCGCCCTCGGCGGTCGCCGCGCCCGGCTTTCCCGGCGGGCCGGGTGGCCGCGGGCCGGGTCTCGTCCCCGCCGCCGCGCAGGCCGAGACCACTCCCCGGACGGTGCAGAACCTGCTGTTCATCCTCGGCGGCCTGCTGCTCGGCAGCGCCGCGATCGTGTTCGCGGCGGTCGCCTGGGCGAGCTTCGGCGTGCTCGGCCGGGCCGCGATCCTCGCGACCGTGACCCTCGTCACCCTCGCCGTGCCGCCGGTCGCGCTCGCCCGGGGCCTGCGGTCGACGGCGGAGACGTTCGCCGCGCTGGGTCTGCTGCTGGTGCTGCTGGACGGGTACGCCGCCTGGTACGTCAACCTCGCCGGCCTCGCCGACACCATGCAGCCCAGCACGTACGCGGGGCTGGTCTTCGCGGTCACCGCCGTCGTCGCGGGCGGCTACGCCGTCGCGACGGGCTTGCGGGGTCCCCGCTTCGCGGCCATCCTCGCGGCGCAACCGGTGCTGCCGCTGCTCGCCGCCGAGCGGTCGTTCGAGGCGACGGGCTGGACGTTCACGTTCGCCGCCGTCGCCGCGTTGGACGTGCTGCTTGCCCGTACCGTGGAGAAAGCCACCTGGATCGGCGCCGGCCTGGCGGTCACGATCGCCGCGCCACTGGGCCTCATCGCGCTGTCCACCGTCGACGGCGTGGCCGGTGTCCTCGGCGCCGGCGCCGCGATGCTGGCGCTCGCCGCGGTCATCGTCGCCGCCGGCCTCGTGCAACGGGTCACCGCGCACGTCGGCGCCGGGGTCGCGGTCGGCATCGTCGCGCTCGTCACCGTCCGCGTCCTCGCCGAGGTCGTCCCGGCCCAGCAGGCGCTCGCGTTCGCCTGCGTGCCGGTGCTGATCGCGCTGGCCGTCGCGGTGCTGCCGGACCGCGTGCGGGCGGGCGCCCGGGTGGGCGCGTTCGTGGTCGCCGGCGTGACCGCCGTCCCGTACGCCCTCGCGGCCCTCGTCGCCGCCGCCTCCGCCGTCGGCTGGGCCCTGCCCGCCTGGCACGGTCCGATGTCCACGATGGACCGGCTGTACTCGTGGCAGATCCCGGTCGCCGTGGTGCCGGTCGCGGCGGCGTTCCTCGTGCTGACCCGGTCCCGCTGGGTGGTGTGGCCGGCGGTGGTGCTGGTCGGGTTCGCCGTGCCGGGCTCGTTCGCCGCGCCGCTGCCGGTCGTGTCCGCCCTGGACTTCGCCGTGCTCGCCGCACTGTCCGTGGCCGCGCTGCACTGGTCCGCCCGGCGCGCGACCGCCGCTGCCGCCGCACCGGACGTGCTGCCCGGCGGTGCGGGTGCGCCCGGCGAAGGTCCGGACACCGCGGGTCGGCCGGCGTTCGATCCCGCGCGAGGCGTCCCGTTCGGCGCGGGCCAGCCGCCGGGCACCGGACAGCCGGCCGTCGCGGGCCAACCGGCCGTCGCGGGGCAGCCGGCTCTGGCCGGGCAGCCGATTGCCGTGCGGCTGCCGCGGGTGAGTCTGACGGCCGGATGGTGGGCGGCCATGGGGCTGCCGGTCGTGGCCGCGCACACCGTCCTCGCCGGGCTGGACACCCCGCTCGCGACGCTGCTCACCATGGTCGCGCTGACCGGCCTGTGCGTGCTGTTCGCCCTGCGGGGCAGGATGGTCCAGCTCGCGGCGCCGGCGGTCACCGTCGGGCTCGCGGGATTGCCGCTGCTCGTCGCGGCCGCGGTCCGGCTCGCCGGGTCCGGCGCCGCCCTGCACGTGCCGGCTCCGATGTACGGCGCGGCGGCCGGACTGGCGCTCGCCACCGTGCTCGTGGTTGTGGCGCGGACCGGGTTCGGCGCGGCGGGCGTGTTCGGTGCCGCCCTCGCCGGCCTGGGCGTGACCCTTGTTGCGGTCGGGCTGGCCGCGTCGGACGGCGGGCACCTGCCGTTCGGGGTGTTCGCGGCCGTGGCCGTGCTGTCGGTCTGGTTCGCCGTCACCGCCGGAAACCAGCGCCCGGCGCCCGCCGTCACCGCCGAGAATCAGCTCCCGGCAACCGGCGTCGCCGCCGGGAACCAGCCTCCGGCGACCGGCGCCACCGCATCACCGGTGGCCGGCGGTGGCGTCTCAGGAGGGCCGCTGCCCGCAGGGTCCTGGCCGGCGGCGCTGCCCGGCCTCATCCCCGCGGCGGTCACGCTGCTGGCGGTCGTTCCGGCGGTGTTCGAGACGTTGCTGCGGCCGTACCGCTGGCTCGGCGCCATCTGGCAGGGCACGCCGGACGGGGTGGGGCTCGACCCGACCGGGCGCTGGTGGGCCGGTGAGGCGCAGGCGTTCGGGCCAGGGCCGGCCGCCGCGGCCCTCGCCCTCGTCGCGGTGCTCGCCGTGTTCGTGGCCCGGCGCACCCGGACGGCGGTCTGGACGCTCGCGGGCGCGCCGGCGACCATGGCGGTCGTGCTCGGCTGCCTGGCCGCCGAGGCGCCGTGGCCGGCGGTGCCGGCGGTGACCCTGGCCGGCGGGCTGGCCACCGCGTTGGCCGCAGCACTGGTACGCCCGCAGGCCCGCGCCATGCGCGCCAACGTCGGCGCGTTCACGTGCTGGTTCACCGGCGGGGCCGGGCTCGCGGGGTGCCTCGCGACGAAACCCGCGACGCTGGCCGCCCTCGCGGCGGTCCTGGTGACCGGGGCCGTCATCGGGGTCGCCGGCCGGACCGCGGCGGCGCGCACGCTCGGCTGGCTCATCGGTGCGCTCAGCGCGGGGTGGCTGGCGTTCGCCGCGGCCAGGGCGGCGGAGCTGCCGCTGCGGTGGACGGGCTACTGGGTGCTGCTCGCCGCCGCCGTCGTCCTCACGGCGTCGGTCGTCATCCGCCGCCGGCCGGCCACGAGCGACGCGCAGCGCGGCGCGGCGCCGGGTGAGGCGCTGGTGCTCGAGGCGGTCGCGCACGCCACGGCGGTGGTCGCGTTCCTGCTCACCAGCGGGGACCTGGCGGCGATGGCCGGGATCAGCAGCCTGTGGGGGATCGCCCTCGGGTTGCGGGCCCTCGCCGGTGGCCCGCGGGTGGTGTTCGCCGGGGTGGCGGGCGCGGCGCAGCTGGTCGCGTACTGGCTGGTGCTCGCGTCCAACGAGGTAGCCCTGCTGGAGGCGTACACGCTGCCGGCCGCCGTGATCGCCGCCGCCGTCGGCTGGTACGCGTCCCGCCGCCGGCCGGAGGGCAAGGAGCCGCTCGGCAGCTGGGTGGCGTTCGGGCCGGCGCTGTTCGCCGCGTTCGGGCCGAGCCTCGCCTCGGTGCTGGTGACCGAGGGCGAGCCGCTGCGCCGGCTGCTGCTGGGCCTCGGCGGCCTGGCCGTCGTCGTCGTGGGGGCGGTGCGCCGGCTGCAGGCCCCGGCCGTCGTCGGCGGGTCGGTGCTGGTGGTGGTCGCGTTGCACGAGATCGCCGTGTACTGGGACCTGCTGCCGAGGTGGGCACCCCTCGCGGTGGCGGGTCTCGTGCTGGTCGCCCTGGCCACGACGTACGAGCGGCGCATCCGCGACGTCCGTCGCCTGCGGGCGGCGGTGACCCGGATGCGATGACCGCCGGCGGCGGCGAGATCAGGCGGTCGCCGCGCGGAGCGCGGGAACCGTCAGACGGTGACGATCGTCTGGGTGCGGCGGGCCTGGTCCGCCGCGCTCAGGATGCCCGTGATCGAGGCCGCGTACCGCACGTCGCACGGGTGCGGCGTGCCACCGGCCGCCGCGATCAGTGCCGTCACCGCGTGGCCGAACGCGGTGACCGCGGTGTCGTCGCCCCACGCGGGCAGGGTCAGCGCGCCGTGCTCGCCGTAGTAGGAGAAGGCGAACGTGGTGGCGTCGGGGGCGGCGTCCAGGGTCAGCGACAGCGTGCTCGCCGCGCCGCTGTCGTGCCGCAGGAGCAGGTGCACGGTGTCGTGAGGGCCGTCGGCGGCGCTGAGGTCGACGACGGGCCCGAGCAGCGGCAGGACGACCGACAAGGCGTGCGGGCCGAGGTCCCACAGCCCGCCGTGCTCCTTGCGCCACGTCGATCCCGCGTACGGGTTGCCGGGCCGGAAGATCGAGGCGTACATGGTGGCGTGCGCGGCGTACCAGCCGCCGAGGGCCGCGTTGTCGCGCAGGAACGCGGCGACGCCGGGGACGAACCGGTTGGTGAAGAAGACCACGGACGAGACGCCGCTGTCGGTGACCGCGTCGACGACGGCGGACGCGGACTCGACGGTCAGCGCGAGGGGCTTGTCGAGCAGCAGGTGCTTGCCGGCGCGGGCGGCGCGGGCGGCGAGGTCGGCCTGGATCTGCGGCGGCAGCGCGATCGCGACCGCGTCGACCGAGTCGAGCAGCTTGTCGACGTTGTCGAACGCGGTGACACCGAACGACTCGGCGACGGCGGCGGTCTTGGCGGGGGAGCGGCCCCAGACGCCGGCCAGGGTGGCCTTGGGGTGCGCCGCCAGGGCCACCGCCTGTGTCGTCGCAGCCCAGTGTCCCGTGCCCAGCACCCCGAATCGCATCCGGCCATTCTGCACGAACGGCGCACCCCCGCCGCGCCAGCCCCCGAGGCCCTCCGGCGGGAGACCCCGGACTACGACGACGGTCCGTGCCGGTCGATCCAGGCGTCGATGCGGCCCCACCACTCGTACAGCCAGTCGACCCGCTGCTCGTGACCCACCGGCACCTGCGAGGCGTCCACCGACCACCACCGCATCGTGATGGTGAGGTCGAGCGGCAGGTGCCGCCACAGGTCGCCGACGGTGAGCAGCTTGTCCAGCCCCGTGTGCGCGACCCAGATGACCCCGGCCTCGGGCGCGGCGTCCAGCGCGGCGAGGGTCCCGCCCGGCCGCGGCGCGAGCACGTGCCGCATGCGGCCGGCCCGTTCGGCCAGCGCGTGCAGGCCGAGTTCGCGCAGCCGCTGGATGGCGCGTTCCCGGCGGGTCGGGGTGAAGTTGCCGCCCTCCGGGAAGAGCACGAGCACGTCGTTGTCGTCCAGCCCGGTCGCGAGCGCGGCCACCTGCGACGGGTCGCCGCCGCCCGCGGTGAGGAACAGGTTGGGCAGCCGGTTGAGCATGACGTCGATGACGGGGTCCCACTGCAGGGTGTGCTTGAGGACGATGCGCGGCTCCCGGTCGAACCAGTTGACCAGCGCGTGGATGAGCAGGAACGAGTCGCCGGGCCCGGCGTGCCGGCAGAACACCAGCTCCGGGCGGCCCGGCGCGGCGACGTCCGGGTGGGTGCCGACCACCGCCACCTTGACGCCGAGCGCCCAGCGGGCCTGCGCGTACAGCACCCGCAGGAACCGGCCGGTGAGCACGTAGTGGATCCGCTGGAACCGCGGCCCGCGCAGCTTCCAGCCGAACCCGCTGCCGACCCAGAGCCCGAACAGCACGACCAGCGCGACGACCTCCAGCAGCAGGTAGACCGCCAGCATCCAGGTGACCCGCAGGGCGCGCAGCCGTCCGGACCCGAACGGTGCCGCGAGCGCGGCGGCGAGCAGCCAGACCGGCATCGTGGCGAGCACCACGAGGATGGCCCCGAGGAGGACCGGGGCGAGCACGACGCGGCGCAGCCAGCGGGGCGGCACTACGCCGACGCTTCCAGGTAGGCGCTCGTCGCCTGGTACGCACGCTCGATGCGGGCCCTCGCCAGGGTCATGTTGCGGTAGGACAGCGGCGAGTCGTCGCGCGCGGAGCCGCCGCCGGTGGGCAGGACGTGCACGGTGACCTCGGGCGGCGCCTCGGACAGCTCGCGGGCGAAGCGGTGCCGCCGGGCGACCTCGAACGCGACCTGCGCGACCTCCCAGGGCCGCCGCGGCGGGCGCAGCGGGCGTTCGATCCGGCCGACCTGCATGACGAAGACCGTCCTGGCCCCCAGGGCGACGGCCCGGCCGACGGGCACGGAATTGACGATCCCGCCGTCGATGAAATGCTCATCCCCGAGGTGTACGGGTGGCAGCAACCCGGGCACGGCCGAGCTCGCCAGGACGGCCTCGACGACGGAACCCTTGTCGAACCAGTGCTCCGCGGCGCGTTCGATGCTGGCGGCGCAGCACTGGAACGGCACGGGCAGGTCGTCGAAGGTGGTGTCGGCGCCGAGCTCGCGGGTCAGCAGCCGCCGCAGCGGCGCCGGGGAGTGCAGGTGGGTGCGGCGGGCGAAACGGCCCAGCTGCCGCGGCAGCGAGTCGCCGTACACGGTGCGGGCCTCCGGTGACACCCACAGCTCGGTGAGGCGTTCGGCGACCCGCTCGTCCGGGGAGGCGGCGACGGCCGCGCCGTTGAACGCGCCGATCGACGTGCCGACGACGAGGTCGGGACGGACGCCGGCGTGCAGCAGGGCACGGGCCATGCCGACCTCGACCGCGCCGAGGACGCCGCCGCCGCCGAAGACGAACCCGACAGGACCCGTGAACCGTTCAGGCACGGCTCCGAACGTAGCGCGGCGGGGACGTCGCCGCAGTGCTCGCCGGGTGGCTGCTCGGCGGCGGGCTGCCGAGCTCCTCGTCGCCGTACGGCGGCGGGCCGCCGTCCCCGTCCTCGCCGGGTGGCGGCGGCCGGTCGCCGTCCCCCTCCCCGCCGGATGGCGGCCGGTCGCCGTCGAACCCGCCGGGCGGGCCGCCGTCCGGCGGGCCCGGCGGGGTGGTGGCCTGCGGGCGGTTCTTGCCCTCCGGCGGGTTGATCAGGTCCGTCACCGGCGGGAGGCGGGCGCCGCGCCGCAGGTCGGCCCAGCGGGTGTCACAGGCGACGTCGTTGACGGTGAAGTCGGTCGGCATGGGCTGCACCCCGCGGGCGCCGTTCATGCCGACGGTGAGCGCCTTGCCGGGCGGCAGCGCGTAGGCGCCGGTGATCCGGACGCCGCCGCCGACCCGCTCCCAGGTGGCGATGCCGCCGGTGATCTGGGTGATGTCCTGCCCGCCCGGGAGCAGGAACTGCAGCCGCCACGGGTTGACGGGCCGGTTGCCGGAGTTGGCGATGACGATGCGCGAGGCGAACCCCCGGTCCACGCCCTCGGCCGGCTCGGGCCGGGTGTAGTAGTCGACGTCGCAGCCGGGCAGGGGCGCCCACGGCTTCCAGATGGCGAGGGCGCCGGCGCCGACGGCGATGGCCACGGCGAGGACCGCACCGGCGATGGCGCGGCGGCTGCGGCGTATGGCGGCCCGCCGGCGTGGGACGGTCACCTCCCGCCCGAACGTCGCGTCCGCCGGCTCGCCGGGGTGTGGCGCCGGGGCTGCGGGGGCGTGCACCTCCTGGGTGGAGGAGCCGTCCTCCCCGGGGAGGACCACATGGATGCCGGTGGCGGCGGCGAGGGTACGGGCGACGTACGCCGCCGGCGGCCGCGTGGCGGGGTCCTTGGCCAGGCACTGGGCGACGAGCTGTCCGATGTCGCGTGGCAGGCCGGGGATGTCCGGCAGCGGGTGCGGCGGCTCGTACACGTGGTTGGCGATCATCTGCGTCGGCGTGTCCGCGTGCCATGGCAGCCGGTCGGTGAGGCACCGGTAGATGAGCAGCCCGACGGTGTACACGTCGGTGGCGGGGATGACGCTGCCGCCCAGGAGCCGCTCGGGGGCCAGGTAGGCGGGGGTGCCGAAGACGGTGCCGTCCTCGTCGTCGGGGTCGAACGAGCCGGTGAGCCCGGCGACGCCGAAGTCGAGGATCTTCGCGCCGGCGGCGGTGAGCATGATGTTGCTGGGCTTGATGTCGCGGTGCACGACGTGGCGCTCGTGCGCGGCGGCGAGCCCGGCGGCGACCTGGGCGCAGATCTGGGTCGCCCGGCGCCACGACATGGGCCCGCTGCGCAGGCGGTTGGACAGCAGCTCGCCCTCGAGGAGCTCCATCACCACGTACGGGCGGCGGCCGTGGCGGCCCGCGCGGACGTGGCCGGCCTCGCCGTAGTCGTGCACGGCGGTGATGTTGGGGTGCTGGAGGCGGGCGACGACCTGCGCCTCGGCCCGGATGCGCTCCCGGTTGCCGGGTTTGGTGGCGAGCTCCTCGGCGAGCAGCTTGATCGCGACGTCGCGGTCGAGCACGAGATCCTGGGCCCGCCACACGACCGCCATGCCACCGGTGCCGACGGGTGCGATGAGCCGGTATCTGTTGCCGAGGACCTCGTCAGCCGTCCCGCTCACCAGTCGCCGTTCTGATCGATTCTGGTCGCTGTACCCCAGAGACCATAATCGTCATCGCGCTCGGACGCGAGACCCAAATGTGAACAGCCCCGGCAAACTTCCCGCCGGGGCCGGTCAAAGTTGCGACTCAGATCGTCAGAAGGTTGCCGTCAGGCACGACGATCTGCGGCCGGCCGTGCTCAAGGACCGCAGCGGCCTGCTTCGCGGCGAAGCCGGGCGCCTCGGTGATGGCGGTGCGGTACACGTCGGCGGTGTTGGCCGCGATGGTGGACCAGCCGTACTTCTGGCCGACCATCGTGCGGGCCTTCTTCGCCACCCGGCGTGCGAAGGGCTCGTCCACCAGCAGGGTGCCGACGGACGCGGCGAGCGCGTCGGGGCTCTTCGCCGGGAACGTGACGCCGGTCTCGCCCGGCTGGACGATCTCGGCGAGGCCGCCGGTCGCGGCGACCGCGAGGGGCGCGCCCGCCGAGGCGCCCTCGAGCGCGACCATGCCGAACGGCTCGTAGATGCTCGGCACCACCAGGGCGTCGGTGGCCGCCATGAGCGCCGGCAGCTCGCCCTCGCCCATGAAGCCGGCGAAGCTGACCGCGCGTTGCAGCCGCAGCCGCCGCACGTCCTCCTGGAGCTCCGCGCGGTGCGGGCCGTCACCGGCGATGACGACCCGCAGGCCGTTGTGCCGGGCGCGCAGCTCGGGCAGGGCGGCGATGAGGTCCTGCACGCCCTTCTCGTACACCAGACGGCCGGCGTAACCGATGAGCGGGCCGTCGCCGGCGAACCTGGCGCGGGCGGCGTTGACGGCCCGGGACGGCGCCTTCCAGACGCTGGAGTCGACGCCGTTGGCGACGACGGAGACCCGGGCCGGCGCGAGGTCGAGCAGCCGGGTCACCTCCCAGCGCATGTACTCGGAGCAGACCACCACGCGGCAGGCCTCGTGCCCGAGCCACCACTCCACGGAGTGGATGCACTTGTTCATCTCGTCGGGCAGCCAGCCCTGGTGCCGGCCGGCCTCGGTGGCGTGGATGGTCGCGACCAGCGGCAGGTCGAGGCACTCCTTGAGGGTGACGGCGGTGTGCGTGACCAGCCAGTCGTGGGCGTGGATGAGGTCGTACTCGCCGGTGGCCGCGGCCCGCAGGGCGGCCCGGGTCAGGGTGTGGTTGAACGCCATGGTCCAGGCCAGCAGCGTGGAGGTGGCGAGCGGGAACAGCGGCGGGTCCTCCGCCGCGCGGACGATGCGGACGCCCTCGGCGTACTCCTCCAGGGGAGCCCCGGGCGCGTGCCGGGTCACCACTGTGACCTCGTGGCCCGCCGCCACCAGCGAGGTGGCGAGGGCGTGCACGTGCCTGCCCAGCCCGCCGACCACGACCGGCGGATACTCCCACGAGAGCATCAGGATCCTCATCGGTGTCGCCGCACTTCCGATGTTCTGGTCCACGTGGCCGCCCCCACAGTCGAGTTGTTGATCAAAACGCCCGCCCTGGTACCCACGCGCGCCAACGCTGACACACGCAAATCAGACTCACGTGTGACGAGATGGGTGGGCTTGAGACTCATCCTGCCGGGCGAGGGTTACCGGGGAGGCAAATCTCATTTCTTGGGTGTAAAGGTCAGCCGACAATCCGCCGGATCCGCAGGGTCTCCGCGACGGACCACGCCTGGAACGGGCAGCCGGTGGCCCGATGCGGGGCGTGCCCGTCCGCGGTCTCGCTGACCGAGCCCACCCCCCACTCCCACAGATGCGCCTCGATGCCGGCCAGCAACGCGCGGTGATCCGTCGGCTGGCTGTGCCGCAGCGCGTCGGCGTACGGACCGGTCAGCCAGGGCCACACCGTGCCCTGGTGGTAGGCCCGGTCCCGCTCGCCCGGCGACCCGCGGTGGGCGCCGGTGAACGCCGGGTCGTCCACCGCGAGCGACCGCGGCCCAAGCGGTGTGAACAGGGAAAACAGCCGCTCCGGTACGGGGGTGCCGCGCAGCGGGCCGTGCGGCAGGCTCCACGCCAGCAGCTGGTTGGGCCGGGTCGCCGGGTCGTCGCCGTCGGGGCCGTCGACCACGTCGTACAGGCCGGGCGCGTCCTGCCCGCCGGTTGCGGCCGGCGACAGGCGGAAGCGCGCCGCGAAGCTCGCCGCGGCCCGCTCGCGGAGCCGGTGCAGCCCGGCCGCGTCGCCGCCGAGGCGCTCCTTGAGCCGGGCGACGGCGGCGAGGCCGTTGACCCACAGCGCGTTGACCTCGACCGGCTTGCCGACCCGCGGTGTGACGGGGATCCCGTCGACCCGGGCGTCCATCCAGGTGAGCGCGACGCCCGGGGCGCCCTGCGTGACGAGGCCGTCGGCGGGATCGACGCGGATGCCGTACCGGGTGCCGGCGACGTGCGCGGCGACGACCTGCTCCAGCCCCGGCAGGACCGCCGCGGCCAGGTCCTCGTCGTCCGTGGCGGTGACGTGCCGCTCGACGGCGTGCAGGAACCACAGCGTGCCGTCGACGGTGTTGTACTCCGTCTGCCCGGTGTCGGCGGTGTTGGCGAGCATCCCCTCCGACAGCGTCGCGGCGTAGGCGCGCAGCAGCTCGCGGCCCTCGTCGCACCAGCCGGTCGCCAGGAACAACCCCTCGTAGCTGATCATGGTGTCGCGCGCCCAGGTGCCGAACCACGGGTAGCCGGCCACCACGTCCGGCGCCCCCTGCGCGCCCGCCACGACGAACGCGTCCGCCGCCAGTACCAGTGCCGCGTCCACCGCATCGCAGGCGTCGTGCGTCAATGCCCGGGCCCGGTCCCTCGCCCGGTCGACGACGCGCTGCGCGCCGCGGGCCTCGCCGTCCCCGGCCCACGCCTCGACCTCGAGCGCCTCGCCGGTGCGCAGCGGCGCGCTGAACTCCCCGGCGAACCAGAGGTCCTCCGACGCGTTCAGCCCGCGGGCCGCCTCCTCGCGGGCATGGGCGCCGCGGTACCACTCGCCGCCTGGCCGCCAGGACGGCCCGTGCAGCCGGAACGCCCGTTCGACGACGGCGCCACCGGCCACGGCGTCCACCGCGGGCGGCGGGCCGGAGGCGCCCCGCTCGGCGTGCGCGTCGCGCCACGTGACGAGTGCCTTCAGGGTCAGCGTCACCTCGCCGGGCGCGCTGATGAGACGGTGCACGATGCCGACATGCGAGCTGCCGTGGACCATCGCGACGGTGCGCTCCACCACGACGGGCCCGATCCGCCACCGCCACCGCGGCAGCCCGTCGACGAGCTCGAACCGCTCCAGGAGCGTGTGGCCCTCCGGGCTCACCACGCCGCCGCCCCACTCGTGCGTGGCGAGGGACACAGTCGCGCCGGACGGCAGGGTCAGAACCGGGTCGAGGGCGGCGAGGCCCAGGTGCCGGCGGGCCGGCTGCCCGGGCTCGGCGACCACCAGCAGGCCGTGGTACCTGCGCGTTCGCAGCCCGGAGACGGTGCCCATCGCATAACCGCCGATACCGTCCGTGACGAGCCACTCACGCGCCGCTCCGGCCGACAAATCACCGCATACCTGCGCACCGAACACCACCATGGGCACAATCTTGGTGGCAAGGGTGGCAGGGCGCGAGCGACTCGCGACAAGATTATTGATCAAGGCAAGATTGGGTGGGCCGACAAAAGCGACATCAGGCCAGGACGAGACCTGCTCAACTTGAGCGAAACATCTGCGACGGAGAATGACTTCGTGATCGAGGACGATGGGAACGCTGAACGTCGCCGGCTGGCCGAGGCCGACAGCGGGGAGCGCCCATGGCGGGGCTGGGGGCCCTACCTGTCCGAGCGCGCCTGGGGCACGGTCCGTGAGGACTACAGCCCCTACGGCACGGCCTGGGACCACTTCCCGCACGACCAGGCCCGTTCCCGCACGTACCGCTGGAACGAGGACGGGATGGCGGGCATCTGCGACGACCGCCAGACGTTCTGCTTCGCCCTCGCCCTGTGGAACGGCAAGGACCCGATCCTCAAGGAGCGGATGTTCGGCCTCGGCGGCGACCTCGGCAACCACGGCGAGGACGTCAAGGACTACTGGTGGTACCTGGACTCCACCCCCACCCACTCGTGGATGAAGTGGCGCTACCACTACCCGCAGCAGGCGTTCCCCTACGACGACCTGGTCGCCGAGAACTGCCGCCGCGGCCGCGACGAGCCTGAGTACGAGCTGGTCGACACCGGCGTCTTCGACGAGGACCGCTACTGGGCCGTCGAGGTCGACTACGCCAAGGCCGGCCCGACCGACATGTGCATGCGCATCACCATCCAGAACATGGGCCCCGAGCCGGCCAGCCTGCACGTGCTGCCGACCCTGTGGTTCCGCAACACGTGGGCGTGGGGGCTGCCCGGCCGCGACTACGAGCCCGAGATCCGTGCCAAGGACAACGGGCTGCTCGCCGAGCACCGGCTCCTCGGCCGCCTCGCGCTGACCGGCGACGGCACGCCCCGCCCGCTGTTCTGCAACAACGAGACCAACGGCGACCGCATCTGGGGCAAGCCCGGCCGCAGGTTCCCCAAGGACGGCATCAACGACCACATCCTGCACGGCAAGGACACGGTCAACCCTGACCTCGTCGGCACCAAGGCCGCGCTGCACTACGTCATCACCGTGCCCGCCGGCGGCACCCGCGAGATCCGGCTCCGGCTGAACCTCAACGCCCCGGGCGCCAAGGACCTCGCCCCCGCCGACCTGCGCACCGACTTCGAGACCACCATGTCGCGGCGGTCCGCGGAGGCCGACGCCTACTTCGCCTCGCTCGTCCCGCCGACCGCCACCCCCGAGGAGGCGATGATCGTCCGGCAGGGCGTCGCCGGCCTCATGTGGGGCAAGCAGTTCTTCCACTTCGACGTGGCCCGCTGGCTGGAGGGCGACCCCGTCTCCGAGCCCCCGCCGGACAGCCGCCGCCACGGGCGCAACAGCCACTGGTGGCACATGAACAGCTGCGACGTGCTGTCCATGCCCGACCCGTGGGAATATCCGTGGTACGCCGCCTGGGACCTCGCCTTCCACTGCGTGGCCATCGCGCGCGTCGACCCCGGGTTCGCCAAGGACCAGCTGCTGCTGCTCCTGCGGGAGTGGTACATGCACCCCAACGGCCAGATTCCCGCCTACGAGTGGGCCTTCGGCGACGTGAACCCGCCGGTGCACGCGTGGGCCGCGCTGCGGGTGTTCGCCATCGACGGCTCCAAGGACTTCGACTTCCTCGCCCGCGTGCTGCACAAGCTGCTGCTCAACTTCACCTGGTGGGTCAACCGCAAGGACGCCGAGGGCAACAACGTCTTCGAGGGCGGCTTCCTCGGCCTGGACAACGTCGGCCCCTTCGACCGCTCGGCGGCGCTGCCGGTCGGCGGCCGCCTCGAGCAGTCCGACGGCACGGCGTGGATGGCCATGTACGCCCTCAACCTGCTCGACATGTCCCTCACGCTCGCGGTGCACGACCGGGTGTACGAGGACATCGCTGCCAAGTTCCTCGAGCATTTCGCGTACATCGCCGACGCCGCCTACGAGTTCGGCCTCTGGGACGAGGAGGAGGCCTTCTTCTACGACGTGCTGCGCACCGCCGACGGCCAGCGCATCCCGTTGAAGGTCCGCTCCGTGGTCGGCCTGCTGCCGCTCACCGCCACCACCATCATCAGCTCCTCCACGCTGCGCCGCCTGCCCGACGTCGCCGCCCGCCTGCGCTGGTTCCTCACCAACAAGCCCGAGTACGGCGACGTGGTCGGCGCGAAGAAGAGCCGCGGCGGCCAGCAGCTGCGCCTGCTGTCGATGGTCGGCCCCGACCAGCTCATCCGCATCCTGCAGCGCATGCTCGACGAGGAGGAGTTCCTCTCCCCGTACGGCCTGCGCACCCTCTCCCGCGCCCACCGCGACGACCCCTTCACCGTTCACGTCGGCGAGGCGGACTACACCGTCGGCTACGAGCCCGGCGAGTCCACCAGCGGCCTCTTCGGCGGCAACTCCAACTGGCGCGGCCCCATCTGGTTCCCCGTCAACTACATCCTGATCGAGGCGGTCCGCCGCTTCTCCGAGTTCTTCGGCGACGACCTGCAGGTCGAGTACCCGGCCGGCAGCGGCAACATGGCCACCCTCGGCACCGTCGCCGACGACCTGTCCCGCCGCCTGGTCAACCTGTTCCGCAACGACGACACCGGCCGCCGCCCCGTCTTCGGCGACGCCCCCCTCTTCCAGAACGACCCCGCCTGGCACGACCTGCTGCTCTTCTACGAGTACTTCCACGGCGACACGGGCGCCGGCCTGGGCGCGGCGCATCAGACGGGCTGGACGGCCCTGGTCATCGACCTGATCCTGAACCTGCACGCCCCACCCCACCCCCGCCCCGCCGACTACTGACCACCCCCGCGGACGACCAGGCACCGGCTGGACAACGGCAAACGCCGTCGCCGGCCGGTCCCCAGGCGAACGAAGGCATCACCAGCCACTCGCCGCGGAAGACGCCGTACTCGCACCCGCAACCGCCCCACTTGTGATCTTGCCCGCTTGATCGAAGTCGCGCCGTGGTCGTCCAGGCGACCGGGCCGCGACTTGGATCACCAGGGTGGCCCGGCGCGGCGGCTGGTGGGGCGGCGACCGCCGGATGTCGGCGGGCGTTAAGGCTGCCGCGCGCCGGTCGCTCACCGGTGTGGCATTGCCTGGCGTCGGGTGCCGCGCCGAGGGGTCGCGGCGAGTGGTCGGCCTCCGTCGCGGCCGCGACCGGCCCGCTTATGATCTTGCCCGCTTGATCGAAGTCGCGCCGTGGTCGTCCAGGCGACCGGGCCGCGACTTGGATCACCACGGTGGCCCGGCGCGGCGGCTGGTGGGGCGGCGACCGCCGGATGTCGGCGGGCGTTAAGGCTGCCGCGCGCCGGTCGCTCACCGGTGTGGCATTGCCTGGCGTCGGGTGCCGCGCCGGGTGGCCGATCCCGTGCTGGTCGCGACCGGTCCACTTGTGATCTCGCCCGGTTGATCTTGTCCGGTTGATCGAAGTCGTGTCGTGGTCGTCCAGGTAGCCCGGATGCGACTTGGATCATGGCGGTGGTCCGGCTGGTGCGGCGGCGACCGCCGGATGCCGCACGTGTGAGGCTGCCGCGCGCCGGCGCAGGCAGTGCGAGCAGCAACGAGCATCGAGGACTCCGGGGCGGAGCCCCCGGGCCGGCCCCGGCGCCAGCCGCACCGAAGCTCGTGCCGCGCCAGTGACGTTGGCCGGGTCTTCTGTCGTACGCCGACCCCCACCACACCACCACCGCATCAGACGGCAGCGCGACCGTGCACAGGGCAGAGACGGCGGCAAGGGTCCGTCAGCCGGCTGAGGCCCCGCCCCACCACGGCAGGGAGTCGTTCGTGCGGTGAGGAACCACAACACCACCAACCCGGTGAACGTCAGTGGTCACAGCACCAGGGAGGCTCCGCCTCGGACCGCCAAGTCGTGTGTGGGTCGAACCGGTCGACAATGACCGTCCTTGACGCAGGCTCGCGCAGGGGCTCGTGGTCTGACCTCCGCCGCCACCCGCTGCGCCTGGGCCAGGTCATCGAAACGACCGGTTGTGCCGCCCGAAATGGCTGGTCAGAGCCATGCGTCGAGCTGCCGTCAATGCCGCCGGCGCCGGCCGTGCTCTCGCCGAGCGTGACCAGCGGCCCGTGCGGCGGCCCGTGCGGGGCGGCCGGCGGGGCGGCCGGCGGGGCGGCCGGCGGCGGCCGTGTCAGCGGGGGATGTGCAGCTCGATCTCGGTGCCCGTGGTGGGGCTGCTGGTGATGGTGGTCGTGCCGCCGAGGTCGCGGATGCGGCCGCGGATGGACTGGGCCAGGCCGAGGCGGCCGGCCTGCTCGGCCTCGGTGAGGCGGCCCTCGGGGATGCCGCGGCCGTTGTCGCGGACGGTGACGGTGACGGTGTCGTCGAGCTCCTCGACCAGGAGCCAGGCCTTGGCGCCGGGCCCGGCGTGGAGGTGGACGTTGTCGAGGGCGGTAGCCACGGCGGCCGCGACCTCGGCGGCCACCGGGGCCGGCAGCAGGACCTCGCCGGCCGGGGCGGCGACGCTGACGCCGGTCCCGCTGTGGTGGCTGAGCAGGGAGCGCAGGTCGACGAGGTCGGGCTGCTCGTCCGCCGCGAAGGACACCCCACGCGCCGAGTCGCCGCGGGTGCTGCGGGTCGCGGCGCGGCGAGCAGACGAGCCGCCCGAGGTGGCGGCGCGGGCAGCGCTGGTGGCCGGCCCAACAGCCGAACCAGCGACCGCACCAGCGGACGACCCGCTGGACAGCGGCCCGGACGGCACCCGGGACAGGCTGGCCGGCAGGCGGAACGTCCGGCGCCCCCGTGCGGGCGCCGCGGCCGGGGACGGATGCCGTCTCGCAGACGCCGGCGCCGGGCCGCTGGAGGTGACCAGCGTCCGCAGCGTGGCCTCCTGCTCGCCGGCGAGGCGGCCCAGCTCGGCAGCCTCGCCGCCCAACTCGGCGCCGCGGCGCTGGAGCAGGGCGAGGACCTGCAGAACGGAGTCGTGGATGCCGCGGGCCAGGCGCTCGCGCTCGCGGGTGGCGGCCTCCAGCTCGACGGCGCGCTGCAGGCGGGCCTCGGCGTCGATGGCGAGGCGGGCGATGTGGCCGATGCCGACGCCGGCCAGGAGCATGAGGACCGGGCCGTTGACGGTGGCCTGGGAGAAGCCGTTGCGGACGACCACGTCGGCGCCGCTCATCAGCAGGGCGGCGATCGCGCCGCGGCGGCGGCCGCCGGAGATGGCCCAGGCGACAACCGGGCTCGCCACCCACGCCATCGGCAGGGTCGGTGCGCCGAGGCCGAGGCCCTCAGGCGCGACGATCCAGCGGGTGGAGAGCAGGCAGCCGGCGGTGACCGCGAGGTCGGCGGTGAGCAGCGGCCAGTCACGGCGCTCGGGGCGCGCATAGGCCAGGCTGCTCACCACCGTCCAGGCGGCCATCACGGACAGGATCAGCCAGCCGCCGAGGGGCCAGTGGTAGTTGCGGAAGTTGCCGACCATCAGCACCGCCGCGTAGCCGAGCGCGGCGATGCGGAAGACCAGCAGCGCCCGCCACAGGGGTCCCTCGAGGGCCTTCATGGCGGGCTCAGACCCAGCGGACCGGGGGCAGGCCGGCCTCCACCAGGGCGGCGTCGGTCTGGCTGAAGGGCTTGGAGCCCAGGAAACCGGCGGGGTTCATGGGGCTGGGGTGGCCCGCCTCGACGATCTTGTGCTGCGGGTTGGTGACCAGGACGGCCTTCTTGCGGGCATAGCTGCCCCACAGGACGAACACGACCCGGCGGGGCATCGCGTTGAGCGCGGCGATCGCGGCGTCGGTGAAGTGCTCCCAGCCCTTGTTGGCGTGGGAGGCGGCCTTGCCGGCGCGGACGGTGAGCACCGCGTTGAGCAGCAGGACGCCGTCGCTCGCCCAGCCGGTCAGGTCACCGTTGGCCGGCGGGGTGACGCCGAGGTCGTCGCGCAGCTCCTTGTAGACGTTGCGCAGCGACGGCGGGATCGACACGCCGGGGCGCACCGAGAAGCTCAGCCCGTGCGCCTGGCCCTCCTTGAAGTAGGGATCCTGGCCGAGGATCAGCACCCTGGCGTCGTCCGGCGAGCAGAGCCGGAACGCGGTGAACAGGTCCGGCAGCGGGGGATAGACCGGGCCGGCCGCATACTCCGCCTCCACGAACGCCTCGAGCTTGTGCACGATCTCGAGATCCAGGTGCGGTT
Source organism: Dactylosporangium sp. NPDC050688 (assembly GCF_040654515.1). Lineage (NCBI taxonomy): Bacteria > Bacillati > Actinomycetota > Actinomycetes > Micromonosporales > Micromonosporaceae > Dactylosporangium > Dactylosporangium sp. NPDC050688. The sequence continues at coordinate 189,432 of NZ_JBFAIC010000011.1, forward strand.
TCATCAGGTCCCGCCAGCCGGCGGGGAGCAGCTCGAGCAAATCCAACGACATGCACCGCACTCTACGAAAGAGGTACGACATTTCCCGAGCCCGGGAAGCGGCGCGCAAAACGCGGGGTATGTCGGAATTGGCAACATTGCCGCGCTGAACCCGGGAGACTGGAGGCGTGGCGCAGGTAGGACCGGTCGGGCCGGGCGGTGAACCGTTGACGGTGCTCTGGGCGTGGCGGCAGGCCCAGTTGGATCAGACAGCCCAGCAGCCCAGGCCCCGGCGCCAACAAGATCAGCCGAAGGACAGTCTTGCACAGGACGGCCCCGCCGACGGGCCGAAACCCGGCGATCAGGGCTATCTGACGCAGTTGCAGCGGCGCCTGCGCGACAGCCTGCGCGACGTGCGCGCGGTTGTGGCGCGGCTCGCGGAGGTGCCCCCGGAGCAGCGCACCGTCCTGCACAGCGCGATCGCGGCCGACCCTGCGGCGGCCGAGCGCGGGTTCGGGTGGCTGCTGGAGCACTTCGACCAGCCGAGCGCGGTCGTGCCGCAGTTCGCCCAGCTGGCACCGGCGCTCGACGCGCTGATGGGCCCGCGCAGCCGGCAGCTGGACCTGTTCGGCGAGGCACTGCTGGAGGCCGTCCGCGAGACGTCGGGCGACCAGTTCGGCGACGACGACGCCGGTACGTGGCGCGACGGCTGGCGGTTCGTGATCGGCTGGCTGCGCCAGGGCAAGCTGCTGCAGCAGGACGAGACCCCGTTCTGGACGGCCACCGTGGTCGCCCACGACCAGCGCCGCGACGACGTGGCGGTGCTGCGGCTCGCCACCGACCTGCCGTACCCGGCCCGTGCCGGCCAGCGCGCGGTCGTCGAGCACCCGATGGTGCCCGGCGCGTGGCGGCCCTGCTGGATCTCCGCCCCGCCGGCCGGCGACAACCGCCTCGAGCTGCACGTCCAGGCCGCACCCAGCGACGACGCCACCGGCGCGCTGGTGCACGGCACCCGGGCCGGCGACGCGGTGCGGCTGCACCGGGCCGAGGGCGAGTTCGTCATCGAGCAGCACGGCCGGGCGATCCTCATCGTCGCCGAGGACGTGCACGTCGCGCCGGTCAAGGCGCTGCTGGACGAGCTGGCCGCGCGGCAGGACGAACGGGTCGTCCACCTGTTCTGGGGCGTGTCCACCCGCGACGACCTGTACGACCTGGAGTCCCTGCGCGCCCACGCCGCCCGGTGCGCCCACGCCACCGTGCACCCGGTCGTGGCGAGGGGGCCGTCGCACCCGTACCTGGGCGGGTCGCTGGCGCAGGTGGTCGTCGACTTCGCCGAGTGGACCTCGCACGACGTCTACGTGTGCGGCACGCCGTTCGCGGTCGGGGTCATGCGCAACATGCTGATGCAGCGCTCGGTGCCCGCCGGCCGCATCCACGCCGTCACCCTCGACCAGCTCACGGCCGCCACGTCACCATCGTCGCGGTGACCACGGTGTTGCCCGAGTACGTGCTGGTGGCACGGTCGAAGGTGCCGCCGCAGGTGATCAGCCGCAGCTGGGAGCGCTCCGCCGGGCCGTAGACCAGGCTCGCCGGGAACGCCCGTTTCGGGTACAGGCGCACGCCGTCGACCTGGAACGTGACCGTCGAGCCGTCGCGCCGGGTCACCCCGATCCCGTCACCCGGTTTGAGCCGGCCGAGCAGGTAGAACACGGCCGGGCCGCGACCGACGGTGTCGACGTGCCCGACGATGACCGCGTTGCCGGCCTCACCCGGTGTCGGGCCGCGCTGGTACCAGCCGACCTGGGAAGGCTCCCGCAGCGACGGCGGGACGAGGATGCCGTCCCGGTCGACGTCGACCCGCTCCACGGGGGCCTCGACGCCGATCGCGTCGATGCTCAGCCGCACCGGGGTCGAGGCCGGCGCCTGCGGCGCGGTGCCGGACATCCCGGCGGTGCCGCTGGACTCCACGACCGGCGGAGGTCCGGGCGTGCCGTAGCCGGCGCCGATGAGCGAGACGCCCGTGACGGCGAGGGTGATGACGCCGATCACGGTCCCGCCCCGCCACGTGCCGTTGGCGCGCACCAGCAGGTGCCGCGGCCGGCGCCACGCGTGCCGGCCCGCCGCGTGGCCGCCGCCGGTCACACCGAGCGGCGGCGCAGCGCCAGGGCGCCGGCCGCGCCGAGCAGCAGCAGGCCACCGCCGGCGGCCATGAGCGTTCGGTTGGGTCCCTGCGCGGTCGAGCCGCCGCCGGTCGGCACGCCGCCGGTCGGTGAGACCACCAGCCTGACCACCGATGAGCTGCCGTCCCCGCAGTCGATGCTGACGCTGTACGTCCCGGCGGTGACCGTCGCCGGGACGTCGACCCCGACGGAGAACGTGCCGGAGGCCTTGCCGGGCTCCATCGGGATGCGGGCGGACAGCCCGAGCGTGGCACCGGCGACCTCGGCGGACTTCACGCCCTCGGCGCACACGGTGCTGAACGTGACCCGGCCGCCCGGCCGGACCGTCTCCGGGCTGACCGTGCCGGCGCCCTCCGCCGACGCGGCGCCGGGCAGCGCGAGCGCGGCCGCCGTGCCGGCGAGCGTGGCGCCGGAGAGCAGGATTCTTCGCATGCTCCCATTGGTCGCCGGCCCCGGGTGATCCCCGAACACCCGGCGCGGGCGAGCGCACCGGAGGCGGACTGCCGCCGCCGAAAGTTGGTCCCGCACTTCGCCCGGTGCGACGATGAGGTAACGAGTTGGAAATATCGCACGTGAGCGCCCCGCCTGGCGGACCGGCCGGCGCATCTGAAATCCTGCGCTCCGGCGCCATAAGCGCCGGTCGCGGGCAATGGCGGCCGCGGCCAGAAGCCGGACTGCGGGACGAGACGGGAACGACGCGCATGAGTGAGTACAAGATCACATACCCGGACGGCGAGCTCGACCTGCCGGCACGCAAGGCGACGGAAGGGCCCGCCGGTCTCGAGATCGGCAAACTGCTCAAGGAAACCGGCCAGGTCACACTCGACACCGGCTTCGTCAACACCGCCTCGTGCGTATCGTCGATCACGTACATCGACGGCGACGCGGGCATCCTGCGCTACCGCGGCTACCCGATCGAGCAGCTCGCCGAGCGCTCCACGTTCCTGGAGAGCTCCTACCTGCTGATCCACGGCGAGCTGCCGACGCCGGCCCAGTTGGAGGAGTTCACCGGACGTATCCAGCACCACACGCTGCTGCACGAGGAGATGCGCCGCTTCTTCGACGGCTTCCCGCGCGACGCCCACCCGATGGCGGTGCTGTCGTCCGCGGTCAGCGCGCTGTCGACCTTCTACCAGGACAGCCTCAACCCGTTCGACCAGGAGCACGTCGAGATCTCCACGATCCGGCTGATGGCGAAGGTACCGACGATCGCGTCGTACGCCTACAAGAAGGCGATCGGCCAGCCGATGCTGTACCCGGACAACTCGCTCGGGTATGTCGAGAACTTCCTGCGCATGACGTTCGGCGTGCCGGCGACCCCGTACGAGATCGACCCGGTCGCGGTCAAGGTCCTCGACATGCTCCTGCTGCTGCACGCCGACCATGAGCAGAACTGTTCGACCTCCACGGTCCGGCTGGTCGGCTCCAGCCAGGCCAACCTGTTCGCCTCCGTCTCCGCCGGCGTCAACGCGCTGTTCGGCCCGCTGCACGGCGGCGCCAACCAGGCGGTCCTGGAGATGCTGCAGCTGATCCACAACGACGGCGGCGACGTCGCCAAGTTTGTCAGCAAGGTGAAGGACAAGAAGGACTCCAGCACCCGCCTGATGGGCTTCGGTCACCGTGTGTACAAGAACTACGACCCGCGGGCCGCGCTGGTGAAGAAGGCCGCCCAGGAGGTCCTCGGCCGGATGGCCAAGCCCGACCCGCTGCTCGACCTGGCGATGCAGCTGGAGGAGATCGCGCTCTCCGACGAGTACTTCGTCTCCCGCAAGCTGTACCCGAACGTCGACTTCTACACGGGCCTCATCTACAAGGCGATGGGCTTCCCGACCACCATGTTCACCGTCCTCTTCGCGCTGGGCCGGCTGCCCGGCTGGATCGCCCAGTGGCGCGAGATGATCAACGACCCGGAGACCAAGATCGGCCGCCCGCGTCAGGTGTATATCGGTTACGGCGCACGGGATTACGCGCCGATTGCTGGTCGGTAAAGACCCGCTGCGCCAACCGGTTCTAGCTCGTTTGTACCTTGACGGAGATCGACCCCGGCTGTCTCATACATGAGGTCCATCTGGGGTCGTTGTCCGTTTTTCGACAGGGGAGACCGGTTTTCATGAGCGCGCCAACGTTGTCGCCGCTACTCACCGCGGCTGTGCAGGACCGGACGTCCGGAGCGACCGGGGTGGCCCGGCAGGTGCTCGACGGCCTGGCAGAGTTCGTCCATGATCCCGTCACGCTGCGTGAGGTCGTCGCGCCGTTACCGGGGCTGCTGCCCGGGTACGCGTCGATGTGGCACATCGCCCGCGCCGCGAACAGCGACGACCCCGGCCCGGCACTGCGCGCGATCCGGGAGCAGCTCGACCGTGACGTCGAGGCGAGCGTCGCCACCGCGACCCGGCTGCTGCACCAGCGCGGCGGCTGGGCCCGCACCGCCCCCAGCAGCGCCCTGGTCAAGGCCGTCGCCGCGCAGCTGCCCGCGGGCACCGTCGACGCACCCGGCACCGAAGGGCTCCAGCCGGTGACGGGCCTGGCCGGCGCGGACGCGTTCAGCCCCACCCGCGTGCTGAACATCAAGGGCACGCTCGCGCTCGCCCAGAGCATCCCCACGATCGTTGTGACCACGTCGCTGAAGCTGGCCCCGGAGGACGTGTTCGACGGGCTCGGCTCGCCGCTGTTCGAGCGGATCCCGCTCAGCGCCTTCTGGGCCGTCGTCCTGGACGGTGAGCTGCTGACGCCGGCCGAGGCCGGCCGCCGCGCCGCGGCCCTTCGCTGAAGCCTGTCCCGGCACCCCGTCGCACGCCCGAAGGTGTGCGAATCTGTGCGGTTACGTCGGCCTTACGTTCTACATTGGACGGTTCCGCGACAGCCGGGAAACGGCCGGTAAGACGGCACGGATTGGGGGCTGTGCAGTGGCTCACGTTGGGAGTACATTGCGTTGCAACCCAAGGACGCCGGGGCCGCCGCTTCCCCCGTGGCGGCGGCCCCGGTCTTGAGCCCCGCGCCGGTCGACGCACCACGACGCGTTTCGATGGCCGAGCCCGCGGAGACCACATCGACATGGTGACCATCGCCCGCCCGCGCGCCACGGCCCCCGCACACGCCGCCGCCGGTCCGCCCCCGCGCACCGTCCTGCTCGTCGGCGGCATCATCCTGCTGGCCGTCCTCGTGATCGCCGCGGTGACCGTCGCCGTGTGGCGGGCCCGGCACGCATCCACCGCCGGCGCGTCCCACACCGTCACCGCGCCCGTCGCCGGCCGCGACGCGGCGACCCTGGAGCTGCTCAGCGGCGTCACCGCCGTCACGGTCACTGCCGCGGACCTGGGCGACACGCTGTACCGCGTCCGCACCCCCGGCGACGGCCGGACCGTCCCCGGCGTCACCGACCTCGACGGCCGCATCGGCGTCCAGCTCAGCGACACCGGCAACGGCGCGCCCGACAGGGGTGCCGTCGCCATCGAGCTCAACCGGGACGTGCGCTGGACCGTACGGTTCACCGCCGGCTCCACGAGCAACACCGCCGACCTGCGCGGGCTGCGCGAGATCGGCGGTGTGGAGTACATCGGCGGCGTCTCGAGCATCGAGCTCAGCCTGCCCGCCGCGAAGGGCGCGGTCCCGGTGCGGATGAGCGGCGGCGCCGGCACCTTCCGGATCCACCTGCCGCAGGACCGGCCGGTCCGGGTCGTCGCCGGCGGCGGCGCCGGCAGCGTCACCATCGACGGCGCCCGCCACGACGGGGTCGCCGGCGGGGCCGCGTTCCAAGGAGGGGACACCGCCGCGGCGGACCGGTACGAGATCGACAACGCCGCCGGCGTCTCCAGCGTCGTGGTCGACCGTTACTGAGCGGGAGCTACTGCGGCAGGATCATGCCGGCGCCCGACACCGGCGCGTCGACCGGCAGGTCGGGCAGGCCGAACAGCTCCGTCAGCCCGGTGACCTGCAGCAGCCGGTGTACGAACGGTGACGGGCTGCGCACGTCCATCCGGCCGCCGACGTCGCGGGTCTTGTTGTTGATCGCGACCAGCGTGCCGATGCCGATCGAGTCCATGAACGGGACCCGCCGCAGGTCGACGGTGAGCACCGCCGGTCGCTGGGCGTCGATCGTGTCGAGCACCACCGACCGCAGCGCCCCGACCGTCGCGGCTTCCAGGGGCCCCAACACTTCCACCACCAGTGCATCTCCGGAACGGGTCGTCCGGACCATCGCGTCGCCCATTCGAGTCGCGTACCCAGTCAGCGGAACCGGAAACTCACGGGTTCGCCGAGATGAGCAGTGGCAGGACACACGCGTACGCGGCCAGCAGGACGCAAGCTTCCGGGCGGGTGATCCGGCTGCCCCGCCACAGCAGCAGCCAGGCCAGGACACCGGCGGCCACCATCGCGGTCACCACGGCGAAGCCGAACGGCGCAATCGTCGAGCGGCCCGCGGCCAGACCGACGACCGCGCCGCCGATGAGGCTGTTGAAGATGTTGCTGCCCAGCAGGTTGCCGACCAGGAGATCGCCCTCGCCGCGCCGCTGCGCCTGCACCGACGTCATCAGCTCCGGCAGTGACGTGCCGAACGCGACGAGCGTGAACCCGATCACCTCGTCGCTGACGCCCCACCGGTGCGCGAGCGTGACCGCGTTCGTGACCAGCAGCTGCGCCCCGCCGAGGGTCGCGGCCAGCCCCACCACGGTCCGCGCGGCCTCCACCCACCAGCGCCGCTGCCGCTGCGCCGAGACGAACGCGGCGACGTCGTCGGGCAGCGGATCGCCGTCCTGTACCCGCGACAGGCGCACCAGCAGCACGAGCGCCCCGACACTGAGCACCGCCAGCAGCAGCCCGGCTACGAACTTCAGCCCGACCAGGGCGAACGCGCCGAACACCGCGACCGCCGCGGCCATCAGCGGCGCCTCCCGCACCGGCACCGACGAGCGCACCATCACCGGCGACACGACCGCGACGACCCCCAGGACCAGGGTCACGTTCAGGATGTTGGAGCCGACGAGGTTGCCCAGCGCCAGGCCAGCGTTGTCGCGCACCGCCGCGGTGCCCGACACCACGAACTCCGGGGTGCTGGTGCCCAGGCCGATCACCACGACCCCGACGATGACCGGCGCCACCCGCAGCAGCGTCGCGAGCCGGCTGGCACCGATGATCGCCTGGTCGGCGCCCACGGTCAGCAGCGCCAGCCCGAGCAGCCCGAGCCCGACGACGAGCAGCGTCGACATCAGTCTCCTAGATCAACACCACGACAGAGCCAGCACGATACCGCCCCCTGTCACGTCCGCGGCGGGTCCGCGGACCGGCGGCAGATTCCGTCCGATTGACCCCGCGCACGGGTGGCGCAAAGGCGCGTCGAGCCTTATCGTTTTCAACGAGACCGGCGTCTTCCCCCGTGGATGCCGGTCTCACCATGTCCGGACCTGCCGCGCACCGCGCCACCGGGCGCACCAGGTGCTCACGCTGGCGACGTCCTCGTCCGGCCCCGCCAGCGGACCATGACCGTCGCCACGACCGCCGCGACGACCGACGCGCACAACACCGCCGCCGCAGCCGCGTCGGCGGCCGCGCCCGGCACCGACAGCCCGACGATCAGCAGGCTCACCGTGTAACCGACCCCGCCGAGCACCGCTACCGGCAGCACGTCACCCCAGCGGACCTCCGTCGGCAGCGCGCCGAGCCGCACCCGCACCGCCAGCCACGCGCCGAGCATGATGCCGGCGGGCTTGCCCAGCAGCAGCCCGGCGGCGGCACCCTGCGCGATCGGGTCGCCCAGCGCGTCACCGGCCGCGGCGAGCGGGATCCCGGCCGCGGCGAGCGCGAAGATCGGCACCACCACCCCGGCGGACACCGGATGCAGGCGGTGCAGGAGGCGGTCGCAGGCCGACTCGTCCTCGCCATCCCTGGTACGTACCGGCGTCAGCAGCCCCAGCACGATCCCCGCCACGGTCGCGTGCACCCCACCGGCGTGGACGCACGCCCACGCGCCGACGGCGACCGGCGCGACCAGCCACACGGGCGTCCAGCGCAGGCGGTGCAGCAGCCCGTACCCGAGACACAGCAGCAGACCGCCGGCGAGCCACAACAACCGCAGGTCGTGCGCGAACAGCACCCCGACGAGCGCGATCGCACCGAGATCATCGATGACGGCGAGGGACAGCAGCAGCACGCGCACCCCCGACGGCAACGTCGAGCCGGCCAGGGCCAGGACACCGAGCGCGAACGCGATGTCGGTGGCGACCGGGATCGCCCACGCCCCACCGTGCGCGGCCGCGCCGCCGGACACCGCGATCATGACCAGCGCCGGTACCACCATCCCGCCGAGCGCCGCGACCGCCGGCAGGGCCGCGGCCCGCCACCCGGCGAGCTCACCGACCGTCAGCTCGCGCTTGACCTCCAGGCCGGCGACGAAGAAGAAGATGGTGAGCAGCCCGTCGGTGGCCCAGACGGCCAGCGGCAGGTCCAGGTGCAGCGCGTCCAGCAGCGCCGACGGCGGCGGGCTCAGCGACCAGAACGCCTCATACGTGCCACCGGGCAGGTTGGCCCACAGCAGCGCGACCGCGGTGGCGAGCAGTAGCAGGCGGCCACCGGTCGTCTCCAGGCGGAGGAACTCCAGCAGCATGTCGATCCGGCGCGTCGTGCCGCGTGCCATCCCGGGCCCTTCCAGCAGGCAGAATCATCCTGTCCTGCCGACCAGGCTTCCCGGCGCACCTGCGGCGAATGGTACTCCATCGGGGCGTCGCTCCACTGTGGACTGTCCCGGAGGCGGCCGGGACGGTACCGTGTCCGGGTGCGGTGTCCGAGATGCGGCGCGGTCGGCGTCGATGCGCAGGGGCTCTGCCTGCGCTGCAGGCAGTTCGTCGGGGCACCCGTGGGGCCGCCTCGGCCCCAGCGTAACCCGCTGCTGATTCCCGGGATCATCTTCGCCGTCGTCGCGGTGCTGCTCATCGGCGCGGTCATCGTCTACGCGGCGACCGGCGGCGACGAGCCGGCCGGCACCGCGCAGGACGCCCCCGGCGCGGCCACCACGAGCGGCGCCGGCAGCGATCCCGCCGCCACGGCCACCGGCTCCGCGGCGCCGAGCGGCCCGGCAGAGCAGTCCGCGGGCCCGTCGGCCAGCCCCGCACCGTCGGCGGACACCTGCATCGTCGGGGTGTGGTTCGAGGAGCGCCACGACGAGACGGTGACCGTCCCGAACACCGGCGCGTTCCCCGTCCACGGCAGCGGCACCTACCAGCGCTACAGCGAGACCGGCCGGGTCACCTTCGACCACGGATCGGGTGTCCGCCTGTACGGGACCATCGGATCCACCCGCCACGAGTTCGTGTACACCGGGTTCGCGATGTACACCTACCGCGTCGAGAACGGGCAGGTGATCTACAGCAACCCGCGCGCGCAGGGCACCGAGACGCTCTACCGCGACGGCAAGCAGGTCTACACCGCCCCGCTGCAGGCGCGCGAGATCCCGCCGCGCAAGTTCAACTGCGGCAGCGTCGCGATGAGCCTCTCGGGCCCCGACCTCACCCTGGAGCTCAAGCGCACCAGCTCCCGCTGACGCCTGACCGGTTTGCTCAGATTCCCCCTGCCACGGTCGATTGTGCCGTCGGAGAAGGGGAGCGTGGCAGTGAGCGACGACTTGGGTGACATCGTTCAGGAGTTTCTCGTGGAGTCGCACGAGAACCTGGACCAGTTGGACCGGGATCTGGTGGCGTTGGAGGCGGCGCCGGG